>CACYLY010000062.1 GCA_902775355.1 Oscillospiraceae bacterium
CAGGACGTTGATGCCCCAGCAGTTGGCCAGCCAGTTGGAGAAGTTGGCGTAGTAGTGGGCCGGGCAGGACCACACGATGGCGCGGTAGCGCATCTTGCGGGCGGGCCATGCGGTCTCGCGGCGCTCGTAGGCCTTCTGCAGCATCTTGTTGACCTTCTCCATGGAGGGCAGGACGCGGGGGTCGATGCCGCCGTCCATCTCGTAGTTCCACTTGCGGAAGAGCTCGTAGCTCGGTCCGATGAACTGCGGGTAGGCGGATTTGTTGATCTCCCACTTCTGGAGCTCCAGGTCGGTCTCCTGGTTGAAGCGCTTCATGCAGGCGAAGTAGGCATCCCAGTTCCACTTGGCGCCGGTGGCGTCTTCGATGGCCTTGATGCAGGCCTTGATGTCCTCGGCGGCGAACTGCACAGTGTTCTCATCATCCAGATAACGCACGGGGAAGCAGAGGTGGAACACGGGGATGTTGGGGAAGCGGCGGGCAAAGTAGGAGGAGGCCATGGTGGAGCCGTCGCAGGGCATGGAGCTGGAGATGAACAGAGAGCCCATGTCGGGCAGGGCGTTGATGACCAGGGCGCCGCACTCGGAAGAAGGCACCGGGCAGGTGTCGGAGGGCAGGCCGTAGCTCTCAACGGCGTCAATGTAGGGGATGCAGACCAGCTGGTCGATCTCGGAGACCAGGAACATGGGCAGCAGCTGGTGCGGGATGGCAAGCAGGTCGGGGAAGCCGGCGGCGATCTGGCCCATGGTCATTTCGTCAAAGGTGAAGAGCAT
Source organism: Oscillospiraceae bacterium (assembly GCA_902775355.1). GTDB lineage: Bacteria > Bacillota > Clostridia > Oscillospirales > Oscillospiraceae > Limivicinus. The sequence continues at coordinate 772 of CACYLY010000062.1, forward strand.
CTTGTTCAGCTCCTCGCTGTTGCCGTTCTTCCGGTCGGCCTTGGAGAGGAACACCAGGTTCTCCGCCACGTAGCGGAAGATCTGGAAGGTAACCTCATGGCTCATGCGCAGGTTGGAGCCGCGCAGACCCAGGATATTCTTGTCCATAAAGCCGTGGCAGCAGAAGTAGGAGATCATCCAGCGGTACCACAGCGCGCTGTTCATGGCGGGGATCAGGTCCTTGGAGAAGGTCATGAGCACTCGCGGCGGACGGTGGCCATGGCGCCCTTGCGGTACAGACGGCCCAGGCTGCGCTCGCCGTTTACAACGCGGTCCCACTTTTCACTCTTGTCCAGGGCCATGAAGTCCTTATACTCACCCTTGATGCGCTCGATATCGGCCTTGCAGCCGTCGATGGCGCTCTTGCCGAAAGCCTTCCAGTCGGTCTCTTTCAGCATCTGGCCAAAGATGCCCAGGACTTCCTTGGCGTTCTCGCCCTGCTTCTTCCACTCGATGTTGTCTTTGGCTTTCCAGAATTTAGGATTGGGGTATTGTACCTTTGCCATTATGCTTTACCCTCCTCTTTATGAATGCGCTTGATCTCCAGGGACTCCACAAAGGCCTGCACGCGGGTGCGCAGCTGGCCGGAGTTGCCGTTGTTGTACAGACGGTCGATGGAGAGGACGGGCCAGCCGTATTCGTCGTGCATAATGTGGCTGACCAGGGCGCGCTCGAAGCCCCAGTAGTCGCAGTACTTCATCTGCTCGTAGATGATGCCTTCTGCGTTGAACTCCTTGGCCAGGCGGTCGGCGGTCTCGCGGCGCTGCATCACCTTCTCGTCGGAGATGTAGCGGGCGCACTCGGAGACCTCCATGTAGTGGCGGCAGATCTGGGTCAGAACGTCCTCCTCGTCGTTGAGCTCAATGACCTCGCGGCCGGGAGTAGAGCCGAAGCAGTAGCGGTCGGATACCACCAGGGCACCACAGCCCTCGATGAGCTTGGTCAGGCTGGGATCGTCGATCTCAGAGCCGACGATGGCCACACGGGCGCGGAAGGGGCTCCTCACATCGGGCTCGCGGGTCTTCAGCTCCTCCAGGGTCTCCCGCAGGTAGGGCAGGATCAGAGCCTTGGGGCAGGTGTAAGTCACCAGGTTCAGCACGTGGAACTCATAGCCGGTGATGACGGGATTCTCGGCCTTGCGCATCTCGCGGATCTCGGAGATGATCTTGCAGACCTCGTTGTGCTCGTCGACAGCCTTGCGGATGGAAGCGTCGGAGACGTCGGCGCCGAAGACCTCGTGGATCCGGCCCAGCACATGGGCCCGCATCTGCTGTACATAGGCCTTGACGGTGTAATCGGTGATCTTGAAGGGCATATCCGTGTGGGTAACGAAGAAATGGGGATTGTCGTTGACCTGCAGGATCTCGAAGTGCTCCATGGAGCGATTCATCATGGAGCAGGCGTCCACGCCGATCAGAGCGTCCAGGAACTGGTAGCCGCCCTCGATGGCGCGCTCCAGCAGGGCGCGGGCATACTCGCAGGTGTAGTTGGACATGTAGTAGGTGGCGATATCGATGGAGCCGGTGTTGGGAGCGCGCAGTCTGGCGGAGAAGCAGTTGTCCACATTGAGCAGGACCTCGGGGATGTGGAAGCAGGTATAGCCCAGGCAGATACCGCCCTCCGCCTTGGCCTTTTCCACAAGCTCATTGTCGGCGTTCTCAAGCAGACGTTCGAAGTAGATCAGATGCTTAAGATCTTTCAAATGTTACACCTCTTCTTCAAAGAATTTCTATTTTCCGGAGCGCTTCCTGCACTCCCTTGAGCATGGAGGAATCCGCGGGCAGCTCCATAACGCTCCTGCCTCTGATGTCGTTGGCGGCAAAAGCGCTGTCCGCGGGGATCGCTGTGAGGATCTCCACGCCGGGCACCTCCGTGAGCGGAACCAGCTCGGGGTTGGTGACCCGGTTGATGATGGCGCCGATCCGCTCGTAAGAGATCAGATCGTCCGCCACACCCTTGATGGTGGTGATGACCTGGCCGCCCTTCTTGCTCTGATCGGTGATCAGCAGCAGGTGGGTGACCTTCTCCATCACGCGGCGCTGGATTTGTTCGATCCCGGCCTCGCCGTCGATGACCACGAAGTCAAAACTGTTGGCCAGGATGCCGATGACTTCCTTCAAATAGGAATTGACCTTGCAGTAGCAGCCGGAGCTCTCCGGCCGTCCGATGGCCAGAAAAGCGAAACCGGGCATCTCCACCAGCGCGTCGAAAATGCGGAAGCGGGCCTCGCTGAGAAGCTCCAGGGCCTCCCGGGTCTCGCCGTTCTCCACGCTGTCCACGATGCTCATCCGGATATCATCCAGCGTCAGCTTCACGTCCACGCCAAGAGCAACGCTCAGTCCCACGGCAGGGTCTGCGTCGATGGCGAGGATCTTCTTGTCGGGATAGTTCTCGGCAAGCAGCCTCACGATGCAGGCGCAGATCGACGTCTTTCCGACGCCGCCCTTCCCGGCGACCATAATGATCTTGGCTTTATTTTCCATGTGCGTCCCCCCTCGGAAAGTGCAGTTTTGCAAAAATGAGCGTACTACTCCCACTATGCATACTTGATAGTATTTTAGCACAGCGCAAGCGATTATGCAAGAAAAACGCCGGGAAAACCTGCCTTCCGGGAAATTTGGTGCAAATTGCAAAAAAAGAGCGAGGCATTTTTGACACCCGCCGGAATTGCCCCGTCCCGATGTTTAGACAGCCCCCGCCGGAGCGTACAGTTTTCGTTCGTAGTTCGCAGTTCGCAGTTCGTAGTTCGTAGTTCGTAGACTGTAGTTCGTAGACTGTAGTTCGTAGTTCGTAATACTAAGATCGGAAAAATCCGGATTCGCCGTCCCTCGCCCGTAGGGGCGATTCACGAATCGCCCGTTGCCCCGTCTTGCTTCCCCTGTCCTGTCATTGCGAACCAGTGACCGATGTCACTGGTGTGGCAATCCGTTTTCCCCTTCCGTCCCGCCCCGTAGGGGCGACCTTTGGTCGCCCGCTCTTGTCCCCCGCGTGCATGATCCGCGGCGCGATGGCTGCATCGCGCCCTACGCGGGTCGACCGGTCTCCGCCGTAGGGGTGCTTCACGAAGCGCCCGCCGTCCCGCAACCACGTCCCGCCCACGCCCGTAGGGGCGACCCTTGCGGTCGCCCGCCCCCGATGCTCAGGCAGTTTCCACCGGAGCGTATAATTCAGCGCCGCACAGCAAGAGCCCTCGGGAATGGGATAAGACAGTTGAAAAGCGGTATTGCTGTCGAAACATTCTTGTGCTATGATTGCTATGTGTACAGACAGTCGGAAAAGACGCGGAAAACCCCATATCAACAAATGAACAGGAGGAAACACAAGACAGAAACGATTTAGGATCGTTATCGACAGTTTTTCTTAAGGATATCACGATTCCTCTGACAGCAACAGAGATCGACGCCGGGGCGTTTTCCGGTTGTGATCCATTCTGGAGCATAGTGCTTCCGCCGAGAATCACCGAGATAAAGAATTCCACGTTTTACAGCTGCAGCGGTTTAAGATCTGTTACGCTGCCCGAATGGATCACAAGCCTCGGAGACGATGCTTTTTGCGATTGCTATAACCTTGCGTCGATTCATTTGCCGAGAAATCTGATGCACATCGGTGAATACGCATTTCACGGCTGTAGAATGCTTTCCGGGATTATCCCCTCTGAACGGATCGGCAGATGAGCTTCATGCCGCAGGCGCGTTTCAGCAAAGGACCGGTTGGCTGATGATCTGAATCTCAAATCATCGGCTTAGAAAAAAAATAAAACTTCAGGAGGTTTCATTATGATCGACAATTCTGCTGACAAAGGCTATATCACCGTTGTAGTCAAAAAGGAAGCCGACGGGAAACATCTTCGCCAGATTGGTTTTACAAAGGGCCCGGGCGAAGAATCCTTCTTTGTCGACTATGAAAACGGGAAAATATTCATAGACTATAGCGATGGGAAAGAAATCCTCGGTACCTATGAGACGACGCCAAGCACTCCTTACGGCTCCAAAGTATTTGATTATCCGTCTAATCGGTTGATTGGGCTTGTCGGCAATGAATTGATCTATTTTTATAAAGGCAGTGATCCAAACAGGATCATCCTTGACGGGGAATGCCTGGCTGATTACTCCAGGGCCGGAAGCATTGCCATACATGGGCAGCCTCTTGATTACTGGGGCCTTATCAACGGAAGTGAGATCGGCGGAGCGGCTGCGTTCGTAGCTTTGTTCTACTCTTACAAATTCATCGGCATGTTCAGAGATTATTTTGAGATGGACAAGAGTTCTTTCAAGCTGAAATACCCTTCTATCGGATTCTAATACAGCAAAAAACAGAACGAAAAACGGGAGCTGCAGCATGACCCTACATGGCTGCAGCTCCTTTTATGCCCCTTTTGCCCGCATGAGAGAAAGCAGGACCGACATAGTCTGAACTATGCCCGTCCTGCCTGCACACGATCCCATGAACACCCCGGCCGAACGCCGGGGGCCCTTGCCTGTCTCGCTCGTTTATTCTCTTGTCTCGCTCAGCAGCGCCAGGATCTTCTGTCGATTGGCCTCGTCCAGCGGCTTCGCCGCCAGGTAGGCCTCCATCAACTCCGCCGCTCCGGGCTGCATCCGGGTGGAATCCAGCGTGGTCACGTAATACTCCGCGCAGCTCAGCGCCGCCTCATAGACCCGGCCGCTGGTCTTGCCGCACTTGGCATAACCGGCTTCCCGGATCGCTCCCTTCCGCAGAAGGCTGTTGAGAAGGATGTGGATGGAGCTGTCCATCCAGGTTTTCTTTTCCGGCAGTGCCAGCAGCTCACCCCGGGAAAGGGGACGTTTCTGTTCCCACAGCACGTCCATGATTTCCAGTTCATTTTTTGTCAGATACACAAAAGAAGCCTCCCCATAACGCTCCGAAAAACCAGTATTTGCCATTGCTTCCAGTTTATGTCAAATGTGATTTGGTTGCGCTCAATTTTTGCTTATTTTATCATATTCTTCGCCGCTTTGCAACAGTAAATTGTTGATTCCCTTCGTGTTTTTCCTTGATTTTCGGGAGTTTTTTCTGTTCTCCCCGCTTTCTGTCCCTCTTGATTTTTGTCGGAAAACTGCTATAATGTTTCCTGCTGAATCGGCCACGCTTTTCCGGCGGAACAGGCCGCGCCATCAAGAAACGAAAGGAACCGCACACATGGAAATCACCAAGGAAACCACCATGGGCGCCATGCTGGAATACGACATGGGCATCGCCTATGTGCTGATGCAGGCGGGCATGCACTGCGTGGGCTGCCCCTCCTCCATCGGGGAGTCTCTGGAAGAGGCCTGCGCCGTCCACGGGCTGGACGTGGACGTGGTCCTGGCCTCCATTCAGGATTATCTGAAGGGCCAGGGCTGAAACGCACAGGATAGGGACGATGGCGTTCATCGTCCCTATCAGTCTATCTGGGAGGGGATCGCATGAAGATCCTGTACGCGGAGGACGAGCGGGCCATGGCCGAGGCCGTGACCGACGTTCTCAACTATCACAAGTTCAACGTGGACACGGTGCACGACGGGGCGGACGCCCTGGATTACGCCCACAGCGAGGAATACGACGGCATTATCCTGGACGTGATGATGCCGAAAAAGAGCGGGCTGGAGGTGCTGCGGCAGCTCCGGGCCGAGGGCTGCCGCACGCCGGTGCTGCTGCTGACCGCCAAGGCCGAGGTGGAGGACCGGATCGAGGGTCTGGACCTGGGGGCGGACGATTATCTGACCAAGCCCTTCGCCATGGGCGAGCTGCTGGCCCGGGTGCGGGCCATGCTGCGCCGGCGGGAGGAGTTCACCCCCACGGTGCTGCGCTGCGGGGATCTGGAGCTGAACCAGCAGACGGCGGAGCTGCGCTGCGGCGGAAACGCGGCAGTGCTGCCCAAGCTGGAGTACAAGCTGATGGAGCTGCTGATGCTGAACCGGGGCCGCTGTCTCAGCACGGAGGACATGCTGGTGAAGGTCTGGGGCTACGAGACCGAGGCGGATGTAGGCGTGGTCTGGGTCTATCTCAGCTACCTGCGCAAGCGCCTGGCCGCCCTGGGCTCCCGGGTGGAGATCAAGGCCCGCCGCGGCATCGGCTACACCCTGGAGGAACCCAAATGATCCGGACGCTGCAAAAAAAATTCACCGTCACCGCCATGATCGCGGTCACGGTGCTGCTGGTGCTGCTGCTGGGCGGCATCAACCTCATCAACGCCGTCTCCGCCCGCGCGGACAGCGCGGAGCTGCTGAAAAACCTGGCCGCGCTGGAGGACTTCGGTCCCGCGCCCCAGATCGCTTCTCCGAGCGAGGGCGGCTTTGTCCCCGGGGAGGGCGGCATGCCCCCTCTTGGCGAGGACCCGGGCGGCGGTCTTTTCCGCCGGGGGCCGGACGCCGGGGACCGGATGAGCGCCCTGACCTTCACCGTCCGCTTTGACGAGGAGGGCGAGCTCCGCAGCCTGGACCTGACCCGCATCGCCGATCTCAGCGAGGAGGAGGCCCTGGCTCTGGCCCGGCAGGCCCTCTCCTCCGGAAAGGGCAGCGGCCGCATCGGCGCGCTGCGCTATCAGGTGGTGAGTCCCGCCAAGGACTGCAAAACCGTGGTCTTTCTGGATGAGAGCCGCCAGCTCCGGGAGCTGCTGCGGGTGGGCGCGATCTCCGGTCTGGGCGGGCTGGCCGCCTGGTTTGCCATGCTGCTGCTGGTCCGGGCGCTGAGCAAAAAGGCCATCCGCCCCATCGCCGAGAACATGGAGCGGCAGCGCCGCTTCGTCACCGACGCGGGGCACGAGCTGAAGACGCCCCTGGCCATCATCCAGGCCAACACCGAGGCCATGGAGCTGATGGGCGGGGAGAACAAATACAGCCGCAACATCCGCGCCCAGGTCCGGCGGCTGACGGACCTGACCGGCAATCTGCTGACCCTGGCCCGCTTTGACGAGACGGCAGCGCCCCCGGACCGGAAGGTGCTGGACTTCTCGGCCCTGACGAAAGAGGCCTGGGAGAGCTTCCGGGCCCCGGCGGAGCTGAAGAGGCTGCGTCTGCAGGCGGACATCGCCGATACGCTGCGCCTGCCCGCCAGCGAGCAGCAGATGCGGCAGTTGCTGAGCATCCTGCTGGACAACGCCGTGAAATACTGCCCCGAGGAGGGCGAGCTGCGCCTCTCCCTCACGAAAGAGGACAAGGCGGTGCTGCGCATCAGGAACAGCCTCGCCCAGCCCATCGAGCAGCCGGAGCAGCTCTTCGACCGCTTCTACCGGGCGGACGAATCCCGCAGCCGGGAGACCGGGGGCTACGGCATCGGCCTCTCCGCGGCCCAGGCCATCGTGCAGCTGCACAAGGGCAGCATCAGCGCCGCCTGCGAGGGCGGGACCATTATCTTCACCGTCCGCCTCCCCCTGAGCTGAGCCGCCCCCACGGCGCGGTTTGGTCAACCCGCGTAGGGCGCGATGCCCTCATCGCGCCGCAGATCACGCATCGCGTGGGGGCAACGGCGGGCGACCGCAAGGGTCACCCCTACGGACGCGGGACAACGCGTCGGTGCGAGACGGCGGGAGGGGCAAGCCCCTCCCCTACGTTCTCGTCCCAGGCGGGTGCGCGCTCCCCTGTCATCCTGAGCGAGCGAAGCGAGTCGAAGGATCTTTTTCCTTCTCTATAAAGGCAGCGTCCCGGGTCTCCCCGGGGCGCTGTTTGCGTGGGTTGCGTGGGATGTGATGCTGTTGTCACTCGGTCAGGTCGATGATGGTGCTCATGCCCTCGCCCAGGACCGTGCTGGGCAGCATGCCGTTCCACTGCTTGATCCAGTAGTAGCGGATCAGGTCGGCGGTAAGGGACTCGGAGATCCTCTTGTTCATCTCCGCCTCCTTCTCGCCGGCGTACAGCGCGGCCTCCGCCTGGATCTTCACCACCTCCAGCTCGGCGTTGGCGGCGATGACGGCCTTCTCGGCCTCGGCGTTGGCGGCGATGATGGCCCGGCGGGCCAGGGCCTCTTCCTCCATGGTCTTCTGGGCCTGCTCGGTTTCGGCGGTGAGCTTGTTCTGGGCCGCCACCTGCTTGGCCTCCACGGCGGCGGTGAAGGCGTCGGTAAAGTCGATGTCCTCGATGGCGATGGACACGATGGTGATGCCGTAGGGCTTCATGTCCTCGGCGGTGTTGGCCGCAATCATATCCGACAGGGCGTTGCGCATGGCGATCAGGTTTTCGGCGGAGTACTGGGAAAACACGGCCTTGGTGTTCTCCAGGATCCGGGGGTACATCACGTTGTCGTAATAGCCCACGCCCACGGTGCGATAGAGCTCCTGGGCGGTCTCTTGGTCGATGCAGTAGTTCACCGACAGCTGCAGATCCACCTGCTGGATGTCGCTGGAAAAGGCCTGGGTAGTGATCTGCACCTTCTGGGTACGGTTATCCATCTTCACGACCTCCTGCCAGGGCAGGATCAGATGGGCGCCGGCGGACAGGGTCCGCTGCTCCACCCTGCCGAAGGTGGTGATGATGCCGGTGTAGCCCGTGGGCACCACGGTAACGCTGCCCAGGGCCAGAGCCGCCAGCAGCACAAACAGCGCTGCGAGCTGGGCGGGCCGCCGCTTCCAGCTGACTTGCCCGGTCTTTTTCTGCACCGTGTTCCCCCGGGCGTCGGTCACAGGCGCGGTCTCCGGCTTCAGGCCCAAAACGATGTAAAGGACCACAGCCGCAATCGTTCCAAGAATCAAAATAAACATATCCCAACCTCCTCCCGTCTATTTTGTCTTGCGCTTATTCAGACGCGGCAGGCCGGAAAATGTTCCCTGTGATCTCTCAAATTCTCGCAAATACTCCGAAATACTCGCAAATACTCAAAATCGCCCCGACAGCTCCGTTGCCGAAGAGGCCGGATCGCCACGACAGTGTGCGCACTGTCTCGCAATGACAGACTTTTCGGTTGTCTACAGTCTCAGCGCCCCGGGTCTCCCCGGGGCGCTTCTGCGAACTGCGAACTACGAACTATGCCCCCTCAGACCACCTGGAACAGATAGAACTTCAGATAATCCGTCTCCGGCACGTTCCAGAGGATGGGGTGGTCCGGCCCCTGCTGGCGGACCTCGATCTGCCGCAGCTGGACATTGGCGTCCCGGGCGGCGGTGCGGAGCATCTGCACGAAGCGCTCATTGGGCATGAAGTGGCTGCAGGAGGCCGTGGCCAGATAGCCGCCTCTCGGCAGCAGCTTCATGGCCAGGTAGTTGATCTCCCGATAGCCCCGCTCGGCCCGGTCGGCGGTCTTGCGGGACTTGGTAAAGGCCGGCGGGTCCAGGATGATAAAGTCGAAGGGCTTGTGGGCACGCTCCGAAAGCTCCGTGAGCCGGTCGAACACGTCGTGCTGCTGGAAGTCCGCGATGTGCTCCAGGCCGTTGCGCCGGGCGTTTTCCTTCGCCATCTCCACCGCGGCGGCGGAGATGTCCCAGCCCTCCACGTACTCCGCCCCGCCCCTGGCGGCGTTCAGGGCGAAGGAGCCGGTGTGGGTGAAGCAGTCCAGCACCCGGCGGCCTCTGGCCAGCCGCGCCACCGCCTGACGGTTGAATTTCTGGTCCAGGAAGAAGCCGGTCTTCTGGCCGTTTTCCACGTCCACCCGGTAGAAGATCCCGTTCTCACAGATCTCCGTGACGGGGCTCTCCGGCGTCTCAAGCCCCGGCAGCGGATACCAGCCCTTGCCCTGGGCCAGGCCCTCCAGCTCCCGGATGGCCGCGTCGTTGCGCTCGAAGAGGCCGCGGATCTCCTGCCCGTCCTCCCGCAGAACCTCCACCAGCAGCGGAAAAATAATATTTTTCCGCGTCTCGATCCCCACCGAGAGCGTCTGCGTAACCAGAATATCGTGGAAGCGATCCACCGTCAAACCCGGGAAGCCGTCGGCCTCGCCGAAGATGAGCCGGCAGCAGTCGGTCTGCCCGTCCATGACGGCCTTGCGGTAGTTCCAGGCGTACTGGATGCGCCGCTTCCAGAAAGCGGCGTCAAAGCTGTCGTTGGCGTTGCGGGAGAGCAGCCGTACCCGGATCTTGCTCTGCGCGCTGAGAAAGCCGGTGCCCAGGTAGGTCCCCTTGCCGCTGAAGGCGTCGACCAGCCCGCCGTTGAGGCAGTCCCCCTCCCGGCGGACCACCTCGCCCTCGTAGATCCAGGGGTGCCCGGCCTTGACCCAGTCGGCCCCCTTGGAGGAGATGATGCACTTGGGATAGCTGCGTTCGCTTTTCATAGGCCGCCTCCGCGTCGTTTTTCCCGATTCTATCATAAAAGCGCGGAGAATACAACGAAAACACTTCCCTCTCCGCCCGGATCTGTGATAGAATAGGAACGGAACATCACAGAAGGAGGCTTTCCCATGAATTACGATGAAAAGACCAAGCTCGGCAAGATCCTGGACGAACACCCCTGGCTGGAGCAGGAGCTGCCCAAGCGCTATCCGGAGCTCAAATCCATGGACAACCCGGCTTCCCGCTTCATGGCCCGGCGCATGACCGTGAAGGATGCCAGCCGTCTCAGCGGCATCCCCGCGGACAGGCTGCTGAAAATGCTGACGGACCTGATCGCCGAGCATAAATGATGCTGATATCTGATAGAAATCTTGGAATCTTTCCGGCAGAATTCGTGCCAAGCTTCGTTGAAGTCCTTGACCATATATCTCCATTATGCTCTGCGGCCTTCGCCTCGTCTGGCGCAAATTCTGCTCGGAAATCTTTACCGATCTTTCTATCAGGTATCAGCATACAGCGCCGTCCCTCGGCAACCGCTTTCCCCGTTCAAAACAGCACAGAAAAAGAGGCAGATCGCAAGATCTGCCTCTTTTTCATAAATTGGAAAACTGTGCTTACTTGGCGGCCTCCATGCCGGCGAAGAGGGCCTTCTTGTTGCCCTCCAGGAACCGGGCCTTGCGCTCGCCCAGCTCGATGCGGATGGCCTCGATCATGCTCTCGGTGCTGCAGGCGGGGTCCTTCTCCATCAGCGCGCCCAGGATGGCCACGTTGGCGCCCTTGGGGTTGCCCACTTCCTCCGCGATCTTGTTGGCGTCGCAGTAGACGACGGTGATGTCGTCCCGCACGGCCTTACGGTCGATGATGGAGCTGTTGATGACCAGCACGCCGCCGGGCTTCACATGGCTCTCAAACTTGTCCAGGGAAGGACGGTTCATGGCGATGATGGCGTCGGCCTTCTCCACCATGGGGGAGGCGACGGGCTCGTCGCTGACGGTGACGGAGCAGTTGGCCGTGCCGCCGCGCATCTCAGGGCCGTAGGAGGGCAGCCAGGAGACGTGCTTGCCCTCCAGCATGCTGGCCATGGCCAGGAACTTGCCGATCAGGAGCATGCCCTGACCGCCGAAGCCTGCAAAAATATACTGTTTCGTCATTTTGCGTCAGCCCCCTTGTCTTTCTTCACACCCAGCGGGTAGTAAGGAATCATGTTCTCTTCCAGCCACTTCATGGCTTCCACCGGGTTCAGGCCCCAGTTGGTGGGGCAGGTGGACAGGACCTCGATCATGCAGAAGCCCTTGCCCTCCAGCTGATACTGCATGGCCTTCTTGATGGCGGCCTTGGTCTTGATGATGTTGGGGGTGTTGTTCACGGCGCAGCGCTGGATGAAGTAGGCGCCGGGCACTTCGGCCAGCATCTCGGACATCTTGATGGGCGCGCCGCACCACTCTTCCTTACGGCCGTAAGGAGAGGTGGTGGTCTTCTGGCCCACCAGGGTGGTGGGGGCCATCTGGCCGCCGGTCATGCCGTAAATGGCGTTGTTGACGAAGATGGTGACGATCTTCTCGCCATCGCCCTGATAGGTGAAGACCAGGGTGTTGGGCTTGGCGCGCTTGATGCCGGTGGCAACGGCGGGAGCGCGGCCGTGGGCGGCCTCGAACATATCACAGTTGAAGTAGTCATAGGCAAAGACGGAGCAGCCGACGGGGGCCACGCCGATCACGTTGCCGGCCTCCAGCTTGCCCTCTTTGACCAGCTCGTCGATGCTCTCGGCCACCAGGCGGTGGATGATGCCGTGGTTGCAGCCGGGGCAATAGTGGAAGGGCTTGTCGGTCAGGAGCTGGGTTTTCTCAAATACGACAGACATTTACATAGCCTCCTTCATTTCGAGGATCTTCCGCTTGATCTCGTCGCTCCAGCATCTGGCCTTCGTTGACCTCCACATCCAGAACGGCCTTGACCTGGTCGCGGACAGCGGTTTCGCGCAGAGCGTCGGAGGGGAAGGGCCACACGGAGATGGGACGGAACAGACCGACCTTCACACCCTCGGCGCGCAGCTCGTCCACAGCGGACTTGACCACACGGGAGACGGTGCCGAAGGCGGTGATGACGAACTCAGCGTCGTCGGTCTTGTAGTTCTCCCACATGACCTCGTTCTTCTCGATCTCCCGGTAGGTGGCCTGCAGGCTCTCGTTGTGCACGCTCAGGGCCTCGGTCTCGATGTACAGGGAGTTGATGACGGCGCGCTTGGCGGGATCGTCGCCGGGCTTCCAGCCGGTGGCGGCCCAGGGCTTCTTCTCGGGATCGACCTTGAAGTCCACCATCTCGGGCATTTCCACGGGCTCCATCATCTGGGCAATGATGCCGTCAGCCAGGAACAGCACGGGCACACGGTACTTCTCCGCCTTGTCGAAGGCGAACATCATGATGTCGATGGCTTCCTGAATGGAGGCGGGGGCGTAGGTCAGCAGGTGGTAGTCGCCGTTGCCGCCGCCCTTGGTGGCCTGGAAATAGTCGCCCTGGGAGGCCTGGATGCTGCCCAGACCAGGGCCGCCGCGCATGACGTTCAGGATCACGCAGGGCAGCTTGGCGCTGGCGATGTAGGAGATGCCCTCCTGCTTCAGGGACACGCCGGGGCTGGAGGAGGAGGTGATGACACGCTCGCCGGTACCGGCGGCGCCGTACACCATGTTGATGGCCGCCACTTCGCTCTCGGCCTGCAGGAAGCAGCCGCCGATCTCAGGCATACGGGCGGACATGTACTCGGGGATCTCAGTCTGCGGGGTGATGGGGTAGCCGAAGAAGAAGCGGGCGCCGGCGCGGATCGCGGCCTCGGCGATGGCTTCGCTGCCCTTCATAAGAGTCAATGCCATGTTTTTCCCTCCTTACTCCCGCTCGATCCGAATGGCCACATCGGGGCAGGTGCGCGCGCAGGACGCGCAGCCGATGCAGGCTTCCGGATTCACGGGTTCCGCCGGGTGATAGCCTTTTGCGTTGAGCTTCGTTTTGGACAGAGCCAGCACGCCCTTGGGGCAAGCCCGGACGCACAGGCCGCAGCCCTTGCACAGAAGCTCGTTGATCATGACTTTTACCATGATACTACCTCTTTTCTGCATGTTTTGATGTTTTCGGGGATTGACTATAATAACCGCACCATGCGGGGAAATACGACAGGAGTGAACGGAGAACAGTGAACAGTGAACAGTTGAGGAATCCCCTACGGGGATGAATTCAAATCCGTGCCGCGAAGCGGCACACCATCTCTTTTCCCTGTTCTCTTTTAACTGTTCACTATTTGAGGCCGTGGATCCAGGAATCCCAGTCGCGCTGCATAAAGGTGCCGATATACAGGGGCTGGCCAATGTACTGCGGGTCGTGGCCCTCGGCCAGGAAGGCGTCCAGCATGTCCTTCTTGCCGCTGGTGTACGCCACCGGGATGCCGCTGAGCCGGGAGACCTCCTTCAGGATCTCGTAGCCGTGGCGCAGCTCCTCCGTGGTGGTGGCGGTGGCCAGGTTGGTGTTGTTGATCATGCCGGTGATCTTCAGCCGGGAGTGAATCTGCATCTCTTCCTGCAGGTGCAGCACCTTTTCCACCGTGCCCGCCAGAGGCCGCCGAGTGTTCACCACGTTCAGCACCTCCAGGGCGCCGGGCTCCAGCTCCATAAAGTCCTCGTGATAGCGGCCCACGGCGGTTGCGCCCACCGCATCGCCGCCCACGTCGAAGATCACGGTGTCCCAGTCCATGGCGAAGGCGGAGGCCACCTCGGCGGGCAGGGACAGGGTCTCGATACCGGAGCAGGCGAAGTTGGGGGATACCAGGCGGATCTCTTTCATCCGGGTCATCCTCCCCCGCTCGGTGAGCCGGAAGTAGGTGTTGACCATGTCCAGGTCCAGCAGCTCCGTCCGCTCCCCCGCCTCCGCCGCGCGAAAGGCGAAGTTCAGGGCCAGCTCGGTCTTGCCGCTGCCGTAATTGCCGATCAGGACTTTCATCTTTTTCATAGGATTTGCCTCACACTTTCTTCTGTGAAAAACGCAGCTTTTTTTCGACTATCATTCTACCATTGTCTCCCGGGTCCGTCAATGCGTCAAATTGCCCATATTACCATTATTTTAAGCAACAATGTGACGAAGAAATAAATACTTTGCTTTTGTTTCGGTGCAACATTTTCAGTTTATATGTTTTTCTGCATCTCTTCTTTGCATATCCGCAGCCGGCTGCGCGCAAAAAGGTCCCGCCCCGGAGGATCGCCGCGCCCGCCCCGCGTCCTTTTTCCCCTTCCCACGACGGGAGGCCGTCACAGACTGTAGATAAAGTCGAGACAAGAGAAAGGTCTCACCGAGTTTTTCGCCTCGGAAGGCGAAAAATAAAGTTCAATCCGTGTTTTCCGGGGGCGTGTACCTCGGAAAACACACTTTGCAGCCTGCAAGTGTGCGAGCGTCCCCCGCAAGCGAGTGCGCGCAGCAGGCTGAAGTCCCTCCTGTCGGCAAAGCCATCAGGCTTTGTCGACAGCACGACTGCAGGCCGGCGCTTTTGCGCCGGCCTGCAGTACTTGGATCGTATTCTATTCGTCCAGGAGCCTCGCGGCGGAAACCAGCACGTTCACCTCGTTTTTCTCCACGCTGGCGATCCCGGAGCCGATGTAAAGCCGCAGGATCCCCTGGCTGTTCCGGCAGCGGAGAACCCCCTCTTCCAGGTTGCAGAGCATGGGCGCGTGGCCCCTGAGCACACCCACGGAGCCGAAGGACGTGGGCAGATTCACCGACTCCACCATCCGGTCCAGCACCGGACCGTCGGCGGTGAGCACATGCAGCGATATGGCGTCCATCAGAAGCTCCCCCGTTTGGCGATGACCTCATCCAGGCTGCCGCAGAACAGGAAGGCCTGCTCCGGCAGGTCGTCCACCTCGCCGCCCAGGATGGCCTGGAAGCCCTTGATGGTCTCCTGCAAAGGCACATAGCGGCCCTCCATGCCGGTGAAGTTCTCCGCCACGTGGAAGGGCTGGGACAGGAAGCGCTGGATGCGCCGGGCCCGGTTCACGATGGCCCGGTCCTCCGCGCCCAGCTCGTCCATGCCCAGGACCGCGATGATGTCCTGCAGCTGGCGGTAGCGCTCCAGCACCTGCTGGACGGCCCTGGCGGTCTCATAGTGCTCCTTGCCCAGGATGCCCGGCTCCAGGATGCGGGAGGAGGACTCCAGCGGGTCCACCGCCGGATAGATGCCCAGCTCCGCGATGGAGCGGGAGAGCACCGTGGTGGCGTCCAGGTGGGCGAAGGCGGTGGCCGGGGCCGGGTCCGTCAGGTCGTCGGCGGGCACGTAGATGGCCTGCACCGAGGTGACGGAGCCGTTGCGGGTGGAGGTGATGCGCTCCTGCAGGTCGCCCATCTCGGTGGCCAGGGTGGGCTGATAGCCCACGGCGGAGGGCATGCGCCCCAGCAGGGCCGAGACCTCGGAGCCCGCCTGGGTGAAGCGGAAGATATTGTCGATGAACAGCAGCACGTCCTGGCCGCTCTTGTCACGGAAGTTCTCCGCGATGGTCAGACCGGACAGGGGCACCCGCAGACGCGCTCCGGGGGGCTCGTTCATCTGGCCGAAGACCAGCGCCGTCTTGTTGATGACGCCGCTCTCGTTCATCTCGTGCCAGAGGTCGTTGCCCTCGCGGCTCCGAAGAGGCCGATCTTGCCGCCTCGGGCGTAGGGGGCCAGCAGGTCCACCACCTTGATGCCGGTCTCCAGCAGCTCGGTGGCCGGCAGGATCTCGGTAAAGCCGGGGGCCTTGCGGTGGATGGGCAGACGCTCGGTGGTCCCCACCGGGCCCTTGCCGTCGATGGGCTCGCCGGTGACGTTGAACATGCGCCCCAGGGTGGCCTCGCCCACGGGCATGGTGATGGAGCCGCCGGTGTCGATGGCTTCCATGCCCCGGGAGATCCCGTCGGTAGAGGACAGGGCGATGCAGCGCACGTCGCCGCCGCCGATCTGCTGCACCACCTCCAGAGTCACCTTCCGGTCCGGCAGGCGGATTTCGATGGCGTTATACAGCTCCGGCAGGTTCCCGTAGGCAAAATGCACGTCCACCACCGGCCCGATCACACGTTTTACGATTGCTTGTTCCATAGTATCTCCTTATAAGCTCCCCTGTGCAAGGGGAGCTGTCATCTGGCGTGTTACGGTCCGCCGGATGACTGAGGGGTTGTATGTCCACTTCCCGGAGAGGCCGCCGTACAACCCGCGGCGCCGCCCACGATCTCGGAGATCTCCGTGGTGATGGCGGCCTGGCGGGCGTGGTTCAGCTCCAGGGTCAGCTTCGAAATCAGCTCGTCCGTATTGTCCGAGGCAGAGCTCATGGCCGTCATCCGGGCGGCATGCTCGCCGGTGCGGCCCTCCAGCAGCGCCGCGTGGACCGTGGTCTGGAGCGTCAGCTCCACCAGACGGTCCAGCACCGCCTTCTCGTCCGGCTCGCAGATCACATCGCCCTTTTCGCCGCCCTCCGGCAGCTTCAGGGGCAGCAGGGTCCTGGTTCCCGGGCTCTGCTGCAGCACGGATTTGAACTGCTGGTACACCAGCACGATCTCGTCCGCTCCGCCCTCGGTGTAGAGCTGCTTCAGCTTCTCGGTGAGATCATGGGCCTCCTGGGCCGTGGGCGCGTCGCTGAGCTCCAGGCGCTCCTCCGCCCCGCTGATCAGATCCCGGCCCCAGCGCCCCAGCACATAGAACAGGCTCTCCCGCTCCTCGCCTGCCCGCAGCTCCGTAAAGAAGCGCAGCAGGCTGTGGTTGTAGGTGCCGCAGAGGCCCCGGTTGCCCATCAGCAGCACATAGCAGACCTTTTTGTTCTCCCCGTGGGGCTTGCAGAAGGGGTTCTCCCCCGCCCCGCCGCCCAGGGCCGCCAGGATCTGCTCCGCCTTGTCGGCATAGTCCCGCAGGCGGTTGGAGGCGCTCTGGGTCTTGCGCAGCTTGGCGGCGGCCACCATCTTCATGGACCTGGTGATCTGCCGGGTGCTCTCTACACTTTTGATGCGCATGCGGATCGCACGCAGATTCGCCATACCATCACTTCCTTGTAAGCTCCCCTGTGCAAGGGGAGCTGTCGCGGCGCGTCTCACGCAAGCGCCGTGACTGAGGGGTTGTATCCTCGCGCTTCCTTATGAGCTCCCCTGTGCAAGGGGAGCTGTCATCTGGCGTGTTACGGTCCGCCGGATGACTGAGGGGTTGTATGTCCACTTCCCGGAGAGGCCGCCGTACAACCTGCGGAGTTCAGGAAAAGCTCTCCGTAAACTCCCGGATGATCTCCCGCAGGCGCTGGAGCTCGTCCTTGCTGAGCTTGCGCCCGGAGAGGATGATCTCCTCCAGCTCCGGCCACTTCTGATGCACGGCGGGCAGCAGCGCCGCCTCGAAGCGGCTCACATCCTCCCGCTCCAGGGAGTCTGCAAAACCCTCGTTGACGGCGAAGATGCTGATCACCTGGTCGCTGGCCTCCATGGGGGCGTACTGGGGCTGCTTCAGCAGCTCCGTCATCCGGTCGCCACGCTGGAGAGTGGCCTGGGTGGTCTTGTCCAGATCGCTGCCGAACTGGGCGAAGGCGGCCAGCTCCCGGTACTGGGCCAGGTCCATGCGGAGCCGGCCCGCCACCTGCTTCATGGCGCCCAGCTGGGCCGAGCCGCCCACGCGGCTGACGGACAGGCCCACGTTCACCGCAGGCCGGACGCCGGAGTTGAAGAGCCCCGTCTCCAGGAAGATCTGGCCGTCGGTGATGGAGATGACATTGGTGGGGATATAGGCGGCGATGTCCCCCGCCTGGGTCTCGATGATGGGCAGGGCGGTCATGCTGCCGCCGCCCATCTCCTCGCTGAGGCGGGCCGCCCGCTCCAGCAGGCGGGAGTGGAGATAGAACACGTCGCCGGGATAGGCCTCCCGTCCGGGGGGCCGGTGCAGCAGCAGGGAGATCTCCCGGTAGGCCACGGCCTGCTTCGAGAGATCGTCGTAAATGATCAGCACGTCCCGGCCCTTGTACATGAAGTACTCACCCATGGCCGCGCCGGCGTAGGGCGCAATGTACAGCATGGGCGCTGCCTCCGAGGCGCTGGCGGACACCACGATGCTGTAATCCATGGCGCCGGCCTGGCGCAGCTTCTCCACGAAGCCGGCCACGGTGGACTCCTTCTGCCCGATGGCCACGTAGATGCAGATCATGTCCTTCCCCTTCTGGTTCAGGATCGTGTCCAAAGCGATGGCGGTCTTGCCGGTCTGCCGGTCGCCGATGATCAGCTCGCGCTGGCCCCGGCCGATGGGGATCAGGGCGTCAATGGCCTTGATACCGGTCTGCATGGGCTTGGAAACGCTCTGGCGGGCGATGACGCCGGGGGCCGGGCTCTCGATGGGGCGGCTCTGGGCGGTGCGGATCTCTCCCCCGCCGTCGATGGGACGGCCCAGGGCGTCCACCACCCGGCCGATGAGCTCCTCGCCCACGGGCACCTGGATGATGCGCCCCGTGCGGCGGGCGGCGTCGCCCTCCTGCAGGCTGTCGTAGCTGCCCAGCAGCACCACGCCCACATTGTCCTTCTCCAGGTCCATCACCATGCCCCGCAGGCCGTTTTCCAGCTCCAGCAGCTCGCCGGCCATGGCGTCGGACACGCCGGAGACCCGGCAAATGCCGTCGGACACGCTGACGACCCGGCCGGTCTGATAGACCTCCGGCTCCCGATCCACCAGGGACAGCTCTCTGCGCAGCGTCTCCACGGCGTCCTCGCCCTGGTCGTCGGCGGAGGCGATCTGCTTGCGCGCCCGCTCCAGCAGGCCCGCCAGGCTCCCGTCGTATACCGTGTCTCCCAGCTGCAGCACCAGGCCGCCGATGAGGGACTCGTTGAGCACCAGCTCGGGCTTCTGATCCTCGATGCCGGTGCGCGCCAGGACCTTGTTCAGCCGCTCCAGCACAGCGGGGGTCGGGACCTGGGCGGCGGAGAGGGTCAGGGTCAGGTGTCCGTCCTCGGCGAGGCGCATCCGGTCGCCGGGGGTGAGCTTCAGCTCCCGTTCCATGCGCTCCACAAAGCGCTCCTCCAGTTCCCGGCGGGCCTGGGTATACTCCGGCCGGGCCAGGGCACGTGCGGCTTTTTCGCAGATCTCCTCGGCGGCCTTGGCGTTCAGCTCCCGCCGCAGGGAGCGCTGGCAGCGCCCCTCGTGCTCCGCCTCGATCCGGCGCAGCTCGGCCAGCTCTTCCTCGCCGGTCTGGGCCGTTTTCTCCCGGAGCCGGCGGGCGGTATCCGCCGCCTCCTCGCCGATCCTGGCGACCTCAGCCTCGCCCCGGGCGGTACGCGCCGGCAGCTCCTGCAGCAGCAGCGGGGCGTTCTCCGCCGCTTTCTCGGACTGCTCCAGCCCCTCGGCCACCTCGTCCCGGTGCTTCCGGAACATGTTCCTGACGATCTTTCTGCCGATGAAATACAGACCCGCGGCCAGGATGGCGAAGTTGATGAGCCCGTAGAAGATGTTCCATCCGCTCATGTCTCGTCAGCCTCCTCCCCCAGCAGCCGTTTGGCCAGGAGCTCCGCCAGGGCAGGCTCCGCCTCCGCCAGGAGGGCGTCCTCCTGCCGGCTTTGCGACTGCAACTGTTCCAGGGCCTGCTGCCGGTCTTCCTTGGCCTGCAGCCTGGCCTGGCGCAGGTTCTCATCCCGCTCCGCCGCAGCCTGTTCCTCGGTCTGCTGCAGCAGGACGCGGGCCTGATCCCGCGCGGTCTGTTTCTCTTCCTCCAGCCGGGCGTCCTCCGCCGCCAGAGCCTCTCTGGCCTCCCGCTCCTTGGCAAGGCCCGCGTCGATCCGGGCCTGGCGGGCGTCCATGTGCTCGCAGATGGGCTTGTACAGGAACCGCTTCAGCAGGAAGTACAGCAGGAAGAAGTTGATGATAGTCCATATGAGCTCGGAGATGTTGATGCTTAACATGGACTCTGTCCTCCTGTTGTAAAAATGCTCAGATCTTGCCCACCAGCATGAAGGCGACCAGCATGCCGTAGATGGTCAGCGCTTCCATCAGAGCCAGGGAGATGACCAGGGCGCCGCGGATGTCGCCGGCGGCCTCCGGCTGACGGGCGATGGAGTCCATCGCCTTGGAGGCGGTGCGGCCCTGGGAGATGGCGGTGGCGGTGCCGATGACGGCAAGCACCAGCGCGGCGGCGAGAGCAATGATTCCTTTTTCCATGGGTAGATCCTCCTGAAATAGTGAAATAGTATGGGTTGCTCTTATCTGTATCGAAAAGGTTCTTGCTTACTCTTCCTCGATGGCTTCCGACACGTAGATCGAAAGCAGCATGGTGAACACCTGGGCCTGCAGCAGGCAGAACAGCAGGCTCAGTACGTTCATGATCAGGGGCAGGCCGATGGGAAAGATCGCGTACAGGTTCTCCGTCACCGTTTCCTCGCCGTACATGTTGCCGAAAAGACGCAGGGCCAGGGAGGCCGGGCGGATGACCTGCTCCAGCAGGTTCAGCGGCAGCATCAGGACGATGAGGAAGAAGGGCTTGGCAAAGCTGGCCAAATAGTGGCCCAGGCCCTTTTCCTTCACGCCGATGACATGGGTGGTGAAGAAGGCCACGATGCCCAGGCCCGCCGTCACCGACAGGCTGGCGGTGGGTACGCCGAAGCCCTTCAGGTGGCCCGCGCCGGGCAGGATGCCGGAGTAGTTGCAGACGATGATGAAGATGAAGAAGGTGGCAAAGATGGAGAAGTACTTCCTCCCGTGCTCCTTGCCCAGATTCCCCTCATAGTAATTGCGCAGATAGCCCACCGCCAGCTCCGCCGCGTTCTGCAGGGGCCCCGGTACATCCTTGAGCTTCCGGGTCGCCAGCCAGGACAGCAGGGCCAGGACCGCAATGATCGCCCACATGGTGGTGACGGTGCTGGTCACCTCCAGAGGACCGATGGAAAACAGAACATTGGCGCCGTGTTCCATGCTCTCACCTCTTCCAGCAACAGAAAGGGCCCGCCTCTGAACAGGCGAAAGCGGGCTCCTTTGAATACTTTTGAAAAATAAACACAGTTTTGTTTATTATACACTATTCCCCCCGGAAAAGGAAGCCCCGAGGCCGGAAAAGCCCCGCAAAAAGTTTTTATTTTTCCCTCTTGACAATTCCATGCCCCTGTGTTATTCTATTTAAGCTCCAATTGAGAGCGCAAGTGCATATCGCGGGGTAGAGCAGCTGGTAGCTCGTCGGGCTCATAACCCGGAGGTCGTTGGTTCAAATCCTTCCCCCGCAACCACGTTAGTACGCAAGCTATGATACAATAGCTTGCGTACTTTTTAATTATTCCGATAGGAAGAAGCCTTATTTCAAGCAGAATAGCGAGGCAGAGGGTGGCCTCGCTATTTTTGCTTTTGTTTGAACTATTGGTTTTGGTGTCCCGGGAGAAATGCACCCTTCCCTTAAACCTTTAACGAATTAAAATAATTTAAATGTTCATTCTTTGTGTGGACTAGGTGTCTCTACACTCGGATCTTAAAGGGACTCTGATTATGATACGATCAGGGTCCCTTTGCTTTGCACCCCGCCTATATTCAAAACCCCTTGCGTCAAGAGGCTTTTTGACTTCTTGCATACTCTATACAGAAATATCGAGCCCCAGCAGAGTGATTCTGCTGGGGTTTTTCGATGATTAGGCCAGTAAGGAACAACTCAGATTCTGTAAATAGTGTGCGAGAAGAGCAAAGCGTGTGCGAGAAGAGGTAAACGTGTACAATAAGGTATTTCGTGTGCGATAAGGCATTTCGTGCGCAAAAAGACAAAATGTGTGCGTAAGGTACATAAGCAGGGTAGAAATATTTAGTTTGCTGTGCTATGATAATGGGATGCAGGAGATCGATATGATTCTTTCGACCCGGGAGGTTCATTTCTGTGACTGGCGGAAATACTCAAAAAAGACATCTTTCGCAGGCCATGCTTTTT
>CACYLY010000063.1:0-368 GCA_902775355.1 Oscillospiraceae bacterium
ACCCCGACAAGATCCGCGAGGTCATCGGCTCCGGCGGCAAGGTCATCCAGAAGATCACCGCCGACACCGGCTGCAAGATCGACATCAACGACGACGGCTCCATCTTCATCGCCTCCAGCGATATCGAGGCCTGCCGCGCCGCCCGCAAGACCATCGAGGACATCTGCTTCGAGCCCGAGGTGGGCGCCCTGTACTACGGCAAGGTGTCCAACATCCGCAGCGACTTCGGCGCCTGGGTGGAGCTGGCCCCCGGCAAGGACGGCCTGGTCAAGATCAAGGACCTGGAGTTCAAGCGCACCGAGAAGGTGGAAGACGTGCTGAAGGTGGGCGACATGACCTGGGTCAAGGTCGTGAACATCGGCCCCCGC
>CACYLY010000063.1:373-36631 GCA_902775355.1 Oscillospiraceae bacterium
TGAAGGTGGGCGACATGACCTGGGTCAAGGTCGTGAACATCGGCCCCCGCGGCATCGACCTGAGCCGCAAGGACGCTCTCCGCGAGCGCGGCGAAGCCTGAGAGGAGTTTTCAGGTTTCAGAGTTCAGTTTTCAGAAAATCCCCCGGAAGCTTTCGCTTCCGGGGGATTTTTGGTGTGAAAAGGGAAGGTCCTGACACGAAAAACGAATCAGAAGACGAAGCGCACAGACCGAAGGTCTGTCATTGCGAACCAGTGACCGACGTCACTGGTGTGGCAATCCGTGTCTCCGTCCTCTGTTGTAGGGGCCCGGCCACGGGCTCCTCGGCGGCCCGTCGCGTAGCCGCGCTGTATCTGCCGCAAGACGGGGAATAGGGATTTCGGGGTGTTGGAGGGAAAACAAGGCAGGGAGCGAAGCGCTCCCTGCCGATTATTTCTAACTAACGGGAGAAAAATCAAAAGTAACGATAAAATGGGCTGATTTCCCGCTATTATTCCCGCCATTTTCTTTTACATAAAGGTCCATAGTAATTGTAAAGCCGTTCATCAAATCTTCTTCTTTTATCGTATATGATTTCGATGCCTCCCCAACATCGGGATTACTATCATCCTCCGAGAATTTAGCCCAACAGTTCAGGATGTCATTTGGAGACAGCACCATTGTTGATGTAGGGCGCTCTCCGTTTATCTCGATCTTATAGCTCCATTCATCACCAATGTTGTTATCATCATCACGAGGATGGGTCACTTTTACCTGCATGAGGTGTTTGGTTCCATCAACTGTTATTTCAACAGAAGAGGAAACGCCGTTTGCAGATGAAGCTGTTATTGTAGTCGTTCCTCCACTGAGAGCAGTAATATTGCCCTTTTCATTTATTGTAGCAACAGCTTCATCGCTCGATACCCACGAGATAGCTTTATCATCTGCATCCTCGGGAAATATCGAAACGGTTGGGGTAAGGGCTTCTCCAACTGCTATTTCACTCTTCTCGATCGAGATTTCTATACGCTCTACCTGAATAGGCGTTGGAACAATAACCTTGATTTTTTCTGTTGCTACGCTACCATCTACTGAGCGAACATATACAAACGTTTCGCCTGCGCCTATCCCTGTAATCTCGTAATAAAACCTTGAAAGTGAATCCTCTGTTAAGCAAATAGTTGCGATTTCGGGATTCTCGCTTATAAATTCAACATCTTCGGGAGTAACTTCCTTCCCCCCGTTTGCTTTATACTTCACATACTGGCGATACTGATCGCTTGTTGTTTCCCCAACTCTTACAGTAACATCGGAAGTATCATAGAAGGATATGGATTTGACATTACCAGCGTCTTCTTTTGTTGCGGCAGTAGCGTCCTTTTTCGACTTTGGGGATAATAAACCGACAAGAAGAAAGAAAGCGATAAGCCAAAACCACCATCGCTTATAAATCGGTTTTTTTGCTTTTACAGGCGTAGGAGAAGCAGAGCGTTGAGGAGGTAT
Organism: Oscillospiraceae bacterium; assembly: GCA_902775355.1. Lineage (GTDB taxonomy): Bacteria > Bacillota > Clostridia > Oscillospirales > Oscillospiraceae > Limivicinus. The sequence goes on from CACYLY010000063.1 coordinate 1,855, forward strand.
TTGCTGCTGAAAGTAAGTAACATTACCTTGCCTTGTTGGCACCTGCTGCTGGTTAGGCGCATTTCTTTGCTGAGTGGATGATTTTGCCCGATTGACAGCAGCACCGCAGTTTTTGCAAAATTTAGAGTTTCCTATATCTGCCCCGCAATTCTGACAGAACATATTATTCTCCTTTCTCAACTCTTTGATAAGAAACGGTTGAAAGTTTTATGAAGCTCAACTTTGCCCCTCATTTTCACCAGACTCTTCATTTTCCTTGCTAATCTCAGTCATATAGCCAGCGGTGATAATACCCGCAGGAAGAGCCACAACGGCTATTCCTAAGAAGGAAGAACACATCGCTATTGCCCGGCCTATCCAAGAAACCGGGTAAATGTCGCCATAACCCACGGTTGTCAGTGATACCATAGCCCAGTATACGGCATCGTAGATACTATCAAATGTATCAGGCTCCACATTGTAGATTACAAGGGCGGAGACATACACATATCCTACCGCAAGGATACCGACTGTTAGGAGTGCTCTTTTGGACTTTCTGATAACATTGATGATTATTTGTAGATTTTTGGAATAGCGAACGAATTTGAATACCCGCAATACTCGCATCGCCCTGAGCATTCGCAGGATACGCAGCATCTTAAACCCGCGGTTTAGGATGCTCAATGAAGGCAGAATAGAAAGTAAATCGACTATCGCCATAGGGGTAAAAGGATATTGGAGGAAGGCAACAGAAGGTTTTTTATCGCTTCCCAAATCAGCGGTAGCCCAACGCATGATATAGTCAAGGATAAATATCCCGGCGGTTATTTTATCTGTTACTTCAAAGAAAGGGGTCTCTTCTTTGAAGTTCAGAGGAAGAAGGCTGATAATGATTACAACCATCATGAAGACATCGTAAATACTGCTATACAAATCGCGGCCATCCGATGCTTCGATGATGCCATGAATACGTTTTCTCATTGAATACACCTTCAAAATCGAAATAAAAAGCATCTATTAACAGGGATATTTTACCACAAGGAATAGAGCAAAACAATCCTTTTCCCATATACGACCCATATACGAATAATAAACGAACACAAGATGGAGAGAAAACAGTCAGTCCCTATTGTTTTTATCTTTCAAATCTTTCGAGGCCCTTGCCTCTACACAAGCGGAAAAGCCGTGCCGGAATGCTTCGTCAAGATCCCCGGGGATTTCCAAAAGGGGCCCGCAGGCCCCTTCTGGTCGTTTCAATTAGGGAGGGTCCAGGGAGGGGAAGAAACCGAAATCTTCCCCTCCCTGGTGTCATTTTCTTTGCTTCTTTCTTTTGGACAAGCAAAAGAAAGAATGATCGTTTTCCTCTGCGAGACAGTCAAGAACAGGATCTCATCCTTGGTAAGGATGAGGTCCGTCAGCTGCTGGGCAGTATTCGTTTGCGTTTCTTTTTCGCTTGCGGGGGACGCGAAAAAGAAACAGCGGTATTCGCCAGTGTTTGCACTGGCTCATGCAGGCCCCACCGGGGCCTGCGTACATGATTCGAATCTGCCCGCTGGGCAGATTCGAACTGCCACAGCGCATAGCGCTTGCGCGCTATACCCTGTGATGCCGGATCCGCTCGCTGCGCTCGCTCAAAAGGTCGGCAGTTCGAATACCGACGGACACGAGAAAAGCACCGCAGGCCCTTTGGGCTTGCGGTGCTTTTCTGGAGCTGCTGGGCAGATTCGAACTGCCGACCTCATCCTTACCAAGGATGCGCTCTACCTACTGAGCTACAGCAGCAAAGTACATGCCCCCTATTGGGGGCATGTGTGGCGACCGAGAAGGGACTTGAACCCTCGACCTCCGGCGTGACAGGCCGGCGTTCTAACCGACTGAACCACTCGGCCACGGCTCAGTTTCAAAAGCCGCGATTTTTTCATATTCGGATCCTTCGACTCGCCCTGCGGGCTCGCTCAGGATGACAACCAGGAGGATAGGCCCCGCGCCGCCCGTAGCGCCGAGCATCGCTCGGCGAAATCCGCGTGGGGACGCCGGGGAATGCCCGGCGCTACGGGCGCGGGCGCGAGACGGCGGGCGCTTCGTGAAGCGCCCCTACGGCAGGGGCCGATCAAGCCGCGTAGGGCGCGATGCCTGTATCGCGCCGCAGATCACGCATCCAGTCGGTCAACGGCGGGCGACGGTCGGTCGCCCCTACGGCGCATGACGGGGCGTTTGTGCGGATCAGCGGGCGACCACAAGGGTCGCCCCTACGGGGCCGGTGCGGATCGCGGTTTTGCCTTCCCCGTGCGCGGGGAAGGCTTTGCGTCGGCCCGGGCGGCGCGTCAGGCCGCGGGGGCCTGGGGGCCGTCCGCCGGGGCCTTGGCCCGGATCAGCACGAATAGCGCCAGGGCCAGCAGCGGGATCCCGGCGATCAGGCCGTTCATGCAGGGGCCCAGGATCATCCGGTCGGCATAGTCCGTCTTCCAAAACAGCAGCGGGATCGAGGCGGCGGCGTTGACGGCGCCGTGACCCAGGGAGGGGATCCAGATGCTGCCGGTCTTTTCGTAGCAGAGATCCAGCAGCAGACCCACGGCGGTGGTGAAGAGGCAGAAGGCGACGGGCCCGAGCACCGGCGCGCCCCAGTAGCGAAGGCCGTATTCGTAGCCCGCCAGGAGCATTACCGGCCAGTGCCAGGCGCCCCAGATCACGCCGCCCAGGAGCCAGCCGCCCCGCTTGCCGAAGCGGGCCTTCAGCCGGGGCAGCATGGCGCCGCGCCAGCCCACCTCTTCTCCCAGGGAGATGAAGGTGTTGATGATCGGCGCGTAGGTCACGGCCTGGACCATGGAAATCAGGGACAGCAGCATCAGGGAGAGCCCCTTCTCCTCCAACTGGGCCATGGCCTCCGCGGCGCCGGCCTCGCCGACCGAGGCGGTGATCTGGGCCTTGTAGTACTCGCCGCTGAAATCCAGCTGGCCGGGGAAGAGCAGGAAATAGAGCGCCGCGCCCAGCAGGGCCAGGGCGATGGGCGCCAGCCAGGCGGCCAGGGCCCATTTCCACTTGCCCTTCAGATGCAGGCCCCAGCCCATGTCCTTCAAGGGGATCCCGGCCAGCACCGTCGCCAGCAGGGGCATGAACATGCAGCCCACCATGATGAGCTGAAAGGCCAGGGTATTCCCCCGCAGGGCGAAGTACGAGGCCAGGGCCTGGACCGGCCAGGCCAGGGCGAAGGCGAAGAGCAGGTATTTCAATAGCTTCTTGTCTTTCATGGGAACAGGTCCTTTCTGATCGGGAGAGCGATCCTGCAAGATAGACGCCGGGCAAGATCCGGCGCGGATGGCTGCCTCGTGAAGCCGTGACAGTGGAGGCGGCCCCTTCCGTCATCCGCCTCGCGGAAGATCGGCGGATGACACCTCCCCCGGAGGGGGAGGCAAGAAGCCGAGCACAGAGCAGCGGAAAGTGTCATGGCGCTGGACGGCAGGCGACCAAAGCGCGCGGCGGGAAAAGAACCTTCGACTCGCCCTGCGGGCTCGCTCAGGATGACAGAGTCGGGGCGCCGAAATCTCAAAACACAAAGCTCAAAACGGAGACCCGCCTCACAGCTCCCGGAACACCCGAGGGCCCTTCTTCCGGAGCCAGAGGTAGAGCAGCCCGGACAGGACGGCCAGCAGGACGACCATGCCCCAGCCGGCCAGCTCCGGCGTGAACCAGTCACTGAAGAGGACGCACAGCAGCACCGGCAGCAGCACGAAGCCCATGCCGATAAACATGGTGAGCAGCACGCTGGCCCCGCTCTTCACGGCCTGGGTCTCGTTGATCCAGTTGAAATTGGGGTGGCGCAGGTTTTCAAACAGGCCCAGCAGGCCGCTGAACACGCCGAAGAGCGGGGGCAGGATCAGCACCAGGACCAGCATCTGGCCCTCATAGCCCAGGGTCAGGGCCGCGGCCACGGAGACCAGCACCAGCGGCGGCAGGGCGATGAGCATGTGCAGCCGGAGCTTGGCCTGCAGCACGGTCCAGGCGGATACGGGCAGAGACTTGGGGATCCACAGGTACTTGCCCTCCAGAGAGATGGAGGGGGCGGTGAGGAAGACCAGGCTCGCCATGTAGCACAGGCCGGCGAGAATCAGAGGCTGCAGCAGGAAAGAGATCATCTGCCAGTCGGCGGAGGCGGTGAGGGAGCGGCCCTTGATAAGCAGATAGACCGCGGCGGCCAGGGTGAAGAAGCTGCCCAGGGCGCCGTTGAGCAGATACGCGGGGCTGGACCAGAGCCGGCTCAGCTCGTGGAGCAGCAGCGCGGCGCGGGGAGAGCGGGCCTCGGCGGTCTGCTCCACATAGACCCGCTTGGCGACGGTGGACTTGGCGGTGGCGGTCTTGATGAAGGTGCGCTGCAGGAGCAACGCGCAAAGACCGAAGGCCGCCAGGGCGATGACCAGCATCAGGCCCAGCAGGTCCAGCCGGTTCTCGGCGATGGATTTGCTCAGCCAGACCACCGGGGCCGCGGAGCCCAGAGGCTTTTCCAGCATCGAGGGATTCTCGGCCAGGGAGCTCAGGATGCTGTTCAGCTTGAAGCTGAAAACCATGTATACGCCCAGGAAGCCCAGAGTGACCACCAGGGTGAGCAGGGTCTTGTTCTTGGCCTTGTTGGAGGCCAGGTGCAGCAGCCAGCCCAGAAGGGAGGAGATGGCCAGGTTCAGCAGGGGCAGGATCAGAACGAAGACTGTCCAGAACGCGAGCTGTCCCGGGAAGCCCAGGGACTCCGGCCAGAAGAGCAGGCAGGGGACCGCCACGGGCAGCATGATGATCCAGGCCAGCACCAGCAGCAGGAAGAGGCGGCTGAGCAGGATATGAATGGGCTTGATGGGCATGCTCAGGAGCAGATCGTTGTCCCGGGCCTCGAAGAGCTGATACTTGGCAAGGATCACGTTGCCGATGAGCATCAGGCCGAAGCTCATGACCACCGCCATACCAAAGTACAGCCAGCCCATGCCCAGCATGCTGAGGGGCGTCGCGAGCACCTCAAAGATCCGGGCGAAGAGGATCCCCAGAGAGAACAGGGACAGGAGCATCAGCGTCGCAAAGCCGATGAGCTTGCCCTTGCTCTGGGCCTTCTTGGTCCTGCCGGCACCGGTGAGGACGCTGAGCAGGGCCTCTATCCGGGTACGAAGCAGAATATTAAGCATGGTCGTCCTCCAGTTCCAGGAACACTTCCTCCAGAGATTCGTTGCCCTTGACCTCCTGCATGGAGCCGCTGGCGATCAGACGGCCCTCCTTGATGATGGCGACCTTGTCGCAGAGCTTCTCCGCCACGTCCAGCACGTGGGTGGAAAAGAAGATGGCGCCGCCCTTGTCGCAGTGCTCGTGCATCAGCTCCTTCAGCAGGAAGGCAGCTTTGGGATCCAGACCCACGAAGGGCTCGTCCATGAGGATCAGCTTCGGCTCGTGGATCCAGGCGGAGATCAGCACCAGCTTCTGCTTCATGCCGTGGGAGAAGGCGGACACCGGCTGGGCCAGGTCGCCCTCGATGCCCAGCATCTCGGCGTACTTGTGGATCCGCTCCCGGCGGACCGCGGGATCTACCCGGAACACGTCCCCGATGAAGTTCAGATAGCGGATGCCGGACATGTACTCGTAGATATCCGGATTGTCCGGCAGATAGGCCATTTTGCGCTTGCATTCCAGGGGGTCGGACACGATGTCCAGCCCGTCCACGCGGATGCTGCCGCCCTCAAAAGGGAGGATGCCCGCGCAGGCTTTCAGCGTGGTGGTCTTGCCGGCGCCGTTGTGGCCGATGAAGCCGTAGATCTCGCCCGGGGCGATGTGCAGGGACAGGTCGTCTACGGCCTTTTTGTCGCCGTAGGTCTTGGTCAGGTGGTTGATGGTAAGCATGACATACTCCTTTATCCGATTATTTCTCTTGTCACTTTAAGCGGGAGAGGCTGATGAAATAGCGCAGCAGGGGGACCAGGATCAGCAGCGCGATCGCCAGGCCGATCCAGCCGCTGAAATGCTCCGGGAGGCTTGCGAAGTAGAGCCCCAGGCCGGCGAAGAGCAGCGCCATGCTGAGCCGCAGATCCGCCATCAGGTCCCGGACCAGGCGATAGACCCGGGCCCGGTTCAGCACGGTGACGCGCGCGCCCGTGTTCCAGCTCTGGGGGAAGCGGCCCACCAGGGCCACCACCAGGTCGGTGACCAGGCCGATAATGGGCATCAGCAGCAGGGTGCCCCGGCCGCCATAGCCGTCGATCTCGCCGGAGGCGTTATAGTGGGTGGGGATCTGCTCGGGCAGTCTATGCCAGAGGGTCAGGATGATGGCGATGGAAGCCAGCAGGATCACCGGGGCCAGAATGCCCGCGATGCGCTGGTAACGGGTAGGAGGACCGCCGCAGAAGGCGTCCGCCTGAGCCCGGGAGGGAATGAGCATGGGAGTCTCCTTTCCTTGCAAGCCCCCCTGTGCAAGGGGGGCTGTCACGGTGCGTCTCACGCAAGTGCCGTGACTGGGGGGTTGTATGCATGCGTTTCTGAAAGGCGGCCATACAACCCCTCCGTCATTCGGCTCGCGGGGGATTGCCGAATGCCACCTCCCCTTACACAGGGGAGGTTTACTGCCATTCCGTTGTCACGAGATTCCGAATTCTTATCCGATGTCCAGCTCGATGGGCTTGTCGATCTCCTCGCCCACGTATTTTCCGTTCTTTTTCCGCTGCTTGACGCACTCGGTGAGCAGGTACTCGATCTGCCCGTTCAGGGAGCGGAAGTCGTCCTCCGCCCAGCGGGCCAGGGCGTCATAGAGTTTGGGGGACAGGCGCAGCGGCACCTGTTTCTTCGCATTGTCAGCCATGGCTGCTCCCTTTCATTTCCCAGATCAATACAGGCTGCCGGAATTGACCACCGGCTGGGCGTCCCGGTTTCCGCAGAGCACCACCAGGAGGTTGGAGACCATGGCGGCCTTCCGCTCCTCGTCCAGCTCCACGGTGTGGTTCTCGCTGAGCCGCTCCAGGGCCATCTCCCGCTGCAGCATGACCGCCGCGATCTCCGGCGCGTAGGCCAGGTAGGTGATGCGGGCCTCGATGACTTCGATGCCGGCCTCCTGGACCTTCTGCTGGATCTCGTCCCGGATGCGCTGGGCCACCAGCTCGCTGGAGCCCCGGAGGCTGCCCTCGTCCGCCACGCCGTCGCCGGTGGTGTCCACCCCGGGGGCCACGTCATAGGGGTAGATGCGCACGATGTTGCGCACCGCGCTGTCGCACTGCAGAGACAGGTATTCCTTGTAGTTGTCCACGTTGAAGACGGCCTTGGCGGTGTCCACCACCTTCCAGATCACGGCGATGCCGATCTCCACGGGGTTGCCCAGGCAGTCGTTGATCTTCTGCCGGGAGTTGGAGAGGGTCATGGCCTTCAGGGAGATCTTCTTGTTGGTCAGCTCCGCGTTCTGGGCCGAGCCTGCCAGCAGCACGTTCAGGGTGCTGTTGGCGGCGCTGCCGCCGTCCACGTCCCCGGACTGGTTCAGCTTGGTCTTGGCCGCCGGGTTCACGCCCACGCAGAAGGGATTGACATAGTAGAAGCCCTCCTCCTTCAGGGTGCCGATGTACTTGCCGAAGAGGGTGAGCACCAGGGCCTCCTGGGGCTTCAGGATCTTCAGGCCCAGGGCGGGGAGCCAGCCGATGGAGACCCAGATCACGCCGATCACGAACAGGGGGCCGCCCCAGGCCTGCCCCTTGTCGAAGCCGAAAATGCTGCCCACGACCATGAGAGCCACCGCCGCCAGATACAGCAGGACGATCAGCAGCAGCATGGACATGCCGTTTTTCTTGTTATTCAACACGATTTCTTTCATTTCTCGTGCCCTCCTTCGTTTTGATATCAAAATGATATCACCGGGATATGGCTTTGTCAAGGGCTTTGTGAAAAAAATTACAAAGAATCGTCAAGACCTGCGGCGACGCGCAGGCCTCCGCCCGCAGGGGAGGGGCTTGTGTTGCCCGCGGATACGGTATAACCCCTTCCGTCACCCGGCTTGCGTGAGACGCCGGGCGACACCTCCCCCGGTGGGGGAGGCAAGTACGTTCCGTCCGTCGCGTCTCGCGCCAACGCATCATTCCGCGCCGTAGGGGCTGGCGCCCTCGACAGCCCGCAATCTGTGCCAAGGTCTATTCTCTGCCGTAGGGGCGACCTCCGCTTCGCTCCGCCCTTGCGGTCGCCCGCGAAGGACGGTACAAGCCCTCCGTCATCCGCCTCGCGGGGGATCGGCGGACGACACCCTCCGCCTTGCGGTACCCGGAAAAATGTTCGCGCATTCGCTTGCTCCATTTTTCCGACCGCTGCGGAAATTGCGGCTTTGCTTCCTCTGCCACTGGCAGCGCAAAGCCGCAATTCCCCTTGCACAGGGGAGCTTGGATCGCGCCGGCGTTTCGACAGGGCCTCTGATAGGGCGCAGCCCCCGGGGACGGCTGTCCTCGGGGGCTGCGCCTGTCTTTCCTTCAATCTTCGTCGCAGTCGAAGATCGCTTTTTTCGCCACCAGGCCGCCGTATTCGGATTTCCAGCGCAGATGGGGCTCCGAGAGGTCATAGGCGGGCAGCGCCTCCTTGTCCATGTCCATGACGATCATCAGATCGAAGCGGTTCGGCCGGTCGGAATTGGACAGGCGGAGCTCAACGCTGCGGATCCCCGGGATGGACAGCGTCTGCTCAAAAATGCCGCGGATCGGCTTTTCCAGCGCGCGCCAGTCCGTCCCCTCCACAAACTTGACGATGATATAATGCTTCATGCTTCCTCCTTCGCGGGCCGGGGAGGGCTCCCCGCCGCATTCTTTCCGATAAACGGAGAAAGCCCGGAAGAGCGCGGCAAAGCCGCCCTTCCGGGTCTTCTCCTTCGCTCAGAGCGCGCGCTCCCAGGCGCCGCCCTTCTGCTCGTAGCCCATCTTTTTCAGATAGCCCACGTGGCCCTCCTCCGCGTGCTCGTAGCGCAGCAGCTTCAGGCCCTCGTTGGGCAGGTGCTCCAGCAGGTAGCGGCCCTCGGAGCTGTCCCGATAGGTGGGGGTGCTGTAGTCCAGGGCGATGTCCAGCGCGCCCGCGGTCTCCTTGCCCAGCATGAGGCCCGCGGCCTCGTCCCCGTGGCAGACCAGGAAGGCCCGGTCCAGCGCGTTCTCGTCCCAGTTGCGGCCGGGGAAGCACTTGGCGATATCCTCCCGGTGCTCCAGCAGGAAGTGGCTCACGTAGCCGTCGGCGGGCCGCAGGCTCACCAGGCGGTAGTTGGGCTCGCTGTTGCGCAGCTTCCACAGATAGTAGAGGTTGATGAGCACCAGGCAGATGTTCATGATCATGGTGGGATAGGAGTGGATCAGCAGGGCGTAGGCGGCGAAGATGAAGCTGCCGATGCTGTTGACCACCCGCAGCTTCACCACTGAAGCCAACAGGAAGGAAACCAGCACCAGGGCCGAGCCCACGTAGCCGATGATCGCGTAAATTGTCGCGGTATCCATGCGTATTCTCCCTTTCGTATGTGATATTTGGTTTTCTCAGATGATCCAGCTGTCGGGCCGCTCCATCTCCAGCTCGCTCTCCCGCTTTTTCAGGCGGGCCAGCTCCTCCCGCAGGGCGGCCAGGTCCGAGGTGATGGGGTCGGGCACGTCGTGGACGTGGTCCACTTCCTTGACGTAGTTGATCTTCTCCCCGGCCAGGCGGACCACCCGGGCGGGAATGCCTACGGCGGTGCTGTTCTCGGGAATGTCCTGCAGCACCACGGAGTTGGCCGCCACGCGGCTGCCCGAGCCGATGGTGATGGGGCCCAGCACCTTGGCGCCGGTGCCGATGAGCACGTTGTTGCCGATGGTGGGGTGGCGCTTGCCGGTCTCCTTGCCGGTGCCGCCCAGGGTGACTCCGTGGTAGATCAGGCAGTCGTCCCCGATCTCGGCGGTCTCGCCGATGACCAGGCCCATGCCGTGGTCGATGACCAGGCGCTTGCCGATCTTCGCCCCCGGGTGGATCTCGATGCCGGTGCGGCGGCGGCTGGCCTGGGAGATCACCCGGGCCAGGAACAAAAGCCCATGGGTGTAGCACCAGTGGGCCCGACGGTGGCTGCGCACAGCTTTCAGGCCGGGGTAGAGCAGCAGCACCTCCAGCGCGGAGCGGGCGGCGGGGTCTCTGGCCTGATAGGCTTTGACGGTATCCATCAAATCATGAAACATGGCAAACTTCCTTTCCGTATCATCGTATGCGGAAAGGGCGACATCGGCGCGGAATGAAAAGCATGGCGTGACCTCGCTGCATCAAGGATCTTTACCGTATTATAGTCCGGGCCGCGGAGACTGTCAACCGCAGAAAGCGGCGGTCCGGGCCATCGTTTGCCTTGCAAATGGTAAAAGCCGGTGCTATACTATATTGGTAATACTATCAGAAGTATGCTCTGGGGGTACGGAACCATGAAGAACAACCCTGCGTTGACCAAGCTGATCGGGCTGCTGTATGTCGCAGCGCTTTTTCTTTTGGGGGTGAGCCCTCCGCGGATCGCTCCCATCGATACGCCGAAGCCTGCCGCTCATGTGGAGCAGGCCTCGGTGACCGAAGTCGGAACGGAGTCCGAGGAGACGCCGATGCCGGTGGAGACGGGCAAACCTCTGTGGGAGGCGCTGCAGGAGACGGACGTGACGCTGTCCGCCGGCGTCTTTTCCTCCGGTTCCACCGATTTGACGCTGGTGCTCCAGCCCGGCGAGACCGCCCTGCTGGACCAGTTTGACAAGCTGCAGAGTCTGGACGCCAGCGGCAGCACCAACTATGAGGAGCTGCGGGACTGGGGGCTCCAACACCCGGAGGTGGCGCTGCTCTACACGCTGCCTCTGCCCACCGGCCAGGTGCTGGCCAGCACCGCCCGTGAGGTGGATCTCACCGGCATCCAGAGCGAGCAGGTGGCGGAGACCGCCGGCATGCTGGTCTATGCGCCGGAGCTGAAGACTGTGGAGCTGGGTACGCCGGACGACGGCACCCTCGTCACCGGCGAGGATCTGGAGCTGCTGCGCCAGATGCTGCCTCAGGCGGAGATCCGCTACACCGTGACCCTCCTGGGCAAGGAGCTGGATCCCAATACGGAGAGCCTGGATCTCAGCGAGCTGAAGAGCGAGGACGTGCCCGGAGCCGTGGCGGCTCTGTCCGGACTGGGCGCGCTGAAGGATCTGATCCTCCCCGGCGGCGAGGAGGGCCTCAGCCTGGAGGAGGCGCTGTCCATCGCCGAGGCGGTGCCCGGCGCCCTGGTCCATTACCCGGTGAGCCTCTACGGCAAGAGCTTTGACCTGGCCGACGAGGGCCTGGACCTGAACCACATCCAGATCCCCGACCAGGGGGAGACCGTGCGGCTGCTGCTGCCCTGCATGCACGCCTGCACCTGGCTGGACATGGACAGCTGCGGGGTGGACAACGAGCATATGGCCCAGATCCGGGACGAGAATCCCGGGGTGGAGGTCATCTGGCGCGTCAACTTCGGCACCAACTACTCCGTGCGCACCAACGTCACCAAGATCCTGGCCTCTATGCCCTCCAAGGGCGGCACCCTCTATGACGACGTGGGCGAGCAGCTGCAGTACTGCACCAAGGTCCGCTATCTGGACCTGGGCCACAACGAACATATCTCGGACTTCGAGTTCATCCGCTATATGCCTGACCTGGAGGTGGTGGTCATCTCCATGACCGGCATCAGCGACCTGAGCCCCTTCACCGCCTGCCCCAACCTGCTGTATCTGGAGGCCGGCAACACCAAGATCAACGACCTGAGTCCCCTGGCGGAGTGCAAGAACCTGAAGCATCTGAACATCGGCACCAACATCGGCATCCGGGACATCAGCCCCCTCTACGGCCTGGAGCTGAAGCGGCTCTGGATCGGCAGCTACACCCCCGTGCCCGCCGAGCAGGTGGCCGAGATGCAGGAGCGGCACCCCACCCTCATCATCAACACCTCCGCCCCCTCCGGGCTGGAGAAGGACGCCAGGGGCGGCGCGGCCAACGAGGGCTACATCCTGGGCTGGAAGAATTACCAGAACTACCTGACGGCGGACTGGAACTACTACTCCGCCACCGGCAGCTTCCCCGCCCAGCGGCCCATCGGCTGGTTCAAGGTCATCTTCAAGTGCTTTGAGTACGACAAGGCCCAGGGCGCCTATGCCTTCTCCTGGAACGACCCGATGTTCAAGGCCCATGACGCCGGGGTGCACCCGGTGAACACCAAGGTGATCGACACCTCCTTCCTGGCGGAGGATTGGGAGGATCCGGGCTCCATCATCCCGGACGTGCTCAGCGATCCCCCGGGAGAGACCCTGTACGAATCCGAACACTAATCCTGATCCGAGCGGCCCGGTCCGCTCGCGGATAAGAGGCGCGATATGCGAAAAGTCTGTTATATCTGGATAGCCCTCTGCCTGCTCCTGCTGCTGGCCGGCTGCGATCAGCTGCCGACGCCGGACTGGACTCCGCCCGCCTCCACGGCGGCAGGCCCCGCCCAGACCGGCGGGGACCGGGAGAGCGCGCCCGCCGGGGCGCCGGAGGGGGAGACGGCGGAGCCCGCCGCTCCCACGCCTGCGCCGGAGCCCCCCACGCCCTCGCCCAGCCCCGCTCCCGTCCGCTTCGCCGCCGGCGAGGCGAGCTGGGACAGCCGGGAGCTGACCCTGGTGCTGCAGGAGGGCGAGACGGCCCTGCTGGATCAGCTGCCGGAGCTGCAGCGGCTGGACGCCCGGGGCAGCGAATGCTGGGAGGAGCTGCTGACCTGGAGCGAGAGCCGCCCGGAGGTGGAGCTGCTCTATACCGTGACCCTGCCCGGCCTGGGGCCGGTGGAAGGGGAGACCGAGAGCCTGGATCTCACCGGCCTCGGCCCGGAGGAGATCCGGGAGGCCCTGCCGCGGCTGCGCTTTCTGCCGGGCCTGAAGGAGCTGAAGCTCCCCGCGGGGGAGGAGGGCGTGGATCTGGATACGGCCCTGGAGATCGCCGCGGCCCTGCCGGAAACGGTGATCGCCTATCCCTTTACCATCTACGGCCAGGAGGCCGACCTGTCGGACACCGAGCTGGTGCTTTTCCACCAGAAGGTCTATGACGAGGGCGAGGAGGTGCGCAGGGTGCTGCCCGCCATGCACGCCTGCACCTGGCTGGACATGGACAGCTGCGGGGTGGACAATGAGAACATGGCCCGGATCCGGGACGAGAATCCCGATGTGGAGGTCATCTGGCGGGTCTGGTTCGGAGAAAACTACTCGGTCCGCACCAACGTGACCAAAATCCTGGCCTCCATGCCCTCCCAGGGCGGCCTGATCAAGGACAGCAACAGCGAGGGCCTCTATTACTGCACCAAGGTCCGCTATCTGGACCTGGGCCACAACCACAGCCTGAAAGATTTCAGCTTTGTGGAGAACATGCCGGATCTGGAGATCGCCGTGATCTCCATGGCCGATATCGACGATCTGAGCCCCTTCGCCTCCTGCAAAAAGCTCCTGTATCTGGAGATGGGCAACACCAATGTCAGCGATCTGAGCCCCCTGGCGGAGTGCACCAATCTCCGGCATCTGAACATCGGCACCAACATCGGCATCACCGACATCAGCCCCCTCTACGAGCTGCCGCTGCTGCGGCTGTGGATCGGCAACTACACCCCCATCCCCGAGGAGCAGGTGGAGAAGATGCAGGAGCTCCATCCGGACTGCGACATCAACACCACCGTGCCCTCCGGCCTGGAAAAGGACGAGAATGGCGGCGCCGCCAACGAGGGCTATACCATCCTCTGGAAGAGCTATTCCCTTCCCATGGACATGGGCAGCTACTGGATCGGCGCCCGGCCCATCGGCTATTACAAGGTGGTCTACAAGTGCTTTGACTACGGACACAATGTCCGGGCCTACGCCTTTGCCTGGAACGACCCTAAGTACACGGGCTTTGATCCCTATGTGGAGCCTGCCAACGTGACGGTGTGGGACACCTCCTTCCTGCTGGAGTACTGGAGGGACCCCCACTCCGACGAGCCGGATGATACGGACGGCCCGCCGGGCGAGGTTTTGTATCGATTCGAACATTGAGAGAAGGAGACTGACCATGCGCACCAAACGCATCTGCATACAAGTTCTCTGCCTGCTGCTGCTCTTCAGCCTGCTGGCGGGCTGCAGCCGTATTACCCAGGAGGATCTGACCCCCGCTGTCGGCGGAGCGGAGCGGCCTGCCGGCGAGACAGCGGAAACCGCCGCTCCCGCCGAGCCGGACCCGGCCGCCCAGGGACAGAGTCCCGCCGCCGGGGAGCAGAATCCCGCCCCGGCGGAACAGGAGCCCCAGAGCGGGGAGCCGCAGTCCGCGGAAGGGGAGAGCTCCCCCGCGCCGGAGGAAGGCGGGGAGAGCGCGCCTGACGGCATCAGCCTGCCCGGCGGCGTCAAGCTGCCGGTGGCGGTCACCCTCAGCGGCGGGAGTTATCCCTCGGACACCAAGGAGCTGACGGCGGTGATCACCGCGGCGGATATCCCCCTGCTGGAGAACTTCCCCCAGCTGGAGAAGGCCGACTTCAGCGGGAGCCGCTGCCAGAAGGAGCTGAGCGCCTGGGCCCTGGAGCACCCGGAGATCTCCGTGCGCTGCGAGGTCCGCCTGTCCGACGGGACTCTGATCCCCGCCGACACCCGAGAGCTGAAGCTCTCCGACGAGACGCCGGGGGAGGAGCTGCTGGCCCTGGTGCTGCTGCCGGAGCTGAAGACCGTGGACCTGGGCGAGTGCCTGGACGCCGCGGAGAGCCCCCTGGACTGGGAGGCCCTGGCAAAGGCCGAGGCCGCCTGCCCGAAGGCGGAATTTCATTACAGCTTTCACCTCTACAAAAAGAGCTTCGACCTGCAGAGCACCGAGATGGACCTGAACCACATCACCATGACCGACGACGGCGCCCTGGTGAAGAAGGTGGCGGCCTGCCTGCCGGATCTGACCCTGCTGGACATGGACTTCTGCGATGTGGACAACGAGCATATGGCCCAGATCCGGGATTCCCTGCCCAACACCGAGGTGGTGTGGCGGATCTGGTTCGGGGACAATCCCATCAGCGGCTATTCCGTGCGAACCAACGTGACCAAGATCCTGGCCTCCAACCCGGGCATCGGCGGCGAGCTGACCCCGGAGAACACCGAGGCTCTGAAATACTGCACCAAGGTGAAATACCTGGATCTGGGCCACAACGACCAGCTGACGGATCTGTCCTTTGTGCGCTACATGCCGGATCTGGAGGTGGCGGTGCTGGCCATGGGCGGCTTCCGGGACCTGAGCCCTCTGGCGGACTGCTCCAAGCTGGAGTATCTGGAGATCCAGACCGGAGCCATCAGCGACCTGCGTCCGCTGGCGAAGGTGAAGAGCCTGCGGCATCTGAACGTGGCCTGGAACTACGCGCTGACGGATATCACACCCCTTTACGAGCTGACCGACCTGGAGCGGCTCTGGATCGGCGCCTTCGATCCGGTGCCCCGGGAGCAGATCGAGGAGATGCAGCGCCGGGCCCCCAACTGCCAGATCAATTTCACGACCAGGGACCCCACGGCGGAGGGCTGGCGCTATACCGAGTACAATGAGCTGGGCTACGGCGTGCCCCATCCCCGCTATGAGCTGCTGCGCCAGCAGTTCGACTACGGCAACGCCCCCTGGTGCTATTCCTACATCACCAACGACCCCCTGTACCGGAAACACGACTGATAGCAAAAACGCATCCCGCCTCTGATGGAGGCGGGATGTGTTTTGTATAGGGTTTCCTGTCATCTTGAGCGAAGGCGAAGCCGAAGTCGAAAGATCTTAAGTCTCGGAAACCAGAGCCGGGGGAACGGGCCTTTTGCCTTTCCGTCGGGGCGTCTGCCGCGCTTTCATGGAACGCGCCGGGCGCTCAGCGGATGTACCGCCAGCCGCAGAAACCCATGAGGAATTCCCCCAGGTCCTCCGCAATGTCCAGATCGAAGTCATCAAAAAGCACATAGCCGATCTCATGCCGGGCGTCGTTGGTCACCACCAGGAGGCAGCGCTTGTAAAATCTGTCACCGTACAAGTCGTCCCCATCCCCGGGCAGAAGGAAGCGGAAGGAATCGTCTCCGATGCTCGTATACGGTTCGATCTGCTTGACTTCCTTACCGGGTGCGGCCCATTCCGTGTCCAGCGGCTCGGTCCGGAACCGGTACCGGGCCTCCAGCGCCGCCTTGGCTTCGGGATAGTCCGCCTCCCCATAGCGGCAGAGCAGCGTCCGGGAATGGCTTTCAAAGATGAGCGCCGACCACACATAGCTGTGGCATTCCACGGCTTCCGGCTCCCCCAGCTCCAGGGGGAGGAGCCTGTCTTCCGAAAAAACCTCCCGGCAGGCCGCCTCAAAGCGCTCCTGGGGCCTGATCCGGGTGCAGCGGTGGAGCTCCCGGGGGAAAAAGAGGGCAAAAAACCAGAGCGGTACCAGCACGATCACCCAAAGGATCGTCCGCCAGGCCTTGCCCGCCGTCGAGCGCCGGGAGCGGAACAGGAAGACCAGCCGGGTCAGAATGAGCCCGAAGATCGGGACCAGGCAGAAGGTGATCCAGGTCCCGTCGCTCAGGACCAGACCGCCCGACACATGCAGGAGCAGCAGCGCCAGGCTGGGCCCGACCCAGATCAGGAGCTTGACCGCCCAGTCCGGCAGACCCCGCTTTTGCTTGACTTCTTCCACGGAAATCCCTCCTTTTCTGTCCGTATAACGGTCAGGGAAGCCGAAAGGTTTCAGGCGGATCCGCCTTTTTCGCCGTCTTCCCTTGTGATCTCCATGAAAACGTCCTCGTCCGTGCGGTCGTACTCCCGGAAACCGCATTTCTCATAGCAGCGGATGGCCCGGGCGTTGTCCGGATAGACCTTCAGGAAGATCCGCCGCAGACCCAGCTTTTCCATGCCGTAGGCGACCACGGTCCGCACCGCCTCCGTGCCGCAGCCCCGGTCCTGCATCTTCGCCGTAATGGCGATGCCCAGCTCCGCCTGGGAATCGGCCGGGTCCATCAGCTCCACGTTGCCGATGAAGGCGCCGCTCCTCTTGTCCAGCATGGAAAAGAGCAGTGCCTGCTCCTCCCGCTTTTCGCGGACCCAGCGGAGCTCCTTGTCCTCGGAGACAGGCTCGGTCCGCCTGCCGATAAAGCGGCCCACATGCTCGATGTCGTTGACCATCTCCAGGTAATCCGGCACCAGCCGCTCCGAGACGGGCACATAGCGGATGTTTTCCGATTCGAACAGCTGTTCCATATCCGTACCTCCTTCTTTTTTTGTGTATTCTACCACGCCCTCCGCCGGAGCGCAAGGCGTCGGCGCCGCAGTCCGACCCGCGCCCGTAGGGGCCCGGCTACGAGATCCTCGGCGGCCCGTGGATCTGCGCTCACGATCAATTTACGGAGCGATCAGGGGATCGCTCCCTACGCGCTAACGCCCGTCCTCGTCCGCAGGGGCGACCGACCGTCGCCCGTGTCCCGCGCCGACGCCTCGTCCAACCTTGTAGGGGCCCGGCTACGAGATCCTCGGCGGCTCGTGGATCTGCGCTCACGATCAATTTACGGAGCGATCAGGGGATCGCTCCCTACGCGCGCCTGCGTCCGTTCCGCGCCCGTAGCGCCGAGCATCCCGACGCGCGGGAAGCGTGCGACGATCCAAGCTCTGCTTGCTCGGCATTCCTTCGCTTTGCCGATTCGTTCCGTTTTCGCCGGGCAATGCCCGGCGCTACGGGGAAAGATCCTTCGACTCGCCCTGCGGGCTCGTGAAGCCATGACAGCGTAGGGGAGGGGCTTGCCCCCTCCCGCCGTTACCCGTCCGCATGCGTGATTCGCGGCGCGATGAGGGCATCGCGCCCTACGCGGGGTGTCCGCCCCGCGCCGATCCACACCGACACGAGACGGACAACCCCTTCCGTCATCCGCCTCGCGTGAGATCGGCGGACGACACCTCCCCCGGAGGGGGAGGCAAGACGCGCCCGCCGAAAAAAACGCATCCCGCCTCCGGTCGAGGCGGGATGCGTTTTGTCCGGTAAGGATCGGGCTACGGTTCGTCGTCGGCGCAGATCAGGCGGAAGGCGGAAGAGGAGAAGTCGTTGCCCTGAGCGACGGAGAGGGCCTCCCATTGGGCCCGGGTGCCGGTGAATTCCAGCCTGGTGAGGATGGCGCAGCGATAGAAGGCGTAGGGCTCGATGCTTTGGGCGCTGCCCGGGACCCGGACAGCCTGCAGGGCAAAGCAGTCATAGCACAGTCCCTCGGGGACCGCGGGCAGCCCCTCGGGCAGCTGAAGCTCCCGTAGGCAGACGCAGCCCCGGAAGGCATAGGCGCCGAGCTGCGACAGGCTCTCCGGCAACTCCGCGTCGCCCAGCCCGGTGCAGCCGAAAAAGGCGTAGCCGCCCAGCTCCGTCAGGCCCTGGGGCAGGACCGCCTCCGTCAGGCTGACGCAGTCGGCAAAGGCGTAGTCCCCGATGCTGCGCAGGCTCTCCGGCAGGCTCAGGACGCGGAGATTCATGCAGCCGCTGAAGGCGCTCGCCCCGATGCGCGTCAGCCCCTCCGGCAGGCGGAGCTCATAGAGCGGGATGCAGCGGGCAAAGGCGTAGTCCCCCACGGAGACCAGAGAGGCGGGCAGGGAGACCCGGCTCAGCTGCTCGCAGCCGTAGAAGGCGTTGGCCCCGATGGAGCGGACCCCCTCCTCCGCCACCAGCTGCTGCACGGCGTTGCCCCGCTGGATCCAGGGGGGCTGCCGGCGGGACTGGCCGTAGTCCGTCATGTCCCCCTGGCCGGAGATGGTCAGCACACCCCGTTCCAGCCGCCAGAAGAGCCCGTCCTCCGTGACCTGAAAGCCCTCCGGCGGCTCCGGCAGCGGCGTGGGCTCGGGTGTGGGTTCCGGAGTAGGTTCCGGCGTGGGCTCGGGCGTGGGCTCCGGTGTGGGTTCCGGCGTGGGTTCCGGCGTGGGTTCCGGCGTTGGCTCCGGCGTCAGCGCGGGCGTGGGCTCGGGTGTGGCCTCCGGCGTGGGTTCGGGCAGAGGCTCCGGCGTGGGTTCGGGCGCGGGCGCGGCGCCGGGGCTGGGGACCGCGGGGGCTTGCATGGCCCCGGCGCCGCAGGCCGGAAGGCTCAGGAGCAGCAGCGCCGCCAGCAGGCACAAGACCCGGCGCGCCACGGGGGCGACAGCCCCGGCGGCGTTCCGAACAGCGCGGACGGTGCGGATCTTCATGGGGAAGCCTCCTGTCATCAACGGAAAACGCGGATCGCAGCCTGGTGAAAAACCGGTGCGGCGATCCGCGGGATACAGTTCGCAGCTCGCGTTCTACGAACTACGAACTGCGAACTGCGAACTTATTTATGGAACAGCTTCTTGGCCTGGTAGCGGGGCTCGAAGGTGATGTTCACGCCGATCTTTTTGAAGAGCTCCTCGTCCACCCGGGCGAGGATGACGCTGGAGTGGGCCTCGCAGCCCCGGAGCTTGTCCAGCTGGTCGATGGCGTAGCCCGCCATGGGGTTGGTGACCGCGCAGACGGACAGGGCGATCAGCAGCTCGTCGGTGTGCAGGCGGGGGTTGTGGTTGCCCAGGTGCTCCACCTCGATGCCGGCCAGATGCTTCAGGGCGTTCATCAGGCAGGCGGAGGCGGCTCCCAGCAGGGGAGAGGTCTTGCCGGTGATGATGGTCCCGTCCGGCAGCTCCATGGCCATGGCGGGGGCGTCGGTTTCCTCGGCCCGCTGCAGGGCGGCGGCCACTACCGGCCGGTCCGCGGAGGAGAGGTCCAGAGAGTTCATGATCAGCTCGATCCTGCGCATTTCCGCCGAATCGCTGAGACCCTGGCGGACGGAGACGGCGGCGGCGTACCAGCGGCGGATGATCTCCTGCCTGGAGGCTTCCCGGCAGGCCTCATCGTCACAGATGCACATGCCGACCATGTTTACGCCCATGTCCGTGGGGCTCTTGTAGGGGCTGACGCCGTAAATGCTCTTGAAAATGGCCTCCAGCACGGGGAAGATCTCCACGTCCCGGTTGTAGTTGACGGTGGTGACCCCGTAGGCCTCCAGATGAAAGGGGTCGATCATGTTCACATCGTCCAGATCCGCGGTGGCGGCCTCGTAGGCCAGGTTCACCGGGTGCTTCAGGGGCAGGTTCCAGATGGGAAAGGTCTCGAACTTGGCATAGCCGGCGTTGACGCCCCGCTTGTGCTCGTGATAGAGCTGGCTGAGGCAGGTGGCCATCTTGCCGCTGCCGGGGCCGGGGGCGGTGACCACCACCAGGCGGCGCTCCGTCTCGATATAATCGTTTTTGCCGAAGCCCTCGTCCGAGACGATGAGGGGGACGTTGGAGGGATAGTCCGGGATGATGTAGTGCTTGTAGGTCCGGATACCCAGGACCTCCAGGCGCTTGATGAACTTGTCCGCCAGGGACTGGCCCCGGTAATGGGTCAGCACCACGCTGCCGATCATGAGGCCGATGCCCCGGAAGGCGTCGATGAGGCGCAGGGTGTCCTCGTCATAGGTGATGCCCAGATCGCCCCGGCGCTTGGAGCGCTCGATATCGTCCGCCGAAATGGCGATGACGATCTCCGCCTCGTCCTTCATCTCCAGCAGCATCTTCACCTTGCTGTCCGGCTCGAAGCCCGGCAGCACCCGGGAGGCGTGATAATCGTCAAAAAGCTTGCCGCCGAATTCCAGATAGAGCTTGCCGAACTGGGAGATCCGGTCCCGAATGTTCTGGGACTGGAGCTTTACGTATTTCGCGTTGTCAAAACCGAGACGGGTCATGGCGGTCCCTCCCTCAAGTGTTTTCTTCACAATCAGACATTGTAGCACAGAAGCCGCGGAGCGGCAAGGGGATGGAAAATACAAAAATAGGGACCATAGACTTTTTTTCTTCATAATTATGTGCTATACTCCACTCTGTATTGTTATCGCCTGCTTCCAATTCGGAATTCGGAGTTCGGAATTGGAGGCAGAAGCGAGGCGGCGGAGGGGCCTTGCCTTCCCCCCGCAGGGGGAAGGTGGCGCGCAGCGCCGGATGAGGTCCCCGAGCGAAGCGAGGTCTGCCCGTCAACCGGCGCAAAGAGACCTCATCCGTCATCCGCCTCGCGGGGGATCGGCGGATGCCACCTTCCCCGTGCGCGGGGAAGGCTTTGCGGGCGACCAAAGGTCGCCCCTACGGGGCGAAACGGGCCGCGCACGCACAGATCACGAACCATTTATTCCGAATTCCGAACTCCGAATTCCGCATTCCGAATTACCCCGGCGCCTGCGCCAATCTATACAGGAAGGAACACGATATGGGACTGCTTACCAAGCTGTTCGGAACCTATTCCGACAGGGAATTGAAGAGAATATACCCCATCGCCGACAAAATCGAGGCGCTGGAGCCGAAGTTTGCCGCCATGAAAGACGCCCAGCTCCGGGAGATGACCGACAAGTTCAAAAAGCGCCTGGCGGAGGGAGAGACCCTGGACGACATTTTGCCGGAGGCTTTCGCCGTGGCCCGGGAGGCCGCCTGGCGCGTGCTGGGCATGAAGCCCTTCCGGGTGCAGCTCATCGGCGGCATCGTGCTGCACCAGGGCCGCATCGCCGAGATGAAGACCGGCGAAGGCAAGACCCTGGTGGCCGTGCTGCCCGCCTATCTCAACGCCCTCACCGGCCGGGGCGTGCACATCGTCACCGTCAACGACTACCTGGCCCGCCGCGACAGCGAGTGGATGGGCAAGGTGCACCGCTTCCTGGGCGTCAGCGTGGGCCTGATCGTCCACGGACTCACCTCTCTGGAGCGCCGGGAGGCCTACGCCTGCGACATCACCTACGGCACCAACAATGAGATGGGCTTCGACTACCTGCGGGACAACATGGCCCTCTACAAGGCGGACATGGTCCAGCGGGGCCACGTCTTCGCCATCGTGGACGAGGTGGACTCCATCCTCATCGACGAGGCCCGCACCCCGCTGATCATCTCCGGTCAGGGCGACGAGAGCACCGATCTCTACCGCCAGGCCGACGACTTTGTCTCCCGCCTGAAGAAGGTGGTCTACGCCTCCGTGGACGAGAAGCAGGAGGAGAGCGAGGATCTGGACGCGGACTACGTGGTGGACGAGAAGGCCCGTACCGCCACCCTCACCGCCCGGGGCATCCAGCGGGCCGAGCGCGCCTTCAACCTGGAAAACCTGGCGGATATTCAAAACGCCACCCTGTCCCACCACATCAACCAGGCCCTGAAGGCCCACGGCATCATGAAGCGGGACATCGACTACATCGTCAAGGACGGGGAGATCATCAGAAAACAAGACCCTGGCCACCATTACCTTCCAGAACTACTTCCGCCTGTACGAGAAGCTCTCCGGCATGACCGGCACCGCCGTCACCGAGGCGGAGGAGTTCGGCACCATCTACAAGCTGGACATCATCGAGATCCCCACCAACAAGCCCGTCATCCGCATCGACAACCCCGACGTGGTGTACAAGAACGAGGCCGGCAAGAACCGGGCCATCATCCAGCAGATCGTGGACTGCCACGCCAAGGGCCAGCCTGTGCTGGTGGGCACCGTGTCCATCGAGAAGAGCGAATACCTCTCCAAGCTGCTGAAAATGAAGGGCGTGCCCCACACCGTGCTGAACGCCAAGTACCACGAGAAGGAGGCCGAGATCGTGGCCCAGGCCGGCAAGCTGGGGGCCGTGACCATCGCCACCAACATGGCCGGCCGCGGCACGGATATCGTGCTGGGCGGCAACGCGGAGTTTCTGGCCCGCCAGGACCTGCGCAGGGCTGAGTATTCCGACGGCATCATTGCCGAGGCCACCGGCTATGCCGAGACGGACGACAAGGAGATCCTGGCCGCCCGGGAGCTCTATGCCAAGAAGCTCAAGGAGCACATGGATGAGATCAGCATCGAGGCGAAAAAGGTCCGGGCGGTCGGCGGCCTCTTCATCCTGGGCACCGAGCGGCATGAGAGCCGCCGCATCGACAACCAGCTCCGCGGCCGCGCCGGCCGCCAGGGCGACCCGGGCGAGAGCCGCTTCTACCTGTCCATGACGGACGATATCATGCGCCTCTTCGGCTCCGAGCGGATCATGGGCATGATGGAGACTTTGAAGATCGACGAGGACACGCCCATCGACGCCAAGATCCTCTCCAACTCCATCGAGCAGGCCCAGAAGACCGTGGAGAGCCGCAACTTCCAGACCCGTAAGAGCGTGCTGGAGTACGACGACGTGATGAACAAGCAGCGCGAGATCATCTACGGCGAGCGGCGCAAGGTGCTGGACGGCGAGGATCTGCAGGAGCAGATCCTGAACATGATCCGGGAATTCGTCCAGGGCACCATCCTCAGCGGGCTCAACGGCGCTCCCGTGGAGAGCCAGGAGCAGCTGGACGAGGTGCTGAGCCCCTTTGAAAAGCTCTTCCTGCCCAGGGGCACGTTCCGGGCGGAGGATTACCAGGGCCGCAGCGGCAGCGAGAAGCTGCAGGCAGCTGCCGTGGAACGGGCCGAGCAGGTCTACGCCCGGCGGGAAAAGGAATTCGGCCCCGACGTCAACGGCGCCGCCATGATGCGGGAGCTGGAGAGAGTGGTCATGCTGCGGGTGGTGGACGAATACTGGATGGACCACATCGACGCCATGGCCGAGCTCAAGCGGGGCATCGGCCTGCGGGGCTACGGCGCCACCAAGCCCATCGATGCCTACAAGCAGGAGGGCTTCGACATGTTCGAGGCCATGGTGGCCGGCATCCGGGAGGAGACCGTGCGCCGGCTCTTCATCATGCGGCTCCGTCGGGAGCAGCCCATCGAGCGCAAGGCCGTGGCCAAGAACGCCGTCGCCAACGTGGGCGGCGAGCCGGTGAAGAAAAAGCCGGTGAAAAAGGCCCCCAAGCCGGGCCGCAACGATCCCTGTCCCTGCGGCAAGATGAAGGCCGACGGCAGCCGGAGGCTCAAGTACAAGGAATGCTGCGGCAGGAACGCATGAGAGAACCCCTTCCGGCCTCGCCGCAAGCGGTTCGGCCACCTCCCCCAAAGGGGGAGGCAAGTGCCGGCCGGACCCTGCTCCCCCTTTGGGGAAGCGGCCGAAGGCTGATCGGGGGATTCGATCCGCCGCCGCGGATGAAAGGAGCATCCCTTCGTCAGAGAAGCGTTCTTATGTTGGAGATTTGATATGTTTATTGAGAACAAACAGGGCGACCTGATCTATATGACCTCCACGGTCCTCCCGGCAAGGCACGCCTTTCTGACCCGCTTCGGAGGGGTCAGCGAGGGGATCTTCGCCAGCCTCAACCTGAGCTCCAGCCGGGGGGACGACCCGGAGCGGGTGCGGGAGAACTACCGCCGGGCCGCGGCCCTGATGGGCGCGGAGATCGACGACTGCGCGGTGACCAAGCAGGTCCACGGCAATGTGGTGCGCATCGTGACCAGGGCGGACCGGCACCCGGCCCTGAGCAAGGTCCCCTATGAGGCGGACGGCATCGTCACCGCGGAAAAGGGCCTGCCGATCTTCTGCTTCACCGCCGACTGCGTGCCCGCCCTGCTGCTGGACCCGGAAAACCGCGTGGCCGGGGCCGTGCACTGCGGCTGGCGCAGCTCCGTGGCGGACATCCTGCGGGTGGCCCTGGAGCAGATGGAGCGCCTGGGCGCGAGAAGAGAGAGCGTCCGTGCTGCCCTGGGCCCGGCCATCGGCGCCTGCTGCTTCGAGACCGACGGGGACGTGCCCGCCGCCGTCGAGGCGTATCTGGGCGGGGACACGGAGGGACTCTGGACCCGGAAGGACAACGGAAAGTATCTGGTGGACCTGCGGCTTGCCAACAAGCGGCGGCTCCTGCAGCTGGGGCTTGCGGAGGAGCACATCGACCTGTCGGAGGAGTGCACCTTCTGCAGCCACGGGAAATACTGGTCCCACCGCTACACCAAAGGAAATCGGGGCAGCCAGGCTGCCTGCATCGTGCTGGAGTAAAGAACCATGACTAAGAGTAAAAGAAGCCTTTGCCTGCTGCTGGCCCTGCTGATGCTGCTGACCCTGGCGGCCTGCGGCTCGGGCGTCAGCCCGGAGCAGGAGATCCTGGAGTCCACCGGCGGCAGGGACGTGCAGCGCGCCCCCGCCCTGGACCGAGTCTTCTCCGTCAACAGCAACAGCAAGTACAGCAAAAACCCCTTTGTGGCCACCAACCACGCCAACCAGCTGATCTGCGCCCTGGTCTATGAGAACATGATCGAGCTGGACAACAACTTCGAGGTGATCCGGGGCAGCGGCCTCATCAGCGATTGGAAGTGCGACGACAGCGGCAAGAACTGGGAGCTGACCATCGAGCCGGGCCACTATTTCTCCGACGGCACCGAGGTCATGCCCCGGGACGTGAGCTATTCCATGGGCTGGGCCATCAACTCCGACCGCTTCCACGGCCGCTTCGCCAGCTACCAGGGCGCCTCCCCCGGCGAGGGCGTGGTCTACGTCACCCTGGGCATCGGCGACAGGCAGTTCATCAAGCTCCTGAACCTGCCGGTGATCAAGTCGCCCACCTACGGCTATCTGAGCCCCGCCGGCAACACCCCCGTGGGCAGCGGACCCTATTGTTATAATGAAGAGGGCGACGCGCTGATCGCCAACGAGTACTACCCCGGCTACGAGGACCTGCCGGTGGACACCATCTATCTGAAAGAGTACAACAACGCCGACGCCATCATCAGCGCCTTTGAGGACGGCTACATCGACGTGGTCATCAACGACCCCTCCAGCTATACCAACCTGGGCTACGCCAGCTCCAACGAGTTCCACACCTACGCCACCACCAACATGCACTACGTGGCCTTCAACGAGGAGAGCATGCTGGGGCGCTACAGCTACTTCCGCATCGCCATGCAGCACGCCTTTGACCGGGCCTACCTGGTGGAGCTGCTCCACGGCAACGCCGTGGCCGCCGCCCTGCCCATGTACCCCACCTGCTCGGCCTATCCGGCCGCCCTGGAGGAGAGGCTCAACTATGACCTGGAGGCCTGCAGGAACATCCTGTTCGCCGCCGGCGTCCAGGATTATGACGAGGACGGGATGCTGGAGTTCATGTCCGGCTCCCCCCAGAAGATCGACCTGCACTTTGTGGTCTGCGCCGACTCCAGCGCCAAGTGCGGCATCGCCCGCCGCTTCCAGGAGGACATGGCCTCCATCGGGCTGAAGGTCACCGTCCACGAGCTCACCTGGGCCGACTACTGCAAGGCCCTGGACGAGGGGCAGTTCAAGGCCGGCAAGCAGGTGGTCACCATGGACATGTACTACGCCGAGGTGAAGCTGCGCAACAACTTCGACCTGACCGAGCTGCTGCAGCCCCGCACCGAGCAGAACGCCATGACCAACCAGAATTTCACCCGCTCCAAGGACGCCACCATCGTCTCCCGGATCGAGCGCTATCTGGCCGCGCCGGACACCACCCGGGCGGATGAGTTCTACCAGCTGTGCGACTACATTATGAACACCTCCGGCTCCATGATCGTCATCGGCTTTGAAAAGCAGCAGATCATCACCCGCCGGGGCGTGTGCCGGGGCATCAACCCCAACTACGGCAATCCCCTCTACGGCTTTGCCAACTGGGAGATCATCCTGGAGGAGCCGGCAAAGCCCCAAAAGGAAAAAGAAGGATAATACATATTATATATAAGGGAGAGAAGAATCATGACGGACAGAGAATTGATGTCTATGGCCAAGGAGGCGTCCCTGAACGCCTACGTTCCCTATTCCCGCTTTTCTGTGGGCGCGGCCCTGGAGTGCATGGACGGGAAGGTCTTCACCGGCTGCAACGTGGAGAACGCCGCCCTGGGCGACACCATCTGCGCCGAGCGCACCGCCTGCGTCAAGGCCGTCAGCGAGGGCTACCGGGAGTTCCGCCGGATCGCCATCTACGCCGACAGCCAGAACTGGTGCACCCCCTGCGGCTCCTGCCGGCAGTTTTTGTCGGAGTTTGCCGGGGAGAACGACCTGGAGGTCCTGTGCGCCAAGGCCGGCGGCCGTTACGTGAGCTATAAGCTCTCGGAGCTGATGCCCCACACCTTCGGCTTCTGAGCCGTGACGGGGAAGCTGAAAAACTGGATCGGGGACCGAGGCCGGGGGAACGCCCCGGCCTGGGCGCTTTTGGCCCTGTACCTGTTCATGCTGGCGCTGAACCTGATGACCCCCATGGCCGGGGACGACTATGTCCATTACTATGGCATGGACGGGGAGCACATCCGCAGTCTGTCCCAGATCGCGGAAAACCTGAAGGATCTGTGGCAGAACACCAACGGGCGGGTGCTGGCGCACTTTTTCGTGTATCTGATGCAGATCCCGCCCCGGGTGGTCTTCTCCCTGCTGAACGCGGTCGTGCTCCCGCTGCTGCTCTGGCTGCTGCTGCGCTTCCTGCCGGAGGGGGAGCGGAAACGCCTGCTCTGGCTTGGCCTGGGCGGGATGCTGCTCTGGTGCTGGATGCCCGGCTTCGGAGAGGTCTTCCTCTGGCTCACCGGCTCCTGCAACTACGGCTGGAGCCTGCCGCTGCTCTTCGCCGCCCTGCTGCCCTTTTACCGGGCGGCTGCGGGGGCGGAGCCCGGGGGGAAGCTCTGGCAGACCGCGCTCTGGTGCCTCTGCTGCCTGGCCTGTGCCGCCTATAACGAGAGCAACGGCGTCTGCCTGCTGGCCGCCGCCTTCCTGCTGGGCCTGTCCGTCTGGATCCGGGAGAAGCGGCTCCCCTGGCGGCTTACCGCCGCCTTTGCCTGCGGCTGCCTGGGCTTTCTGCTCCTGCTCAGCGCCCCGGCTACCCTGGCGACCCGGGTGGGCGGACTGTCGCTGCTGAGCCTGGTGCAGGGGATGAAGGCGTCTCTGGGCTGGCTGGAGACCTGCATGCTGCCGCTCTATCTGTTCTACGCGCTGCTGATGGCCGGGGCGATCGGCCGGGGAGTGGACCGCAGACTGCTGCTGGCCTCCGCCGCGCTGCTGCTGGGCGGCCTGGCCTCTGTTCTGGCCCTGTCCGCCGCCGCCTATCTGGTGGGCCGCTCCTTTGCGGCCTGCGCCTGCCTGACCATCGTGGCCTGCCTGGTGCTGGCCGCCGGCCTGCCGGCGGAGGACCGGCGGGGGCGGGTGGTCCCCGTCGCGGCGCTGCTGGGCGTGCTCTTTGCCTTCTCCTTCCTGCGGGGAACGGGGGATGTGCTGTCCCTCTATCTCCAGAGCAGGGAGCGGACCGCCGCCGTCTGCGAGGCCCGGGAGAGCGGCCGGCGGGAGGTGACGCTGAAGCGCTTCGTCACCACCACCGGCTATGCCGAGATCTCCTATGAGGAGCTGGAGGAGTCGCCGGAGTGCTGGTACAATGACCTGCTGGCGAAATACTATGGCTTGGAACGGGTCTACGGCCTGCTGCCCGAGACCGGGACCGGGGGAGAGGGATGAAGAAGCTGTTTGAGACCAAGGCGGAGGCCTGGATCTCCTCTCTGGGGCTGCTGGGGCTGGGAGCGCTGTTTTTGCACTGGAGACTGGTGAACAATACGGCCAACCACGCCGGCCGTCTGCTGGCCGGGCTCTCGGTGCTGCTCTTTGCCTGGGGCTGCCTGCGCTTTGTGCGGCAGTGGATGAGATTCTGGTCCGGGAAGACGGCGCTCGCGCCGGAGAGCGGGACGGAAACGGGCGTCGCCCTGTGGAAGGTGGCGCTGCTCTCCCTGCTGGCAGCCCTGCTGGAGCTGGCTTTGATCCTGGGACTCCGCGCCTGGATGGGCGATCCCGGAGGGCTGGAAGCGAGGCTGCGCTGGTTCGCGGGGGTCGATACCGGCAATTACATGGATATCGCCCGCTGCTGGTACGCGCCAAGCTCCTTGGCGGAGGAGTGCCGCCTGGTCTTCTATCCTCTGTACCCCCTGCTGACCAGGGGACTCTACCTCCTGGGGATGGAGCTCTATACCGCAGGGACGCTGGTCGCCCTGGTATTTTACGTGCTTTCCAACTGTGTGCTCTACCGGCTGCTGTGCCTGGACTATCCCGAGGAGCGGGCCAGGTCTGTGATGAAGTATACGGTGCTGCTTCCGGCTGCGTTCTTTTTCGTCGTTCCCATGAGCGAGAGCGTGTTTTTCTTCTGGTGCCTGCTGAGCATGTATCTGGCCCGGAAGCGCCGCTGGCTCTGGGCCGGTGCGGCCGGCGCCCTCGCTGCCTTTGCCCGCTCTCTGGGGGTACTGGTATTCGCGCCGCTGCTGTTTGAGGCGGTGGCCGCCTGGATCTGCGAGCCCGAGCGCGCCCGGAAAGGGGCGTTCAGCGTGGCCTGCTGCTTCCTGGTGCTGCTGGGTCTGGCCGGTTACCTTTGGATCAACGCCCGGTATTATGGCGATTCCTTCAAGTACATGGAGGTGGAGGCGGAGCACTGGGGACAGCAGATGGGCCTGTTTTTCCGAAGCGTGGCCTTTCAGATCGATAACGCCCTGGCGGATCTGCAGCAGCCCTATGCGCTCAAGTCCCTGGGACTCTGGTTCCCCAACGTGCTGTGGATCATGGCGGCGCTGATGCTGTTTGCACTGACGGGGGGAAAGCTGCGGGCAAGCTACGGCGTGTGGTATATCGTGTACGTCTTTTTCGCCCTGGCGCCTACCTATTTGATCAGCGCGCCGCGCTATCTGGTGGCGGCGGTGCCGGTGTATCCGGCGCTGGCCTCCCTGAAGCTGAGCAAGGGGCTGGACCGGGCGCTGGCCCTGCTGTGCGCCCTGGCGGCGCTGGCCTATATCCTGGCCTTTGTCAACAGCCTGGACGTTTTCTGAGGGCAGCCCGGACAAGCGGGATCAAAAAAGCTGTTCGGCGAATTCAACTGCGAATTCGTCGAACAGCTTTTTCGGCTTTCGGTATGCGCTGCCGGGAAACAGCGGCCTTTGCGCCCGGTCAGGCCTTGCCGCCGGCAGATCCCGCGGGCGGAAGACCCTGGACTTCTTCCAAGCCGTAATAGTCTGCCAGGCTCCAGTTGGGCCAGATGCGGCTTTCCTCCATGTTCAGGTCGTCCAGCCCCAGGGCGGCGCTGTATCGGGTCGCGGGCTCATAGACCTCCAGGGCCACCTTGGTCTCCCCGGCGGCCAGCGCCTCGCGGATACGCGCCTCCCGGAGAAGAAAATGCCGGTGGATCACCAGGACATCCAGGGCGCCCAGGGAAAAGTTGAAGGCAAAGAGCACTGCAAGAGCGGCTGCCGTGAGCACGGGGAGAAGAGGACGGCGCAGCTCCAGCAGCGCGGAAAAGAGCAGCAGGCAGGCCAGAACCGTGAAAAAAACCGTAAAGCAGAAGTGCCTGGGCACAAAGTAGCTGGCGAAGAAGAAGGAGGCGAGGGAGCCCAGACCCGCCAGAAAGAGCACGGCGGAGAGGATCATGCGCCGCCGGTCGGCCCGAAGAAGGAGGCACAGGGCAAAGCACAGGGCAAAGAGAAAAAAGAGCGGGAGCAGCTGATCCCGGCAGAGATTCAGGATGTATTTGAAGTTTGCTGCCCAGGAGCTGAGATCCAGTCCGGCGGAGCGGCCGCGGGTCGCAGGAGCGGACATCAGGAAGCAGTAGCCCAGAACGCCCAGCAGCAGCCCCGCGGGGGCCTGCCAGGTCAGGCGCTTCTCCCGCAGCGCCGTGAGCAGGGTGAGGCAGAGGGCCGCAAAGAGCATGGCCAGGGAGCCGTTTTCCGAATAGGCGCCCACCAGAGGAGCGAAAAGCAGAAAGGCCAGATCCCGGAACAGGCTCTTCTTCCGCTCCCGTCCGAGAAAAGCCTCGGCATAGGGGAGGAGGAAGAGCAGGAAGAAAACCATGCCCCAGCCGTAGTTCACCGCGCCGTCCAGCCAGAGGACGACCTGACCGAAGGCGGGCAGCTCGTTAAAGAGCAGCAGGGCGCCCAGCAGCAGGAGAAGGAGGCGGCGCTTATCGTTTTCGGCCCGGGTATAGCGGGCGAAGAGGAGGAAGAGGAAGACGGCGAGGCAGGCGTTCAAAACACTGAAAACAGCCTTGGGCGCAAGCAGGATCAGCTGCACCAGGGCGTGAGCCACGACGCGGCCGTTGGTGAGCTGCCGGTGGACGGCCATGGAGGCCGGGATCTGCAGGGGGCTGGTGATCCGGCGGTTGTCTGCCCAGCTGAAGCAATAGGAATAGTCGTCCGCCAGCATGGGCGTCAGCGCGGTCAGCACCAGCATCACCAGAAAGACAGCCAGGTACAGAAAGACCAGCGCCCGAAAGGCAGGAGAGGATCGGAAGGCTTTCATGCGCACACCTCTACACTAAGATTGCCCCCATGCTACCATATGCAGGGTGGAAAAGCAACGCAAAGGGGGAAATTTTGTGTTCCGGCCCGCATTTCCGCTTTTCCGCCCGGCGGACAGGGCGGCAAGAGGCGGCTTGTTACCGTTCTGCCACTATTTTTGTCGCCCTGCACAAAAACATCAAAAAAATTTCTCCGAAAACAACAAAATTCTTCTTGACATTCAGGGGATGGCCTGCTATACTAACGAAGCGCCTGTGCGGAAAGCAGGGCGTATTATGCGAGGAAGCGGGAGATTGCTCGGGATTCCGAGGTAACTTCCGTGGAGTATGTCCGGTGTCGGAGGCATATCCGGCACGCAATCGGGCGGCTGAAACCTGTTTTTGTACACGCGTATATCGCGTGCACGGGGATCGACCGGCCATCTGGCCGGTTTTGTTTTTCGGACACGGCCTGATACGCACGGTTGTGTGTGCAAAAATTGTTTCATCCGTACGCATAAGGGAGGCGGACCCAATGCCGCCGAAAAACGTACGAAAAAAGGAGAAATCACCCATGGCAAGCAACAAGAACATGATCCGCATCCGCCTGAAGGCCTATGACCACCAGCTCATCGACAAGGCCGCCGAAACCATCGTGGAAGCCGCCAAGCGCACCGACGCCAAGGTCTCCGGCCCCATCCCCCTGCCCACCAAGACCGAGATCGTCACCATCCTGCGCGCCGTTCATAAGTATAAGGACAGCCGCGAGCAGTTTGAGCGCCGCACCCACAAGCGCCTGATCGACATCATGAGCCCCACCCAGAAGACCGTGGAAGCCCTGATGAACCTGGAAGTCCCCGCCGGCGTGGAGATCGAGATCAAGCTCTAAGAGGCAGGGGAGCCAAAGAGGAAAAACCATTTCAATGACCCATGGTCCGCAGCTTGCGAATGCGGACGGGTTAAGTTGCCAGCCTCTGGACGGGCGGACCACCCGGGCTAAGCGAGGCAACCAATAACCGAAGGAGGAAATACCAGATGAAGAAAGCCATCATTGGCAAGAAGGTCGGCATGACGCAGATCTTCGACGAGACGGGCAAGGTCATTCCCGTCACTGTCATCGAGGCTGGCCCCTGCACGGTGGTCGCCAAGATGAGCAAGGAAAAAGAGGGTTACGAGGCTGTTCAGTTCGGCTTTGAGGAAGTCGGCGAGAAGAAGCTCTCCAAGCCCGAGGCAGGCCACCTGAAGAAGGCCGGCGTTGCCGCAGTCAAGCACCTCAAGGAGTTCCGCCTGGAGGATACCGCAAAGTTTGAAGTGGGCGATACCGTCAAGGCCGACATTTTCGCCGAGGGCGACAAGGTCGACGTGACCGGCATCAGCAAGGGCCACGGCTACGCCGGCGTCATCAAGCGCTTCGGCCAGGGCCGCACCCCCACCAGCCACGGCGGCGGCCACATGGGCGTGGATCAGGTCACCGTGCAGAACCTGGACATCGTCAAGGTCGACGCCGAGCTGAACCTGATCGCCATCCGCGGCGCCGTTCCCGGCCCCAAGGGCAGCATCGTCTACATTAAGAATACTGTGAAGACCCAGCCCGTCAAGAAGGGCGAGGCCGCCGCAGTCAGCGTCAACCCGCAGAAGCAGTCCGCGCGTGTCAACCCGCAGAAGGCTTCCGCCCGTACCAAGTAAAAGAAAGGAGAGCAGCATAAATGCCTATTGCGAATCTGTTCAATATGGCTGGCGAGAAGATCGGCGAGATCGAGCTCTCCGAGGCCATCTTCGGCATCGAGCCGAACAAGAGCGTGCTGCATGATTCCGTCAAGAATCACCTGGCCAATTGCCGGCAGGGCACCCAGAGCGCTCTCACCAAGGGTGAGGTTTCCTACACCACCAAGAAGCCCTGGCGCCAGAAGGGCACCGGCCGCGCCCGCGCCGGCTACGCCGGCTCCCCCGTGTGGTACCACGGCGGCGTCGCTTTCGCCCCCAAGCCCCGGGATTACAGCTACCGCCTCAACAAGAAGGTCCGCCGCCTGGCTCTCAAGTCCGCCCTGTCCGCCAAGGCTCAGGAGAATGAGATCCTGGTCGTCGACGGCCTGAAGGTCGAGGAGATCAAGACCAAGCCCTTCCAGAGCTTCCTGACCAAGATCGGCGTGGAGGGCAAGGCCCTGGTCGTCACCGAGAATGTGGACGAGAAGGTCGTCAAGTCCGCCCGCAACATCGAGGGCGTCAGCACCACCACCGCCACCATCCTCAGCCCCTATATGATTCTCACCAACGGCAAGATGGTCATCGACAAGGCCGCCCTTGCCAAGATCGAGGAGGTGTTCGCCTGATGAAGACCGCATACGACGTTATCATCCGCCCCATCATCACCGAGCAGTCCATGGAAGACCTGGACATCAAGAAGTACGCGTTTGAGGTCGCCAAGGACGCGAACAAGATCGAGATCAAGAAGGCCATCGAGGAGATCTTCGGCGTGACCGTCGTCAAGGTCACTACCGAGAACGTGCGCGGCAAGGCCAAGCGCACCGGCGCTTACCCCATGGGCAAAACCGCTTCCTGGAAAAAGGCCGTCGTGAAGCTCAGTGCCGACTCCAAGAACATTGAGCTGTTCGAAGGCATGGCCTAAGGGAGGGAAACAGAATGTCTATCAAAACCTACAGACCGACTACCCCCGCCCGGCGCAACATGACCGTTTCCGGCTTCGACGGCGTCGATAAGCACGCCCGTCCCGAGAAGAGCCTGACCGAGGTCCTGAAGAAGAACGCCGGCCGCAACAGCTACGGCCACATCACCGTCCGCCACCAGGGCGGCGGCAACCGGCAGAAGTACCGCGTCATCGACTTCAAGCGCAACAAGCTGGACGTCGAGGGCAAGGTCCTCCGCCTGGAGTACGACCCCAACCGCAGCGCCTTCATCGCCCTGGTGGAGTACACCGGCCTGAACGTGGGCGACACCGTCCTGGCGTCCCCCGCGGCCGACATCAAGGCCGGCAACGCCCTGCCCATGGCCAACATCCCCGTGGGCACCGTGATCCACAACATCGAGCTCTACCCCGGCAAGGGCGCGCAGCTTGTCCGCAGCGCCGGCGTCGCCGCCCAGCTCATGGCCAAGGAGAACGGCATGGCCACCGTGCGTCTCCCCTCCGGCGAGATGCGCAAGGTCCGCCTGGAGTGCTACGCCACCATCGGCCAGGTCGGCAACATCGACCACGCCAACGTTCACATCGGCAAGGCCGGCCGCAAACGCCACATGGGCATCCGCCCCACGGTCCGCGGCTCCGTCATGAACCCCTGTGATCACCCCCACGGCGGCGGCGAGGGCAAGAGCCCTGTCGGCCGTCCCGGCCCCGTAACTCCTTGGGGCAAGCCCGCGCTGGGTTACAAGACCCGCAAGACGAAGAACAAGACCGATAAGTTCATCGTCAAGCGCCGCAACGCGAAGTAAGGAGGGAACGTAAATGAGCAGAAGCATTAAGAAGGGCCCCTTCGCCGCTCCCGAGCTGCTGAAGAGAGTCGATGAAATGAACAAGAGCGGCAGCAAGCAGGTCGTCAAGACCTGGAGCCGTTCCTCCACCATTTTCCCGTCCTTCGTCGGACACACCATCGCCGTCCATGACGGCCGCCGTCACGTTCCCGTGTATGTCACCGAGGATATGGTCGGTCACAAGCTGGGCGAGTTCGCCCCGACC
>CACYLY010000064.1 GCA_902775355.1 Oscillospiraceae bacterium
GGTGACCCTCAGCATCCCGACGAAAACCAGCGATTTGAGCAACGACAGCGGCTTTCTGACCCAGCATCAGGACATCACAGGCAAGCTGGATGTCGCCCAAGGCAGCGGCAACGCCGGGAAGTTTCTGGTGGTGGGCAGCGACGGCAATGTGACGGCGGTGACGATGAGCGCCTGGCAGGGAGGGAGCTACTGATGGCACTGGACAAACTTGTGGATTCCGCCCAGCTCGACAGCGATCTTACCTCCGTAGCCAACGCCATCCGCGCCAAATCAGGCGGCAGCAGCCAGCTTGCATTTCCGAGCGGATTTGTCAGCGAGATCGGGAATATCCCCAGCGGGGGCGGTGGGCTTGGCAATTTCACGCTTCTCGACACGTTTACGCTTACGGAAGATGTGGCATACCTCGACATGGATGTCTCAAGCTATGATTACGACCAGTTTGCGATTGTCGTAAATGCGACAGGAACCGGAGCTGACTATCTGTACGTTTGTCCCAATAAGACTGGCGACTATCTCTGCTATATTAACGGGAACAGCTACGTTGCAACTGCTGTAATCACAAAGGCAAAACTGGATTCGATTAACACATCGCTTACTGCCTTGTATTGTTCTGGTTTTGCAGTAAACAGCTCTGGAAACACCACTGGTTATACGGCGTGTAGGAAAATTACGTCTGGTGTGCTTAGCTATATCCGCTGCAAGTCTTATCGTGCGAATGGTGTACTGAATTCTGGCGGCACATTTGCGTTGTACGGGAGGTAGTCGTATGAGAATCCAAGAAAATCATACAACCAGAGATATGACTCTGGAAGAAGAAGCAGAGTATCGCGCAAGCAGCGAGAATCAGGCGCTTGATGAAGCGCAGACGCTTGAGATCCTCCTGGGAGGTGCTGCCGAATGACCAGAGAAAAAGCCCTTGCGCTCCGGGCGCTGATCGAAAAGGCCGCCATCAGCCTCACCGACGAGGACGCGCTGAGCGGCATGGAGCTGTTCCCCCTCTGGGCGGCGGAGACGCTGTACGTGGCGGGAGAGCGCGTCCGCTTCGGCGGAAGGCTCTACAAAGCGGTGCAGACCCATGTGAGCCAGGCGGACTGGACGCCGGCGCTCACGCCGGCGCTGTGGACGGAAGTCGCGCCGCCGGGGGAGATCCCCGTGTGGAAGCAGCCCACCGGAGCCCAGGATGCATATGATATCGGTGACAGGGTACATTACCCGGACGCGGCGGGACCGGTGTATGAGAGCCTGATCGACGGCAATACCTGGGCCCCGGACGTGTACGGGTGGAAGGAAGTGGTTTTGGATGACGGAAACTGAATGGAGAGAGCAGATGGTCCGGCAGGCCGCGAGCTGGGTGGGACGCAGGGAAGCCGACGGCACCCATCGGGTGATCATCGACGTGTACAACAGCATCGACCCGCTGCCCCGGGGCTATCGCATGAGCTATACCGACCCCTGGTGTGCGGCCTTCGTAAGCGCCGTGGCCCAGGTGTGGGGCCTGACGAAGATCGTCTTTCCCGAGTGCGCCTGCGACCCCATGATCGCGCTGTACAAGGCGGCGGGGCGCTGGGTGGAGGACGACGGCTATGTTCCCCGGCCCGGGGACCTGCTCTTTTACGACTGGCAGGACACCGGCCTGGGGGACAACAGCGGCAGCACCGACCACGTGGGCCTGGTGGCGGAGGTGGAGAGCCGGCGGATCCGCCTGATCGAGGGCAACTGCGGCGATGCGGTGCGCTATCAGGTCCGGGAGATCGACGGCCTGTATATCCGGGGCTACGGGCTGCCGGACTATGCGAGCCTGGCGGAGGAGGGGGAGGAAGAGCCTTCACCCCGGCCCGGCGACCCCGCGGAGGACGGCGATGCGGGCGCGGGTCCCGCCCAGAATGAGGGCGGCGCTTCCCAGGATGAGGGCGCGGCGGGGGTGGGCGGCTGCCAGCTCACGCTGTCGCTGCTCCGGCAGGGCGACAGAGGGGGGTGCGTCCAGGCGGTCCAGGCCCTGCTGATCCTCCGGGGCTGCGGCGTGGGGCCGGACGGCGCGGACGGGGACTTCGGCCCCAACACCCGGGCGGCGGTGCTGCGCTTCCAGGCAAAGAAGGGCCTGGAGCGGGACGGCGTCGTGGGTCCCGTGACCTGGAACGCGCTGCTGAGGGGGTGAGCGAGATGCAGATCACCCTCTCGTGGCAGACCGTGGTGGGCCTCGCCGGCGGCGTCGCGGCGCTGATCGCCCTGCTGGGCTATCTGTTCAAGGGCTACGCCTTCGTGCAGCGGCAGAAGAAGCAGGATGAGCTCATCCAGACGGTCCAGGCGGAGCAGCAGCTGCTCACCTACGGCGTGCTGGCCTGCCTGAAGGGCTTGAAGGAGCAGGGCTGCAACGGCCCGGTGACCGAGGCCATCAACAAGATCGAAAAGCACATGAACCAGGCCGCCCACAGTCAGAAGTGACGGGGAGCCGGCAGGGAAGGAGAGAAAATGAGACTCAACGACAAGCTGTATGATGTACTGAAATGGATCGCCCTGATCTGCATCCCGGCCCTGGCCACCTTTTACGTGGCCTGTGCCGGGGTGTGGGGCTGGCCCTTTGCCGACGAGATCGCGAAGACCGCCAACGCCCTGTGCGTCCTCCTGGGCGCGCTGCTGGGGATCAGCACGGCGCAGTACTACAAGGAGAGCAGATAACAGGGCACAGAGAAGACCGGCGGACCGCCGCGGGAAATCCGGGCAGGGACGGTCCGCCGGGCGTTCAGACCGGCGTAGACAGAGCATCCCAGGGTACCAATCGCAAAGGCGCCCCGAAAGCCGCATGAAAACGGCTTCCGGAGCGCCTTTGCGCGCAGCGGCGGGCGTATGGATGCAGCTTTGCACCCAGGCGCTCCCCACGAAAGGATTACAGCCCTCCAAGGGACCGGCTCGGAGGGCTGTAATATGGTGAGAGAGATTTAGGCCGCCGCGTGTCTGAGAGGTGAAAGCGACACGCGGATCGAGGGAGATCCGTGCGGCCGTTCAAGCATCTGATCTGCGTAAAGCATACCAGAAAGCTTTGATCTGCGGAAGCCCCCCGGGGGGATGATTTTTTGAAAACCGGGCTATGATATCCCATCCCGGGGGAGGGGTTTCTTCAGCAGATTCCATAAAAAAAGCACGCGATTGCCGGCCGCGAAGGGCTTCGTTCGGCAAAAAACGGGGAAAATTTTGTGAAAAGTGTCAAAGAAACCCCCAAAATGCCGCAGGGGGGATACGCGCTTCCACAAAATCCGATCCCCCCACCCGGGTTGCGGCGGGAGCAGGCAGAGAATACAATAAAAAACATGCAGGAGGCCTCTCCGTCACGGCCCGCGGGTCCGGAGAAGGTCCGTCCGCATACACAAAACACTCTGGGAGGAAAGAACGATGGCATGTTTTTTAGTTACCGCCGCTGAGGCGATCGTGGTCACCGCCGCCGCGAAGATCGCCAAAAACAAGGAGC
This sequence comes from Oscillospiraceae bacterium, assembly GCA_902775355.1. Classification (GTDB taxonomy): domain Bacteria; phylum Bacillota; class Clostridia; order Oscillospirales; family Oscillospiraceae; genus Limivicinus. Next base: position 3,464 of record CACYLY010000064.1, read on the forward strand.
GGAGCGCGGAATCTCTCAAGCTGGAGAAAAAGGCTGAGGCCGAAGCCCGGCACGAGAACCGGCTCCCCTGGAGCAAGAAGCTCATGATCCTGGCGTCCCTGCTGTGGGGCGGCGCCTTCCTGCTCTGCTACGAGCACATCTGGCACGGGGAGGTGGTCCCCTTCTTCCCCTTCCTGACGGCGATGAACGACCCCGGGGACACGGCGGAGATGCTCCACGAGATGGGCACCGTCGGCGTGACCATGGCGGTAATCGTCACCGTCGTCTGGGCGGTCATGATGTTCGCCGCGGACAGGATCATGGCCCGTCCCGATCCTGAGCCGGTACAGGCCGCCGCGTAAGGAGGGACGAGCATGACGCTTTTGATCTGTGTTTTCGCCGCGATCATTTTCACGGTCAAGTGGTATCAACGCAAGGATGACAGTATGCTGCTGGGCGTGCCCTGCGTGTGCTTCTGGGGCGCCTCCCTCATGTGGCTGGGCGACGCGATCTTCGGCTATGCCGAGGACGGCGCGGCCTTCTTCGAGCCGGAGGCCGCCGAGATGCTCAACGACGCCTATCTGGGCCTCTCCGTGGTGGCCCTGGGCATGATCCTCTGGCTTGCGATCCTGCTCATCAAGGACCCCAAGGGCATCGTCAAGGCCAGCCTGAAAAAGAAAGCGGAGAAGTAACACCTTCAAACGCGAAAGGCCGCCGGGCTCGGCGGCCTTTCCTGTTAAGGAGAAGATCATGTACACTTTATCAGTCTGTTTTTTGAAGCGCGGCGGGAAACGATCCGCGAAGCATGACCATGTGAAAATCCGGATAGGACACAAGGAATCTGCGTCCTATCCGGATTCTTTCGTATGAGAAAGAAGATCTAAGGCATCCACCAGATCCACGCGACCGTGGTGTTCACCGCGTCGCGGAGGATCCCGGCGTCTCCGGCGAGCTCCTCTGCGGCCGCAAGCGCGCGCTCGTACAGACGCTCCCGGTCGCTCTCGTCATAATAGCGGCGGCAGAGATAGTCCGCCATCTGCGCCGGGCTGCGCTCGTCCGACCAGCAATAGGGGACAAGCTTCACCTGCGGCACATAGCCCGCCGCGCCGACGGCCCGGATCACGGAGGCCGCGTCCTCCGCCGGATTCTCCATCATTTGGCGCGGCTCCAGGCCTGTCTTCCGCAGCAGCGCGTCCCGCGTGGGTTGTTCCCAGCTCCGGAAGCAGGCGAGGAAGCAGCAGCCCCGGCTCAGGGCGCTCATCTTCCGCACGGTGTCCACGTCGTGCACGGCGGGCGACATGGTGGAGATCACCAGATCGAAGCCGCCGGCAAAGACGCTCTCCCGGCCGGTGACGGCGTTGAAATCCGCCTCGTAGACCGCCCAGGGCGTCGCATAGCGGGCCATATTCTCGGCGGCGCGGCGCAGCATCTCGCCGGAGAGATCCGTCAGCGTCACATCGCAGCCCAGCTCGGCCAGACAGGTCCCGTACTTGCCCACCCCGCAGCCGATGTCCAGCACCCGGCAGCCCGGCCGGATCATGCCCTCCTCCCGCCAGAAGCGCAGGAGGAGGGCGTTGTAGTCGTTCAGGCCGAGGGCAAAGACCCGCTGGTAGTCTCCCGCCGCCGCGTCCCAGCTTCTCTTTTCGTCCGCCGGATTCACAGCAGCATCTCCTTGCCCGAGGGCTTCGACGTACCGGAGATCAGGTACAGCCCGTCGTTGTCGCAGACGCAGTCGATCTCGAAAAGCTCCCGCCAGAAGACAGCCTCCTCCTCGGCCGACAGCAGCCCGCGGGCGATCCCCGCCGGCATGATCGCGCTGAGGGTGTTGACGCGCTCCCGGTCGTAGGGGAAGGCGACTGTCAGCCGTCCGCCCGGGCGAAGCAGCTCCGTCGCCTTCCGCAGGAAGAGCCGGGGGATCGGGAAATGCTGATAGGAGTTGAAGGCCATCAGCACGTCGAAGCCCGGACGGGAGAAGGCCAGAAAATCGCCCCGCTCCACATGGACGCGCGGATCAAAGCCGTACTTTCCCTTTGCCGTCTCGGCCATTTTGGGGGAGATATCCACGCCCTCGATCTCACAGGCCCCGGCCTCCATCAGGTCGAGAAACATGGAGCCGCTGCCGCAGCCGACGTCCAGCACGCAGGCGCCGCCGCGGGGGATCGAGACCGTGGACGCGACGATGCGCGCGGCCTTGGCCTCGGAAAAATCGTCGTCCCAGAAGGACGCGACCGAATCATAGTACTCGGCGATCTGCATAGCACACTCCTTGCCGTGACAAAACTACCTTGTGGTCCATGTTCTCATACTATTGTAGCCTTGCCGTTTGCGCAAGCCCCCCGGGGGGTTGTTTTTTCAAAAACGCTCGGAAGCGGAGAAGGATCCCGGGACCCTGCCCGCCTGAGGGCGCTTCAGTTGAACCAGTGGTACCGGTTCCAGAGCTCGTCCAGCTCCCTGCGGCTGAAGGCGGCCCGCCCCTCGTTGACGGCCTGCACGCAGGAGCGGTAAAGATCCGTCATCTGGTTGGACTGCCTGGTGGCCCGGGCCTGGCGGATCACCTCGTCCAGCGTCAGCTTCCCGGTCTGCTGAGCGCCGGAATGGCCGGTGTTCGAGCCGGAATTGGCGCCGGCGTCCGCCGCCGGCAGCTGGCCCGTCTGGCGCAGATACTCCCGGCGCAGGGCCTCCGCCGCCTCCTGGCTCATGCCGGCGGCAGCCAGCTCCTCCGCCGTGGGGCTGTAGCCTGTGGCGCTGATGAGGGCGTAGAGCCTGGCGTAGGCGTCGGCGGCCCGGTCGTAGGCGTCGTTCTCCCGGTCCTGCTGCCAGTCCCGCTCGGTCCGCCAGTCGCCCAGCTCGTCCCGGTAGCGGTCATAGTCCCGGTCCGCCTGCTTGCCCAGCAGCTCATACTGCTGCTGCAGGGCGTCGCCCTGATCCCGGTACATGCGGTAGGCCTGCTGGTAGAGCTCCGGGATCAGCTCCGAGAGGCCCCGGAGGGAGGCGTCGTACTGCTGCTGGCCCACGGCCTGGCCGTAGCTGGAAGCGTAGCCGCCGGTGAGGGCCGCGGCCTGGCCCATGCTGTCCTTCATGGCCATGCGGCCCTCCTGGACGTAGCGGTCCCGGGCCGTGCGGTAGAGGGGGTCCTGCTCCGCGTCGTAGCGAAAGGGGCCCCGGGCGGCGATCTGCTCGTAGAGGGCGCTCTGCCGCTGACGGGCCTCGTCCTGATAGACGGGGGCGGGGGAGGTCTCCGCGCCGCGCCGGCGCTGCTCATCCTCCTCCTGGATCTGGTCGCGTTTGGGTTCTGCCATGGTTGTTCTCCTTTCAAATATCGGTTTTCCCGGCGGGCGGGGTTTCGGGGACCTCGGCGCCGGGGTAGCCGCGGCCCTTCCGCTGGACCATGGGGCCGCCGTCGGCCTGGGTCCAGAGCATTTTCGCGATGGGGCAGTCCTCCCAGCGGCCCCGGCAATAGGCCTCCTTGTGGGCGGCGGCGCTGCCCCGGTAGCCCAGGCGCAGACTGCTGCCGGGGAAGGGCCCCTCGCAGAAGATGACCCGGGGCTGCTCCTCGCAGTAGAAGGGGCAGACGGCCATGGAGCTCACATAGTTGTGGGGCATGGGGAGCCTCCTTTCTCCGGGGGCAGAGGCAGGGGCATCCAGTGGGTGGCCCGCTTGACACGCCGAAAGTCCGGGTCCTCCCCGTAGAGGAAGGGGTCCTCGTCCCGGGAATGGGCCCAGTCCTGCCAGAGAGAGCAGACCTCCCCGCTGTCAAAGGCGCAGAGCACCTCCGTCTCCGGCAGGGGCAGGCGCTCCGTCACCGGGATCCAGAGCCCGGCGCCGGGCAGTTCCCGGACGATGCGCAGGCAGTCCGCCACGGTGAAGGGCCGGGCGGGCCGCCCATGGCGGCGGAGAAAGCGGGTGTCCGTCAGGGTGTTGAGCAGCTGGCAGCGGTCGATGTATTGCTGCATGGTTCCTCCTTTCCGGGCTGTCAGATGCGCCAGCCCAGCTCTTTTTTCAGATAGTAGACGCGCAGAAGGCACTCAAACACCGAGAACCACCGCTCCGACTCCCGGACGCTTTTCTCTTCCCAGCTCTCGCCCTCGCCGCCCAGACGCAGGACGCGCAGCTCCTGCACCGGGAAGCCCTGCTCCCGCAGGAGCTGGGCGTAGGCCGCCAGCTGCACGAAATACTCCGGGTAGATGCTCCGGCCGGTCTTGAAGTCCAGCAGCACCGGCTCCCCGTCCAGCACGCAGTAGCAGTCTACCGTGCCGCCGTAGCGCAGGCGCTCGGACACAAAGGCGCTCTCACAGTGCACCGGGCGCAGGCTGTGCCCCTCCCGCCAGGCCAGAAACTGCGCCAGAGACCGCCGGGCCTGCTCCAGTTCCTCGGGGGCGGCGTCGGGGGCCGCGAAGTCCTCCCCCAGCAGGGCGGCGGAGATCATGGCGTGGGCCAGGGATCCCACCCGGGCCGTCCGCTCCGTGTAGGCCCCGGCGTCGATCCCCTGGAGGCCCAGCTTGTTGGCCCAGCGCACCAGGGAGGGCTTGGCCAGCAGTCCCGTCACCGTGGTGACGCCGGGGACGCTCTCGCCGTCGGCGGTCCGGTAGCGGCGGCGGGGCGGCGCTTTGCTTTCCTTCTTCTGATTCATGCGTTCTCTTCTCCTTCCCGGGCCCGGTCGCCCGATCTGTCTTTTTCTGCCGGCGGGAAACGCAGGCCCAGCAGCCCCGCCTCGTCCCGCCGCCAGAGGCCCAGGGCCAGGCGGCGGGCCTGCTCCGCCGGATTCCAGGGGCAGGCGGCGCAGTTTCCCGCGCAGTCCACCGCCGGGCGCAGAGGCAGCCGGCGGCCCAGGCGGCGGCTGAGGCGCGGCTTTGCACAGGGCCGTCCCGCCGTGACGGCCTTCAGCTGCATGTGCCCCACCTCGCCGCGACGTCTTGTTCTCTTCGTTCCACGATCCTTCCTTTCCGGGGCGGCCCGCTTGACGGAATTGTCTTTTTAGGACAATGCCGGAGCAAGAAAAAACGGGGCGGATCCCCTTGACGAAATTGTCTTTAAAAGACAATATGCAGTATAGCACAAAGAAATTGTCTTGTCAAGAAAATATTGCTTGCTTTTTGGGAATACTATGGTAAGATAAAGACAAAGAGACACTGCGACGAAAAGGGGGAAAAACTGTGGATACCGGCAGCAGGATCAAGGAGGCCAGGCTGAGAGCCGGGCTGACCCAGAAGGAGCTGGCCGACAGGGTCGGCGTGAAGTTTTCCGCGATACACAAATACGAGAGCGGCATGGTGGTGAACCTGAAGCGGGAGACCGTGAACGCCCTGGCCCAGGCGCTGGGCGTCAAGGCGAGCTGGCTGCTGTGCCTGGAGGAGGAAGAGGAGAAGGCGCTCCCGCGGGAGATCGATCCCATTTATGACGCGCTGAACGGCTCGGGCCGCAAGGAGCTCTGCCGCTACGGCCGCTATCTCACCGGCTTTGCGGAGTACCAGGCGGAGAACGCCGAGCCCCAGATCACCTGGATCCGCCACTATCTGGTCCCGGCCGCGGCGGGCTACGCCTCTCCCATCGAGGGGGAGGACTACGAGGAGATCCCCCTGCCCGCCGGTGCCCCGGCGGATGCGGATTTCTGCATCGACATCCAGGGAGACAGCATGGAGCCCTATATCCGGGACGGCGAGCGGGTCTACGTGCAGCGCGGCGCCCCCATCAAGGAGTTCGAGCCCGGGATCTTCTTCGTGGACGGGGACGTGTTCTGCAAGCAGTTCTGCCCGGGCTACGCGGGGGAGACCTATCTGCTCTCCGCCAACCCCAAGCGGCAGGACGCCAACATCACCATCCATCGGGACAGCGGCCGCAACTGCATCTACTTCGGCAAGGTGCTGCTGAAGCAGAAGCTGGGAAGACCCGTATATGAATGAAGGAATGAAGAAATGAAGGAATGAAGAAATGAAGAAATGAAGAAATGAAGAAATGAAGAAATGAAGAAATGAAGACTCCTTCCGGCCTCGCCGCAGGCGGCTCGGCCACCTCCCCCAAAGGGGGAGGCAAGAGCGAAGCCGCGCGCTCCCAGGGGAGGTAAGAGGCGGCCTTGCTTCCCCCTTCGGGGGAAGTCCCCAGTGCGCACACTGGGGAATAGGGGGATTTCAATCCGTCGCGCAGCGACACCGCAATTTCTTCATTAGCGGAGCGTCTTCATTTTTCTGCGTTTCGATGGGATCTGACGCCTTGCGTTTCGCGGCGGGCTGTGTTATACTCCCTCCGCAAAAAAAGAAAACGGGGCTTTTGCCCCGGAGGATCAACTATGGAATTGACACATTATGACCAGTATGTGCTGCTGGACTGCATGCTGGAAATGGGGGAGCTGCTGCTGGACTGCGGCGCGGAGATCACCCGGGTGGAGGACACCCTGAGCCGGGTGGGCAAGGCCTACGGCGCCCACCGGGTGGACGTGTTCGTGATCCCCTCCCTGGTGAGCATCACCCTGAATTTCCCGGAGACCACGCCGGTCACCGAGACCAAGCGCATCACCTCCACCGGCTCCACGGACTTCTACCGGATGGAAAAGCTCAACACCCTCAGCCGGGACTGCTGCCATGCGCCCCTGCCCCTGGACGAACTGCGGGCCAGACTGGATCGGGTGGCCGCCGGGCGCAAGCCCTTCGCGGTGGTCTTCTGGGGCAGCGTCCTGGGTGGCGGCGGCTTCGCCGTGTTCTTCGGCGGCAGCCTCTGGGACGGGCTGGCCGGCGCGATCTTCGGCGCGGGCATCTGCCTGCTGCAGTACGCCCTGGGCCGTACCCAACTGAACGTGGTGGCCTCCAACCTGATTGTGTCCCTGCTGGCGGGCCTGGCCATCGGCATCACCGCCAACCTGATCCCGGGCCTGCAGATGGACAAGATCATGATCGGCGACATCATGCTGATGATCCCGGGCCTGGCCATGACCAACGCCCTGCGCAACATGCTGGTGGGCAACACCATCTCCGGCACCATGCGCTTGGCGGAAAGCCTGATCTGGGCCGCGGCCCTGGCCGGGGGCTTCATGGTGGCCCTGGCCATTGTGGACCGGATCTTCGGGGGAGGGCTGCCGGTATGATGCCTGTTGTCACACAGCTGCTGGCCGCCTTTGTGGGCGCCATGGGCTTTGCCCTGATTTTCGGCATGCGCCGCCGCTATCTCTTCGCCGCTTCGCTGGGAGCGCTCCTGGGCTGGGGCGTGTATCTGCTGGTGGAGTGGCTGCTGGGGAACACCTTCCTGCCCAGCCTGGCAGCCGCCGCCTTCGCCCTGACTTACAGCGAGATCATGGCCAAGGCCCTGAAGACCCCGGCCACCCTCTTCGTGATCCCCGCCATCATCCCCCTGGTGCCCGGTGGCTCCCTCTATTATACGATGAGCTATGCCGTCCACGGAGACCTGGAAAACGCCCGGCTCTTCGGCACCCAAACCGGCGAGTGCGCCCTGGCCATCGCCGCCGGCATCAGCATCGTCCTGGCCTTCCGGGAGCTGAGAACAAAAAGACAGTGACGCGAAAAGCGCCACTGTCTTTTTAGGCTGTCGACAAAGCCAGGGCTTTGCCGACAGAAGGGGCTTCAGCCTGCTGCGCGCACTCGCTTGCGTGAGACGCTCGCACACTTGCAGGCTGCAAAGTGTGATTCCCGAGGTACACGCCCCCGGGAATCACTGTACTTTATTTTTCGCCTTCCGAGGCGAAAAACTCGGTGAGACCGTCCTCTTGTCTCGACTTTGTCTACACCACAAAAAGACAGTGACGCGAAAAGCGCCACTGTCTTTTTGTAATGAAGGAATGAAGGAATGAAGGAATGAAGACCCCTTCAGTCTCGCTCGCTTCGCTCGTTCGACAGCTGTCCGCCTTGCGGTGCCCGAAAAATGCTGCGGGCGTACGCTCTTCC
>CACYLY010000065.1 GCA_902775355.1 Oscillospiraceae bacterium
AAATGCTGCGGGCGTACGCTCTTCCTTGCATTTTTCGACCGCTGCGGAAATTCCGGGCTCGCTTCATCTGCCACCGGCAGCGCGAGCCCGCAATTCCCCGGTGGGGGAGCCAGGAGGCGGCCTTGCTTCCCCCTCCGGGGGAAGTCCCCAGTGCGAACACTGGGGAATAGGGGGATCTCAATCCGTCGCGCAGCGACACCGCAATCTCTTCATTTCTTCATTAGCGAAGCGTCTTCATTCCTTCATTAGCGAAGCGTCTTCATTTCTTCCGTCCTACAGCCCGATGAGCCCGGCGGCCAGCTTTTTGAAGAGGCCCCAGAAGCCGATGCGCTCCACCTCCTCGGCGCAGAGGATGGGGACCTCCGCCAGGACCTGGTCCCCCAGGCGCACCGTCAGCGTGCCCACCTGCTGGCCCTCCCGCAGGGGAGCGGACAGCAGCTCCGGCAGGCTGAGGGAATACTGGGGCACGCCGCCCTTGGGCGCCAGGGCCCAGGCCTCGCCCCCGCAGACCAGGGAGACGCCGCCCGCCTTGCCCATCTCCACCGGGAGTCGGGGCAGGGGCTGCTCCGGCCGCAGGGAGCAGAGGCGGAAGTTGGCGAAGGCGTAGTTCAGCAGGGCCGCCGCATCGGCGTTGCGGCTGTCGGCGCTGTCGGCGTGCATCACCACGGCCACATAGGCCGCGCCGTCCCGCTCCGCCGTGGCGGCCAGGCAGTACATGGCTTTGGAGGTGAAGCCGGTCTTCAGCCCGGTGCAGCCCTCGTAGCGGATCACCAGCTTGTTGGTGTTCACCAGCTCGAAGGCCCCGTCCCGGATGCTGTCCATCCAGATGGTGCTGTAATCCTTGATGGCCTCATGGCGCATCAGCTCCCGGGAGAGCAGAGCCAGGTCCCGGGCGGAGCTGTAATGTTCCTCGTCGTCGAAAAGCCCGGTGCAGTTGGTGAAGTGGGTATTGCTCAGACCCAGCTCCTCCGCCCGCCGGTTCATCCGCTCCACAAAGAGCTCCTCCGTGCCGCTCAGATGCTCCGCCATGGCCACGGCGCAGTCGTTGGCGGAGACCACGGCGATGCACTTGAGCATCTCCTCCACGCTCATCCGCTCGCCCTCCTCCAGAAAGACGCAGCTGCCGCCGAAGGAGGCGGCCCGGGGGCTGGCGGTGACCACGTCGTCCAGGCGGATCTTGCCCGCGTCCAGATCCTCCAGGATCAGCAGCAGGGTCATCACCTTGGTGACGCTGGCGGGGGCCAGCCGCTCATCCGCGTTTTTTTCGTAGAGCACCGCGCCGGTCTCCTGCTCCAGCAGAATGGCGGAGGGAGCGCGGATGGGGATGTCCCCGTCCCGCAGAACGCGGGGCGAAGAGACGGGCCCCGGCAAAAGCGCGGCAAACAACAAGAGCATACAAAGGCATCGTTTCATAATCTCCTCCCCGGATCGTTTCCTTGCTCGTTCTGCCGGAGCCTATGCGTGTCCGGGGGAGAAGATGCGCCGGCCGACTGCTTTCGGGGGCGGTTGACAAAATTATGCCTTTTTCTCTTCTTTCGCCCGGCAAAGCAAGCGGGGGCCGGGCGGGGAAAAAGGCGGCAACGCAGGGGTTTACCACAATTTCCACAAAGTTATCAACAGCGCCGGAAGGCGGTTTTCGGTACGAAATCGGAAAAACAGTTTCCATAACAAGGCCCCCGCGGGGTGAAAATTGCGACTTGACGGGCAGGCGCGGCGATAGTAAAATAATATGAATGAAAATCGGAGAAGGAGGAGATCGCTGTGAGAAGGCCTTTTCGCTGGGACAAAAAATACCTCTACTGGGGCATTACGGGCTTCCTCGTGTTTGCCGCGTGCTACCTGTTCCAGAAGCTGCTGGGGAATCTGCCGGACCCGAGCAAGGCCGTTTCCAAGATCATGAAGGTCCTCAGTCCCTTCATCTGGGGCTTTGTGATCACCTACCTGATCGCCCCGCTGATGAAGCTGCTGGAGAAGAACGTCTTCGGCCCGCTCTGCCGCAGGATCTTCCCCAAGAAGGGCGGGCGCAGACTGGCCCGGGGCCTGTCGGTGGCGCTGGCGGAGCTGATCCTGGTGGCCATCCTGGCGGGCTTGGTCTATCTGATCCTTCCGCAGTTGGTGGAAAGCATCAAAATGATCTACGACAACCGCAATACCTATTACCAGACCATTACCGAGTACCTCAACACTTTTGAGATCCGGCACCCGGAGATCTACAAATATGTGGGCGATTCGCTGGATACCTTTACCGGAGACCTGAATTCCTGGGTCGAGCGTCTGCTGCCCACCATCACCAACTACCTGACCGGTATCCTGGAGAGCGCCTATGTGGTGCTGCGCGGGATCTACAATCTGATCATCGGCATCGTGGTCTCGGTCTACGTCCTGTCGGATCTGGAGCGCTTCACCGCCGCCATCCGCCGCTGGACCTACAGTGTGTTTACCCTGGACTTCGCGGAGAAGCTGAGGGAGGCCATCGCCTTTACGGACAGGACCTTCATGGGCTTCATCACCGGCAAGCTGCTGGACTCGGCCATCATCGGCCTGCTGTGCTACATCGTCTGCGCCATCCTGAACATGCCCTACGCCCTGCTGGTCAGCGCCATCGTGGGCGTCACCAACGTGATCCCCTTCTTCGGCCCCTTCATCGGCGCCGTGCCCTGCGCCTTCATCATCCTGATGGTGGATCCGCTGAAGTGTCTGATTTTCATCATCTTCATCATCATCCTCCAGCAGATCGACGGCAACATCATCGGCCCCAAGATCCTGGGCAACTCCATCGGCATCACCGGCTTCTGGGTGCTCTTCTCCATCGTGGTGGGCGCCGGCCTCTTCGGCTTCGGCGGCATGCTCCTGGGCGTGCCGGTCTTCGTGGTGATCTACACCTTCCTGAACAACCGCGTGGAGGCCAGACTGAAACGAAACGACCTGCCCTCGGAAACCGAGGAGTACAAGGATCTGGACCATATCGACCCGGTGACCCGGCAGCCTGTGAAGAGAGCGCACGAGCAGCCGGAGAAGGAGACCGGGGAGAGAGAGGCCGGAAAAGAGAAGAAAGAGCCGGAAAAAGAGAAAAAAGAAGATGCGGAAGAGTAACTCTTCCGCATCGGGATCCGCTATTCCTGGGATTTCAGCGGTGGGCCAGGCGCGCCCGGGCTTCCCGCAGACCGAGACAGAGGGCCTCCAGGTCCTCCTCCGCCGTCATGCGGGACAGGCCGATCCGCAGCGCCCCGTCGATGGTCGCCGCGTCCAGGCCGATGGCCTCCAGCACATGGCTCCGCCCGCCCTTTTTGCAGGCGGAGCTTTTTGATACGTAGACCTGCCGCTCCTCCAGGAAGTTCATCAGCACCTCGCTGCGCCAGCCGGGCAGGCTGACGGAGAGGATGTGGGGCGCGGCGGAATCCACCCAGCGCAGTTCCGGGATCTCCGCCCGCAGCCGTTTTAGCAGGGAGGCCTTCATATCAGCCATGCGGCGGATGTTTTCGGTCATCCCGGCCCTGCCCACCCGGCAGGCCTCGCCGAAGGCGGCGATCTGGGGCACGGCCTCGGTGCCGGCCCGGCGTCCCTCCTCCTGCCCGCCGCCCACCAGGAAGGGCTTGAGCCGCAGGCCCCTGCGGAGGTACAAAGCGCCCACCCCCTTGGGGGCGTGGATCTTGTGGCCCGAGACGCTGATGAGATCGGCCCCCAGGCTTTTCGCGGAGAAGGGGACTTTCAGAAAGCCCTGGACCGCGTCGGTGTGCAGCAGGGCGGGGGAGCCGGCGGCCTTCAGCGCCCGGGCGATGCCGGCGATGTCCGTGACGCCGCCGGTCTCGTTGTTCACCAGCATGAGGGAAACCAGCACCGTGTCCTCCCGCAGGGCCGCCTCCAGCGCCGAAACGGAGACGGAGCCGTCCCTCTCCGGCTTGAGGCGCGTGACCTCGAAGCCCCGGGCCTCCAGCTCGTCCAGGCTTTTGCGCACCGCGTCGTGCTCCACCAGGGAGGAGATCACGTGCTTCCCTTTGCGCTTCATGGCCTCCGCGCCGGCGAGGAGGGCCCAGTTGTCGCTCTCGGAGCCGCAGGAGGTAAAGACCAGCTCCTGGGGCGTGCAGCCCAGGGCGTCAGAGACCTGCCTGCGGCTTTGGTCCAGGAGCTTCTTCGCCTCCCGGCCCAGGGTATAGGTGGAGCTGGGGTTGCCGAAGGTCTCCGTCATGGCCTGAAGGGCCGCCTGCGCCGCCTCCGGGCAGACCCGGGTGGTGGCGGAATTGTCCAGATAATGCATCGAATACTCCTTTGGAGAATGAAAAATGAATAGTGAATAGTGAATAATTGCGGTGTCCGCTTCGCGGACGGATTATCATCATCGCCGAAGGCGATACCACAATTTTTCATTTTTCATCTTTCATTTTTCATTCTTTTGCCTCCCATGAAAGGTGATTTTTCTCATGAACTATATTATAGCCACATTGGGCTGCAAGGTCAACCAGTTTGAAACCCAGGCCATGGAGGCCCGGCTCCAGGAGCACGGGCACCGGCCCTGCGCTCCCGGCGAGATCGCCGACGCGGTCATCGTGAACACCTGCGCCGTCACCGCCGAGAGCGGACGCAAGTCCCGGCAGCTGCTGCGCCGCCTGCGGGACGAGAACCCCGGCGCGGTGCTGGCGGTCTGCGGCTGCTACTCCCAGCTGAGCCCGGAGGAGGTCAAGGAGATCGGCGCCAGCGTTATCTTCGGTGCCGCCGACCGGATGGACTTCGTGGCCGCCGTGGAAAAAGCCGCGGCGGAGGGGCTGGGGGAGACGAACATCGACGAGCCCTTCCGGCGGAGAGAGCTGGAGAAGCTGCCCGCCGGGGCCCTGGAGGGCCGCACCCGGGCCATGCTGAAGATCCAGGACGGCTGCGTGAACTTCTGCAGCTACTGCATCATCCCCTATACCCGGGGCCGTCTACGCTCCCTGCCCCTGACCGACGCCGCGGCGGAGACCGCCCGCCTTCGGCGGGAGGGCTACCGGGAGCTGGTGCTCACCGGCATCGAGGTGGCCTCCTACGGGGTGGACCTGCCGGGCAAGCCGGGTCTGGCCGACTGCATCGAGGCCGTGGCCCGGGAGGCCGGGGACATGCGCATCCGCCTGGGCTCCCTGGAGCCCACGGTGATCACCGAGGACTTCTGCCGCCGGGTGGCCGCCACGGGCAAGCTCTGCCGGCACTTTCACCTGTCCCTCCAGTCCGGCTGCGACCGGACCCTGAAGGCCATGAACCGGAAGTACGACACGGCCTTTTTCCATGAGCGCTGCGAGCTGCTGCGCCGGTATTTCCCCGGCTGCGCCCTGACGGCCGACCTGATCACCGGCTTTCCCGGGGAGACGGAGGAGGACCAGGCCCAGACCCTGGCCTTTCTCGAGAAGTGCGCCTTTTCGGACATGCACATCTTCCCCTATTCCCGGCGGCCCGGCACCCCGGCGGACGCCATGCCGGAGCAGTGCACCCACGCGGTGAAGGCCCGCCGGGCCCATGAGGCCCAGGCCGTGGCGGCGCGGATGCAGCGGGCCTTTCTGGAGGCCAGCGTGGGACAGACCCTGCCCGTGCTGTTTGAGACGGCGGAGGAGGGCAGCGTGGGCCACAGCGACACCTATCTGCTGGTGAAGGTCCCCGAGAACGGCCTCCAGGGGCAGCTCCGGGACGTGCGCGTCACCGGCGTCGACGGGGAGAGACTTACGGGAACAGTGAACAACGAACAGTGAACAGCGAAAGAATAAAGGAGTTATTGCAATGAAAAAAATCGGTATGCTGGTTGCGGTGGAGATGGACGCGGTGCTGCGGCGCTACGGCACGGCGGAGCGCCGGGAGAAGCGCAGCGGCTTTGAGATCCACGTCTACGACATGGGGGCCTATGAGCTCTATGCGATCCGCTCCGGCGCGGGGGAGATCTCGGCGGCGGCGGCGACCCAAATGCTCATCGACCGCTTCGAGGTGGAGCTGGTGGTGAACTTCGGCGTGGTGGGCGGTCTCACCGAGGAGATGGCCCAGACCAAGACCTGCGTGGTGGAGCGGGTGGTGCACTATGACTATGACACCACCGCCTACGACCACTGCCTGCTCGGGCAGTACTTGGGCTATCCGGACGAATATCTGCGCCCGACCCCGGCCCTGGTGGAGCGGGCCACCGCCATCTGCCCGGAGCTCAAGCGCGTCACCGACGCCTCGGCGGACAAGTTCATTGAGGGCAGGGAGGCCAAGAGCGCCCTGCATGAACGCTGGGGGGCGGACATCTGCGAGATGGAGGCCGCCGCCGTGGTGCTGACCTGCGACCGGGCGGGGATCCCCTGCCTGCTCATCAAGACCGTGTCCGACGGGCTGACCCAGGGAGGCGAGGACTTCGGCACCGCCCTGGCGCACACCTCCGCCCTTTGTCTCGAGGTGGCGGACAAGATCATCCGGGAGCTCTGATACAAGGCAATTCGGAATTCGGAGTTCGGAATTCGGAATTGGGATTGTGCCGCAGGCGTTTGAGCGAAGTTTGACCTGATCTTTCGTCTCCGCTCAAGATGCCAACCCAACCGACATGTCATCCTGAGCGAGGCCGCAGGCCGAGTCGAAGGATCTTCCAGGCAGGGAAAGGGCGAGGTCGACGAGAGAAAAGATCTTTCGACTCCGCTTCGCTCCGCTCAAGATGACAGAGGGGGGCTGTGCTCAAGATGACAACCCAACCGACATGTCATCTCGACCGAGCGAAGCGAGTGGAGAGATCTTATCCGGAGGCACCACAATGGGGCGGTATTTTGTATACATCTTGACCAACTGGAACAACAAGGTGATGTATATCGGCGTGACCAACGATCTTCAGCGGCGCTTATATGAGCACAAGAACGAACTGGTTGACGGGTTCACGAAGACATATCACATTCACAAACTGGTGTATTTTGAAGAAACATCGGATGTCAGAGCGGCGCTTGAACGAGAAAAGCAATTGAAGCATTGGAATCGGGCGAAAAAGAACGCACTTGTGGAGACGATGAACCCTTTGTGGAAGGACTTGAGCGAAGACTGGGTATAAGATCTTTCGACTCCGCTTCGCTCCGCTCAAGATGACAGAAAGGGGAAGGCGGTGCCGCTCAAGATGACACGAGCTGGGGTCCGCGCCGTAGGGCCGACGCCCTCATCGGGCCGCACATACGGGCGCAGACCTTTACAAGAAAGCGCAAAAGGAGGATCCCCATGACGGAAAAACTCTATTACATCGACAGCCATCTGAACCGCTTTGAGGCGGTGGTCACCGGCTGCGAGGAGACGAAAGGCGGCTGGGCGCTGACCCTGGACCGGACGGCCTTCTTCCCCGAGGGGGGCGGCCAGCCGGCGGACACCGGCAGCATCGGCCCGGCCCGGGTGCTGGACGTCCACGAGAGGGAGGGGCGGATTCTCCACTTCGTTGACCGGCCCTTGCCCGTGGGGGAGCGCTTTGCCTGCGCGCTGGACTGGGATCAGCGGCTGCGGCGGATGCAGAATCACTCCGGCGAGCACATCGTCTCGGGGCTGGTGTACCGGGAGTACGGCTTTGACAACGTGGGCTTTCACATGGGCCCCGACTGCATGACCATGGACTACTCCGGGGAGCTGAACCGGGAGCAGCTGACGAGGATCGAGAGCCTTGCCAACGAGGCCGTGCGCTCGGACCTGCCCCTGAGGATCTGGTTTCCGGAGGCGGAGGAGCTGAAAACGCTCTTCTACCGCAGCAAGCTGGACCTGACGGAGAACGTGCGCATCGTGGAGATCCCGGGGATCGACCGCTGCGCCTGCTGCGCGCCCCACGTGGAGCGCACCGGCGAGGTGGGCCTCGTGAAGATCCTCACCGCCGAGCGGCACCGGGGCGGCGTGCGCATCACCGCCGTCTGCGGCATGGACGCCCTGGAGCTGCTCCGAAGCTACCAGGACAGCGTCACCGCCGTGTCGGGCCTGCTCAGCGCCCCCAGGGACAGGATCGTGCCCGCGGTGGAGCGGCAGCTGGAGCTCCAGGCGGCCCAGAAGGAGCGGATCGCGGCCCTGAGCCTGGAGCTGGCAAGGCTCAGGGCAGAGAGCGTCCGGGAAACCGAGGGGAACCTGGTGCTCTTCGACAGCGTGCTGGACGAGGTGGCCCAGCGGGAGCTCACGAACCTCCTGGCGGAAAAGTGCGCGGTGGCCGCCGTCTTCTCTGGCAGCGAGGCCGAGGGCTGGCGCTATATCATCGGCAGCCGCCGGGTAGACCTTCGAAAGAACGCTCGCGCCGTCAACGCCGGCATTCAGGGCCGGGGCGGCGGCAGCCCCCTGATGATCCAGGGCCGGGCGACAGCGGACGCCGAGACCATCCGCGCCTTCTTCCGGGACTGGAAAAGTGAACAGTGAACGGTGAACAGTGAACAGTGAACAGAGCGCGACGGTTTCTCTCTGTTCACTGTTCACTTTTATCTGTTCACTCCTCCTGCACGGGGCCTCCAAAATCTTGGAGGCCTTTTTGTGCAGTTTTGACATTTTTTATACAAACGGAAAAGAACTGTATAACAAAAAACGTTGATTTATCAAGCTTTTCGGGACTTTTGGAAAAATAAAAATTTGACAAGGTTTCGCCGCTTCGATATAATATCAAATGTGAAAGTGGGCACATCTGTATTTTTGCGCCCAAAAATCAGGAAAGAAATTTGGAGGGTTATCTGTGAGAGATCTCAAACATCTGATCTACTTTGAGAATCTGCTTCAGGAAGCCAACAACGATCTTGTCAAGCAGGCGAAAGCCGAGGGCAAGAGAGCGATCGGCTACACCTGCTACTTCATGCCTGAAGTACTTCTCGACCTGCCCGGCTGCTTTTCCGTCCGTCTGAGAGCGCCGCGCTGCACTTCCCCCGACATCGCGACCTACTACCTGTCCGGCCGTGTCTGCCACTACGCCCGCTCCCTGCTGGAGCGCGCGCTGGAGGGCGGATACAATTTCCTTGACGCCCAGATGGGCACCGAGACCTGCACCGCCACCTGCCGTTTCCAGGAGCACCTGCAGCAGAAGCACCTGGATTCCGTGGATGACATGCGCATCATCGACAACGACGACTTCTTCTGCACCTTCACCGACATCCCCTTCAAAAACACCGAGAACAGCTATCAGCATTATGAGACCCAGCTGCGCGCCCACGTGCTGGAGCCCCTGCACGAGCACTTCGGCATCGACATCTCCGACGAGGCCCTGATCAAGACCATTGAGAACCACAACGAGGTCTGCCGCCTCATCAACGAGATCGGCGACTACCGAAAGCTCGATAACCCCACCATCACCGGCTATGAGTTCCATGTGATCCAGCTTGTGAGCCTGACCTGCCCCAAGGAGCTGATCCTGCCCTACCTGCGGGAGACCGCCGAGGAAATGAAGACCCGCGAGCCCGACGACAGGAAGAACTTCCGCTGCAAGGTGGTCCTGGCCGGCTCCGAGAACGACGACCCCGATTTCACCAAGCTCATCGAGAGCTGCGGCGCCCTGGTGGTCTGCGACCGCTTCTGCTACGGCGCTGTGGAGTCCCGCGTGCCCATCGTCCTCGAGGAGGGCAAGAGCCCCCTGCGGTGCATCGCCGAGCACTACCTCAAGACCTCCAACTGCCCGCGCTTCATGCCCCAGGACGAGATGCGCGCCCGCAAGAAGAGACTGGCGGACCTGGCCAAGGAGTATCATGCCGACGGCGTCATCATCGCCTCCAACAAGTTCTGTGAGTACTGGAGCTATGAGCGCGTCATCGACACCTTCATCCTGAAGCGCGACTTCGGTCTGCCCGTGTGCTCCATCGAGAAGGAATACATCAACTCCGCGTCCGGCCAGCTGCGCACCCGCTTCCAGGCCTTCGTGGAGAGCGTGGAAATCAAGCACATCCAGGAGGGCAAGTGATATGGCTAAGAACATCAAAAAAGCGCTGAAGGACTTCTGGTACGGCAAGCCCCACACCGCCGAAGAGGGCGGCCGCCGTCTGGGCGAGCTGTACGAGGACAAGACCGGCCTTCTGAAGCACCGTGAGTGGCGCGGCTTCAAGGATACCATGTACTACATGTACAATATCTGGGGCTACAACTACGTCCACATGGTCACGGACATCCTCAAGTATTCCAAGAATCCCATCGACTTCTTCAAGGGCACCTGGCGCTATCGCTGGATGGGCCAGACCTATCTGCCCGTTATCCACTGGTTCGAGCGCGGCCTGCAGGGCATGCGGGGCGAAGCTCTGGCCGCCTCCGCCTGGCACTACCGGGCCATGGTCAGCGCCTCCATCCACCAAATCTGCAATTTCTTCAATGCCGATACCCGTCTCCACGGCGGCAAGGAGACCGAGGCTTACAAGCACAGCTTCTACGCCAACGAGACCACCTGCGGCACCATGTTCTACCCCTGGAAGGATGCCGGGTATCAGTACATCCCCATGGAGATGATCCCCTACTTCGTCACCTGCCACGTGAACAGCCACACCGTGCTCAACTACATCGACGCGGTACAGTCCATCGGCCTGCCCGGCGACCCCTGCCCCATGTGCCAGGCCGAGTCCGGTCTGTTCGTGCTGGACGACGTGCCCGATTCCGCCCCCTTCATCATCACCTGCAACGAAGCCTGCGACGCCTCCGTTTCCACCCACACCCTGCAGGACTGGTTCGCCGACAAGCCCCTCTTCGCCCTGCCCCTGCCCATGCAGTTTGACGATCCCCTGGTCAAGAAGTACTGCATGAACGAGATCGAAGAGTGCTGGAAGTTTATCGAGGAGCAGACCGGCGTCCCCTTCGACTGGGAATGCATGAAAAAGTACCTGGATCGCCAGAACAAGCTGCAGCGTGACGAGTGGGAGAAGTGGGAAGTCGCCTCCAAGACCGACTACTACCCCATCAACGGCGTTGCCCAGGCTCTGTTCCGCATCTACTCCACCCAGTACGGCATTCAGGGCACGTTCTGGGAAGAGGCCAGCGAGAAGGTCAAGAAGATCATGTACAAGTGCGTGGAGAAGAAGATCAATCCCTTCCCCCAGACCCGCCACCGCGTGATCGCCTGGTCCTGCGCGCCGCTGTACTACTCCAACTGGTGCACCTGGGCCTACAACTGCTGGGGCCTGAACGTCATCATC
>CACYLY010000066.1 GCA_902775355.1 Oscillospiraceae bacterium
AATGCTGCGGGCGTACGCTCTTCCTTGCATTTTTCGACCGCTGCGGAAATTTCGGACTCGCTTCATCTGCCACCGGCAGCGCGAGCCCGCAATTCCCCGAAGGGGGAGCCAAGACGCGGCCTTGCTTCCCCCTTTGGGGGAAGTCCCCAGTGCGCACACTGGGGAATAGGGGGAATTTCGATCCATCGCCGAAGGCGATACCACAATTTCTTCATGCGGCGAAGCCGCTCTTCATTCCTTCATTAGGCGAAGCCGTCTTCATTTCGCCTCCCCGGTGGGAACATCGTGTTGCCGATATCGTCCAAAGCCCGAAAGGAGTGGATATGATGGAAAAGTTCATCCCCTATGAAAAGCTCTCCAAAAAGGAGAAACGGAAGCGGAACGCCGCCCGGCGGAACACCTGGGGCGCTCTGAGTCCCGTGACCCGGCGGCCGGAGAGCCCGAAGGCATACAAACGGAAGAAGCTGCGGATCGACGATCTCGATCCGCAGCTTTTTGCATGCCCGCTTGAATCCCCGGGCCGGCTGTGGTAAAGTGTAGGTAAACGATGATTATATCGGCGAGAGCAGATTCCGAGAAAATCTGCGTTCTGATGAAGGCAATTTTTCGCAGGAATACTTTGTGTATTGCAAGAAAAAGTACGTAGAAAAAAACCGAGAGGGGAGATCCCCATGAAACAGGAAGAACTGGAACGCTTCGACATGAAGGCGCCGCCGGTGCCCACCAAGTGGTACCTCCGGCCCCTGACTATCGCCCTCAGCCTGCCGGACACGCTGATCCATCGGGCGAAGATCACCCGGATCGGAACGGAGGATCTGAAGCCCCCCTATGTGATGCTCTGCAACCACAACGCCTTTCTGGACTTCAAGGTGGCCACCCGGACCATCTTTCCGGACAAGGCCAACTACGTGGTGGCCATCGACGGATTTATCGGCCGGGAGAAGCTGCTGCGGGACGTGGGCTGCATCTGCAAGCGCAAGTTCACCAACGACCTGACCCTGGTGCGCCAGCTCAAGCAGGTGATCCAGAACGGGGACGTGGCCATGATCTACCCCGAGGCCCGCTACTCCCTCTGCGGCACCACGGCAGTGCTGCCGGCCTCCCTGGGCAAGCTCTGCAAGCTCCTGGGCGCCCCGGTGGTGACGCTCATTTGCCACGGGCACCACGTGAACTCCCCCTTCTGGAACCTGCACGATCGGGGCGTCAAGCCCACGGAGGCGGAATTCACCCTGCTCTTCACCCCGGAGCAGCTGAAGGAACTCAGCGCCGACGAGATCAACGAAAAGCTGGTGGCGGCCTTTCAGTATGACGACTTCGCCTGGCAGAAGGAGCGGGGTATCCGCACCCCCTACAAGGGCCGGGCCGAGGGCCTGCACAAGGTGCTTTACCAGTGCCCCGCCTGCAAAACGGAGTTCCGGATGGACTCCGAGGGCACCCAACTCTTCTGCAAGGCCTGCGGCAAGCGCTGGGAGATGAGCGAGCTGGGGGAGCTCTCCGCCCTGGAAGGGGAGACGGAGTTTTCCCACATCCCGGACTGGTACGAGTGGGAACGCGCCAACGTCCGCCGGGAGGTGGAGGCCGGGACCTACTCCTCCGGCGAGCTGCGGGTCCATGTGGATACCCTGCCCAACGCGAAAAAGTTCATCCGCCTGGGGGAGGGGACCCTGGTGCACGACATGAACGGCTTCACCGTCCGGGGCACGGACGTGGACGGGGACCCCTTCGAGATGCTGAAGCCCGTCCCCAGCCTCTACTCCTGCCACATCGAGTATGAATATCTGGGCAAGTTCGGGGACTGTGTGGACCTGAACACCCTGGAGGATACCTGGTACATCTATCCTCACGGGACGGATTTTTCCGTCACCAAGATGGCCCTGGCCACCGAGGAGCTGTATTTCGCCCACCGCCGCGCCATCGGCCGGCCCTGCAAGCCGGGACTGGCGTGAGAAGGAATGAAGGAATGAAGGAATGAAGGAATGAAGGAATGAAGGAATGAAGGAATGAAGGAATGAAGGAATGAAGACCCCTTCCGGCCTCGCCGCTGGCGTCTCAGCCACCTCCCCCAAAGGGGGAGGCAAGACGTGGCCTCGCTTCCCCCTCCGGGGGAAGTCCCCAGTGCGCACACTGGGGAATAGGGGAATTTCGATCCGTCGCCGAAAGCGACACCACAATTATTCACTATTCATTATTCACTATTCATTCGTCTTTTTTCTGAGGAGAACTCTATGGAACTGAAGCCCCTGTTGGAAACCAACGTCTACTCCCTTCGGGGGCGGGTGCTGATCGCCGGCGCCTGTCTGCCGGAGGTCTGGCCGGAGGCCTTCGCTGCCCTGGCGGCGGAGGCGGACCAGGTCTACAGCCTCTGTCTGGAGGCGAGCCACCTCAACATGGCCGTCACCAAGCTGACGGCGGTGCTGGGCACGGGGCAGGTGGAGAGCCTGCGCTTTGCCACGGTGGACCGCTCCCCCCACTGCACCCAGATGCACTACATCCGCCACGAGATCGAGCGGGTGCTGCCGGAGCATGTGCCCATGGAGAGCTTCGTCTGCACCGCCGAGGGGGTCGTCCCGGTGAGCGAGGAAGCGGCGGAGCTGTCCAAATCCCTGGCCCGGCTCAGCCGGAGCAAAAAGGAGGCAAAGCCATGATCCGCATCTACGGCACCCTGGGCCCCGCCTGCGACCGGGCGGAGACCCTGGAGGAAATGCTGAAGCTGGGCATGACCGGCCTGCGGCTGAACCTCTCCCACGGAAGCCTGGAGCAGGCCGCCGGGGAGCTGGCGCGGCTGCGCCGGGCGGAGGAAAATGCCGGACGCCGGGCGGAGCTGCTGATCGACATGCAGGGCCCGGAGCTGCGCATCGGCGGGCTGAAAACGCCCCTGCTGCTGCGGGCCGGGGAGACGGTGGAGCTGGACGCGCTGCCCTTCCCCGAGCCGGTCCGCGCCGCCCTCGCCCCCGGTCAGGAGCTGCTGCTGGACGACGGAAAGCTGCTGCTGACGATCCTGCGGGGCGGCAAGGCCCACGTGAACCGGGGCGGCCTGCTGCAGAGCCGCAAGAGCGTGGCCCTGCCCGGCCGGGAGATCCGCCTGCCGGCCCTGACGGAGGAGGATCTGCGCAACATCGCCGCGGCCAAGGCCTGCGGCGTCAGCGCCCTGATGCAGCCCTTCGTCCGCTCCCGCCGGGACCTGGAGGAGGTCCGGGCCGCCCTGGACGCCGCTGGCTGCTCCCATATGCGCCTGCTGGCCAAGATCGAGAACCGGGAGGGTCTGGCCCATCTGCCGGAACTGATCGGCGCCTGCGACGAGATCGTCATCGCCCGGGGCGACCTGGGCAACGCCATGCCCCTCTGGGAGCTGCCCGCCGCCCAAAAGCACATCGCCGCCCGGTGCCGGGCCGCGGGGCGGGACTTCATGGTGGTCACCCAGATGCTCGCCTCCATGGAGCAAAACCCCGTGCCCACCCGGGCCGAGGTCAGCGATATCTTCAACGCCGTGCTGGACGGGGCCTCCTCCGTCATGGTCACCGGGGAGACCGCCGCGGGCAAGTACCCCGTGGAGGCCCTGCGGTACCTGACCGAGACCGTCCGCATGGCGGAACAATACCGAAAGGAAGAAGGAAACGAAGCATGAAAACGATGAAAACCACTCTTTGCCTGCTGCTCTGCCTGCTGCTGGGTCTGAGCTGCGCCGCCTGCGGGCAGGAGACCGCTCCCGCACAGACGGAGGCTCCCGCCCAGACGGAGGCCACGGCTCAGACCGAAGAGCCCGCCGCCGAAGAAGCCCAGGCCGAAGAGCCCGCTGCCCCGGCGGAGGCCGACGAGGACGAGCTGCCCATCCTTCCGGAAGGGGACAGCCAGCCCGCCGAGCCCCAGACCCTGCACCACGTGCAGATCAGCATCCGGGACTACGGCACCGTGACCCTGGAGCCTGGACCTGGCCGGCAGCGGCTTCTATGACGGGCTCACCTTCCACCGGATCATGGACGGCTTCATGGTCCAGGGCGGCGACCCCCTGGGCAACGGCACCGGCGGCTCCGGCAAGAACATCACCGGGGAGTTTACGGCCAACGGCTGGGACAATCCCATCTCCCACAAGAAGGGCGTCATCTCCATGGCCCGGGCCAGAGACGTGAACAGCGCCAGCTGCCAGTTCTTCATCTGCGTGGCGGATTCGGAATTCCTGGACGGCCAGTACGCCGCCTTCGGCCATGTGACCGAGGGCATGGAGATCCTGGAGCAGATCGCAAAGGACGCCCGGCCCATCGACAACAACGGCACCATCCCGCCCGAGCAGCAGCCGGTGATCGAGCGCATCACCGTGCTGGACTGAGGCGGAGAGGGGGGCACAGCATGAAGCAGCAAGCGATCCGGGACCGGCTGGACCGGGGCAATCTCCGCTGGCGGCAGCGGCAGGACGAAGCGGCCGCCCTGCGCCTCCATACCGCCCGAAACGGCCAGGAGCCCTATGCCATCGTGGTGGCCTGCTCCGATTCCCGGGTGATCCCGGAGCAGCTTTTCGACGCGGGCCTGGGAGAACTCTTCGTGATCCGGGTGGCGGGCAATGTGCTGGACAGGCACCAGCTGGGCAGCATCGAGTACGCGGCGGGGCATCTCCACTGCCGGCTGATCCTGCTGCTGGGCCACACCGGCTGCGGCGCGGTGGGGGCGGCCCTCTCCGGCGGCGGCGAGGGTTTCATCCAGTACATCACCGACGAGATCCTCCTGGCCGTGGGCGAGGAGCGGGACCCGCTGCGGGCCTGCGAAAAGAACGTGCTCCACGGCCTTCAGCTGCTGCGCCGGGAGTTCGCCGAGCACCCGGAGATCCCGGCGGAGGACCTGGAGATCCGCGGCGCCGTCTACGACATCGAGAGCGGCGAGGTCCGCTGGCTGGAAGAATAATATGTAGGGAAAAAACACCCGGGCGGGCGATCGGAAAGATCGCCCGCCCGGGTAAGTTTTTATGGGATCATTCAGTCGGCTTCTCTCCGCGCAGGCGGGGCAGCCAGTAGTCCCGGCCGTAGACCAGGATCTCGGCCAGCAGGCACAGGGGCAGCGCCGCCAGCACGTCCAGGGCGGAGTGCTGCTTCACGAAGCAGACGGATACGCACACCATCAGCACGAACAGGGTCAGCGCCAGCTTCCGCCCCCGGCCCAGGAGCCGGTCCTTGAGCCCCACGGAGAGGATGCCCAGGGAATAGGCCACGTGCAGAGAGGGACAGACCCCGGTGCTGGTGTCGAAGGCGTAGATAAAGCCCATCAGCGCGGTGAGAGCGTTCTCCCTGGGAAAGACCTCCGGCCGCAGGTCCTGGCGGCTGGGCCAGAGCACATAGCAGGCCATGGCCACCACCTGGGTCACGATGATGAACTTCTGCAGATGGCGGAAGCCGTCCACATCATAGAAGAAGGTGAAGATCAGCGAGCCGAAGACCAGCAGATACCAGCCCGCGTAGAAGAACAGAAAGAACTCGTTGAAGGGGATCAGATCGTCCAGCGCGCAGTGGATGGGGGTGCAGCGCTCCGGCGGGATCAGATTCTCGGTGATAAAGTACATGGCGAAGTAGAAGATCCAGCCCAGCAGGAGCTTGGCGTGGGAAAAGCGGGGCTCGTTCAGCCGGCGTAGGGAAAAGCCCCGGTAGTCCACCGGCGTCCGCTTCCGGCTCCCGGCCTGCTCGGGGAGATTCACCGGGTACTGCCGCCTGGGGACGTTGGGATAGGGCACCACGGTGTGCAGAGGCTGGGCCCGGGCGATGCGGGTGATCTCGTCCATGAGCCAGGCGCAGATCCGGTCCCGCTCCTCCTCGATGGGGGCCTCTGGCCGAAACTGGATGGGTTCGCCGAAGAACAGGGTCTTCAGCCGGGGCGCCGTGTACATGGGCACGAAGCGCAGGGCCTTGCCGGTTTTCCGGTAGTACAGGCGGGCCAGGTCCACAAACTTGTCCTGAAAGGCGTGGACGATGTTGTTGTGCTCATCGTAGCATTCGGGAAAAATGACGAGCCTGCCCCCCGCCTGCAGCAGCCGGACGCTCTCCCGGAAGGTGGACAGCAGCCGCGCGTCGTGATAGACGGCAATGGTGTCAGCGCTGTTGAAGATCAGCACCGACAGCGGCACGATCAGGTGACTCAGCAGCTTGTAAAACCAGCGAAAAGCTCTGGGCTTGGCGGACCAGAAATCCCGGTAGGCGTAAGATGCCACTTCCTCCCGGTTCATCATCTCCCCGGCGCACCAGATCCGGCGCAGCCCGGGAATGTAGAGCTCGGCCGCGATGGGGCCGTACATCTGGCTGTGATTGCCGACGATGACGCAGGCTTCTTCCGGCAGCTTCTCCTCGCCCTCCAAACGGAATTTGGGGGAGAAAAGCCAGACGAGCCAGCGGATCACCCGGTAAAGCCAGGAAGTCTTCTTCTCATCCATGTTTCGTTTGCTTCTTCCTTTACCGCCCGCCTGCGGCGGGCAAAATGCTTCCGGGCGGTCAGCCGCCCGGAAAGAATGTCAGGTTTTCGTATCAGATCAGGCTTGATCCGTATAGAACAGCTCCAGATCTCCCGCGCAGCACAGACGCTGCAGGTCGTCATAGAGCTCCACCCGGGCCAGACAGGTGTAGCGTCCGGCCTTGACCGCCCGGCCTTCCGCCACCACCCGGCTCCCCGTCAGGGGACGCAGATAGTGCAGGGTCATGCTCTGCGTCACCATGGGCCTCTCCTCTCCGGAGGCGTAGATGGCGGCGATGCCCCCGGCCACGTCGGCCAGGGTGGCTGCCATCCCCCCGTGGACCGTGCCCCGGGGATTGCAGTGCTCCGGCCGGATGTCGCAGACTACCCGGCACCGGCCCGGGGCCACTTCCTCGGCCCGCAGGCCCACCAGCTGATTAAAGGGCACGTCCCGGTCGTTCACGGCCCGGACCCATTCTTCCCGATTCCCGTTCATAGGCCGTACCTCGCGGGAAAGGCGTAGACCCCGTCGAAGCTGCCCTTCAGGAAGGCCTCGGCCAGGCTGCCGGGCTTGATGTTCGCCCGGGCCTCCTCGATGGAAAACCAGGACCAGCTGTCCACCTCCCGGTTGGGGCTGGGCAGCTCCTCGGCCACGGTGGCGGTGAAATTCAGCATCAGGGTGTTGCTGGGGGCGAAATAATGGCTGTGGTTGAAGCGCAGGCCGGTCACGGTCATGTCCAGCTCCTCCCGGATCTCCCGGGCGGCGGCGTCCTCCGCGTCCTCGCCGAGGTTTACATAACCCGCGACCAGCACCCAGAAGGGTCGGCCGTACTGGCGGATCAGCAGCACTCTTTCGCGCTTTTCGTCCATCACTACCATGCTGACGGCGGTGTTGTACACGGGGTAGCGCCAGGCGGAGCAGCTTTCGCACCAGGGGATCGGGCGGCCCTCGCCCTCGTGAAAGCGGGGCTCCAGCTTGCCGCCGCACTGCATGCAGTAATTCATTTCCATGGTTCAGTCTCCTTTGTGCCAGGGCAGGGAGATGCCCGGCGTGGGCAGCTCCAGCTCCTCAAAGTCCTCCTGCCAGAGAAAGCCCCGCTCCTCCCAGGTGTCCCGGGCGTAGCGCAGCAGGATCTCGGCGGCCTGGTTGCGGTTGTCGGGCCCCTCGGAGCCCAGCACGATGGCCACGGCGGTATGGGTCTCGCCCCCCACGGTAACGGGGAGGGTGGCGACCAGGCAGGAGCCGGCCTTGTTGGTGGAGCCGGTTTTCAGGCCGCTGCAGCCCTCCAGGTTGAAGACCAGGGCGTTGGAATTGGCGGTGATGTATTTCAGGCTGGGCATGCTGCCGAACTGCTGGCGGGTGATCTCGGTGATCTCGGGATAATCCCGCAGCAGGATCTGGCAGAGGAGGAAGAGATCCCGGGCGGACATGACATTCTGGGACTTGTTGGTGATCGCGCCGGGCAGATAGCCGGGCAGACCGTGGGGATTGTAGAAGTGGGCGGATCCCATGCCCAGCTCCCGGGCCTTCAGGTTCATGTGCTCCACGAAGAGCGCCTCCGAGCCGTCCAGATGCTCGGCCAGGGCCAGGGCGCACTCGTTGCTGGAGGCCAGCAGCATGGCGGCCAGCAGCTCCCGGAAGGGATAGGCCCTGCTCTGGGCCAGGGAGACCATGGCGTCGGCCCCCTGGGAGAGGGCGGCGGCCTCGGCGGAGACGGTCACCTGGTCGTCGAAGGATATCTGGTCCCGCTGGGCCCCCTCGGCCAGCAGCAGATAGGTCATGAGCTTGGTGATGCTGGCGATGGGCACGGTACTGTCGGCGTTGAAGGAATAGAGCACATAGCCGTTGTCGGCGTCGGCCAGCAGCACGGCGCTGAAGCTCTCAAAATAGCCCGCTTCGGCCAGCTTCGGCACGTCCGGGCGGAAGCGCTCTTCCGGGAAGAAGCGCAGCCCCTCCTCGGTGAATTCCGCCGGGATGTCCAGCATCAGCTGGATATCCGTCAGGCTCATGTACAGGTCGCTGCCGTTCTTGCAGGTGTAGTAGCGCCGCTCGGCCCCGTCCACGAAGATCCGGTTCCGGCTCAGGTAGAGGGAGCTGGTCCAGCGGCCGTCCGAGGCCGGACCGGCGCCGTTCCAGGCCTCGGAATCCCGCCCGGTAGTGACGGCGAAGAACTCCCCGTCCGCGTCGGTATAGCGGCGTTCCAGGGTGAAGGCCGCGGGCGTGCCATTCAGCAGGGTGGACAGGTCCTGGAGGGACAGAAAGCAGTTGTCTTCATATTCGTTCCACGCCGCCCGCACGGTGCCGCTCGTGTCCCCCACCAGCACGAGCAGGTTGAAGGGATAGGGGTCGGCGAAGGCGGTGGCGCCGCAGCCCAGCAGCAGCAAAAATGCCAGCAGCAGGGACAAAATCGTCTTTCTCAGCTTCACGGCAAAGCCTTCTTTCTGGTTGGAGTTTGGGAGCTCACTCCACGGTGTTGCGCAGCTCTCCGATGCCCTCGATGGCGCAGACCACCTCGTCGCCCGGCTGCAGGAAAACGGGGTTTTCCTCCCCCATGAGCACGCCCTTGGGGGTGCCGGTGGCGATGACGGTCCCGGCCCGCAGCACCATGCCCTGAGAGAGGGTGCTGATGATCTCGGCGATGCCGTGGATCAGGCAGCCGGTGTTGCTGTCCTGCCGGAGCTTTCCGTTGAGGGTGGTCCAGATGCGCAGCCTGGGCGGGAAGGCCACCTCGTCGGCGGTGAGGATGCAGGGGCCCATGGGGCAGAAGCCCTCCAGGCTCTTGCCGAAGTACCACTGCTTGTGCCGGGTCTGGAGTTCCCGGGCAGACACGTCGTTGACGACGGTGTAGCCGAAAATATAGTCCGGCGCCTCCGCCTCGGACACGTGGTCTGCGTCCCGACCCAGGATGACGCCCAGCTCGTTTTCAAAATCCAGCTTCTCCGTCAGGTCCCGGTGGGCGGGGATGGGCGCGCCGGTGCCCTGGGAAAAGCCCACCCGCTTGGAGAAGAAGATGGGGGCGGCCAGCTCCACGCCGAAAGCGTCTTTGGAGAAGCCCGAGGCCTCCGCCGCGTGGTCGTAATAGTTGAGCCCCAGGCAGAGCACATCCTGCAGGGGCCGGGGGATGGGGGAGAGCAGGCGGACCTGGGAGAGGGCCAGCCCCTCACCCCGGGCGGAGGCCATGGCGGCGCGCTCCCAGGGCCCGGCGCGCAGGATCAGGTCGTTCATGTCCCGGAAGGAAAAGCCCAGCTCCTCCAGGGGCAGCACCCGCTGCTCCCGCAGGATGCCCAGCTCCTCTCTGCCGTGATCTTTTCGCATAAAGGTGACAAGCTTCATGGATACGCCCTCCCAAAGAATGATCTTAACTATTATAGCCCCAAAACGCCGTTCCTGCAAGTGCAAAAGCCCCACCTTGCGCGCAGATCGCGCAAGACGGGGCTTTTGTGCTGAATGAAGAAATGAAGGAATGAAGAAATGCGGAATCCGGTATGATCTCCGGCGGCCCGCTTTCCTCTCAAGTCGCAAAACAGAAAGGGACGGCAGAAGGCGCCGCCCTCCGCAAAGCGCTCCTTTCTCTTCTCTCTTCACCGTTCAACGTTCACCGTTCACTGTTCACTGTTCACTGTTCGCTGTTCACTCTTCATCGTGCCCAGACAAACCAGATCACCAGGGCGCCGGAAACGGCGGCGATGAGGGTGAAGGGAACGCCGATGCGCAGGAAGTCCCGGGTGGAGACCTTGTAGCCCTCCTTCTGCAGGATGCCGATGCCGGCGATGTTGGCGGAGGCGCCCACGGGGGTGATGTTGCCGCCCAGAGTGGCCCCGATCAGCAGGCCGAAGGCGAAGAGATAGGGCTCGATCCCCATCAGATGGGAGAGGCTGGTGACCACCGGCAGCATGGTGGCGACATAGGGGATGTTGTCGATAAAGGCGCTGAAGAGCACGGAGAAGCCCACGATCATCGTGTAGGTCAGCAGCACGGAGCCGCCGCCGATGCGCTGCAGAAAGTCGGCGATGGCGTCGATGACGCCGGCCTCGGTGATGCCCTGGATCACCAGAAACAGGCCCGTCAGCAGGGCCAGGGTCTTGTAGTCCACGGCCTTCAGCACGTCCAGGGCCAGCTTGCCGTTCTTCTGGCGGATCAGCTCGTAGATCAGCCCTACCAAGGCCACGCCGCAGCAGATCAGGCCGTTGGTGTTTTCGGGCCGGTTCTCGAACTGGGAGGCCAGGATCAGCAGCAGCACGGTCCCGATCATCAGCCAGGTGGGGACGTAGTCCCGGACCTGGGCGGTGACCTCTCCCCGCACCTTCTCCTTTTCCCGGCGGAAGAGCCACAGTAGCACCGGCACCGTCAGCAGAGCGCCCAGCTCCACGGCCCAGGCGATGCCGAGGCGGCCCTGGAACCAGAAGAAGTCGTTGAAGTTCATGTTCACATAGCCGGCCAGCAGGATGGAGGTGGTGTCCCCCACCAGGGTGGCGGCGCCCTGCAGATTGCTGGAAACGGCGATGGCGATGATCACCGGCACCGGGTTGGTCTTCAGCTTCTTCGCCACGGCCAGGCCCACGGGAGCCACCATCAGCACCGTGGCCACATTGTCCACAAAGGCGGAGATCACGCCGGAGAACAGGCTCAGCGCCACCACGGCCCACTGGACGTTGGGCACCTTCTGCAGCAGCTTTTCGGCCATGCGGGCGGGCATGTTGCTCTGCACAAAGAGCTCCACCGTGACCATAGTGCCTGCCAGCATCATCAGCACGTTCCAGTTGATGGCGCCGAGGACCTCCCGCCAGGGCAGGATGCCCAGCACCAGGAAGACCAGGGCCGCCGACAGGGCGGTGATCCAGCGGTGCTCCGCGAAGATCAGCAGCAGCGCGTACATGACCGCGAAGAGGATCAGCGCCAGAATCATGGAATTCATACAAGTCCCTCCAGAAAAGAAAAACAGATACGGCCCGCCGCCGTACCTGTAAAAGTCCGCAAAGACCCCATGTACGACAAACAAGTCATACATGAGTCTCACAATTTCAAGAAAAACCGGATGGAAAGGCCATCGTGATGACGATTTTTCTGCGGTTGCCCGCCTGTTACTCCCTCATGGCGCGGGTATTGTAACACAGGGAAGGCGAGAATGCAAGACTAAGATTTGAGATTTTGGCGGCTTTTCTTGCGGTTGGGGAGCTCCGCGGTCCTTGCCCTGTCCGCGGAGCGATCAGGGGATCGCTCCCTACGTGCGCGCCGACGCATCGTCCGCGGAGCGATCAGGGGATCGCTCCCTACGCGCGCGCCGCCGCTGCGTCATCCGCTGTAGGGGTCGACGTCCCCGGCGACCCGCAAAGCCTTCTCCGCGCACGGGGAAGGGGGACCGCTTACGGTGGATGAGGTCCCCGCGAAGCGGATCCGAATTCCGACTTTGCCCCCGTCGCGGCTCTTGCGCCGGGGCGGGAGAGGGGATATAATGAAGCGAAACGTTTGTAAAGGACGGACCGCCATGCCGAATGTCATCGAAATCACCGATTTCACCGCCCCGGAGCTGGACGTGTACGCCCGGCTCACGGAGAATCAGCTGGTGAACCGGGCGGACCCCGAAAACGGCCTCTTTATCGCCGAGAGCCCCAACGTGATCCTCCGGGCCCTGGACGGGGGCTGGGAGCCGGTGTCCCTGCTGATGGAGCGCAAGCACATCGAGGGCCAGGCCCGGGAGGTGGTGGAGCGCTGCGGGGATATTCCCCTCTATACCGCGCCCCTGCCGGTGCTGACCCAGCTCACCGGCTTTCCCCTGACCCGGGGCGTGCTCTGCGCCATGCGCCGCCGGCCCATGCCGGGGGCGGAGGAGATCTGCCGGGAGGCCGGGCGGATCGCCGTGCTGGAGAACATCATGAACCCCACCAACCTGGGGGCCATCTTCCGTTCCGCCGCCGCCCTGGGCATGGACGCGGTGCTGCTGACCCCCGCCTGCTGCGACCCGCTCTACCGCCGCTCGGTGCGGGTGAGCATGGGGACGGTGTTTCAGATCCCCTGGGCTTATCTGGGAGACAGCGTGGCCGACTGGCCGGAGCCGGGGATGAGCAGGCTGCGCGGCTGGGGCTTCCGCACCGCCGCCATGGCCCTGCGGGAAGACGCGGTCTCCGTGGACGACCCGGCCCTCATGGCGGAGGAGAAGCTGGCCGTCGTGCTCGGCACCGAGGGGGACGGCCTGGGCAGCGACACCATTGCCGACTGCGACTATACCGTGCGCATCCCCATGAGCCACGGGGTGGACTCTCTGAACGTGGCGGCGGCCAGCGCGGTGGCCTTCTGGCAGCTGGGGAGGCGGCCATGAGCACTTGGATTCCGGATTTCTACCCCGCCTTCCGCTGCCGGGCCGCCGAATGCCTTCACAGCTGCTGCAGGGGCTGGGAGATCGACGTGGACGAGGCCAGCGCGGAATATTATCGGCAGCTGTCCGGACCGCTGGGGGACGCCCTGCGGGAAGCGCTCTTTGCGGATGCGGAGGGCTGGCACTTCCGCCTGGACGGGGAGGAGCGCTGCCCCTTCCTGCAAGAGGACGGGCTCTGCCGCCTGATCCGGGAATTGGGGGAGGAGGCCCTCTGCGACATCTGCGCCCTGCACCCCCGCTTTTTCCAGGAGCTGGGGGAGGACGAGCTCTGGGGCCTGGGGCTCAGCTGCGAGGCGGTCACGGCCCTGCTGCTGGAGCAGGACGCGCTGCGCTTCGTCTGCCGGGAGACGGGGGAGGAGAGGGATTTCTCCGGCCTGCTGGAGCGCCTGGGGATCGACCTGCCCGGGGAGCTGCTGCGCTATACGCCCAAGCTGACGGAGGCGCGCCGGCGGGAGCTGCTGCGCCGCTTCCGGGCCACCGAGCCCATCGACCAGAACTGGCCGAAGGAGCTGGACGCTCTGGAAGCCGCGCCCCTGCCCGAGACGGCGGAGGCGGCGGACTATCAGCGGGTCTACGAGTATTTCTTCTTCCGGCAGCTGGAGCGGCTGGAGGACCTGGGCGCCGAGGCCCTGGCAGACTACGCCGCGGCCATGACGGATCTGCTGGTCCTTTGGGACAGCTTGGAGCCGGACGCCGCCGGGCACCTCCGCCGCCTCTCGGAGCAGATCGAATACAGCACCGAGAATGTGGAGAGGGTGATCCGATTCGGAATGCGGAATTCGGAATGCGGAATTGAGGGATAAGACAAAAAGCGCTGAGGGGCGGGATCCAATCCCGCCCCTCAGTGTGTAGACAAACCCCAAAGCATGTCATTGCGAGCATAGCATGTTGATATTCCAAGGTTTTGAGATGCGGATCGCCACACCGCTTTTTGCCTTGGCAAAAATGCAGACATCGGTCACTTACTTCGCGATGACAGTAACCCCACTTTGTCTACAGTCTGAGGGGGCGGGATGAACTCCCGCCCCTGGTTGTTATCTTCGCAGGCAAAGCCTTTTTGCTTTCCTGCGCCTTACCATTTCTTTATTTCTTCATTCCTTCATTCCTTCATTCCTATTCCGCCGCGTCCTCTTCCATCGC
>CACYLY010000067.1 GCA_902775355.1 Oscillospiraceae bacterium
GAAACTTCCGAAAAAGTTTCCATTTTTGCAAGATTGAACGTGAAGGGGGGCATACCCTCCCCCCTTCACAATCCCCCCATGCGTGTCGATACGCTGTCTGGGGACTTTGTCTACAGTCTCAGAGGAACTCACAGAAACGAAATCTGTGAGTTCCTCTTTGTATTTTTGGCCATTTGTCGCCAGTGGGTCATTTCACGGGGTTTTCCTGCTGCAGGTGAAGAACGCCGCCTTGACTCATTGCGTCCCGGGCGGAGATTTTCGCAAATACCTCGGCTTCCCCGCAGGGGAGGAACAGCAGCCGGGCGCGAACGCGCTCCGCGTTCGCATCCCCCGTCTCCAGAAATAAAAACTACGAACTACGAACTAAAAACTGACCTCCACCGTCTCCCCCGCGTGCAGGAAGTACAGCAGGCACTCCCGGACGGGCTTGCGGAAGATCCGCGCCAGGGCCCCGGCGTAGGCGCGCAGCTGGCCCGTATAGGTCTTGGCCCGCTCTTCCGCCTCCGCCCGATCCCGCACCCAGTCGGTCTTGTAGTCCAGGATGACCAGCTCGCCCTCCTCTTCCCAGAAGCAGTCCACCACGCCCTGGAGCAGCACCTGCTCCCCGGCGCCCGCGGCCTCGGGGAAGAAGTCCCCCGCGTCGCAGAGCAGGGAGAAGCGGAATTCCCGCCGCAGCGTCTCCGCTTCCCGCAGGCGTTTGCCCAGGGGCGAGGCGAAGAGCCGCAGGATGGCCCCGGCGTCCACGGCCTGAGCTTCCCGGGCAGAGAGGAAGCGCGCCTCCCGCAGGCGCAGGATCTCCCCGCGCAGCGTCTCCTCGCTGTCGGTTTTGGAAAAGTCCAGGTTCTGCAGCACCAGGTGGGTGGCGGTGCCCCGCTCCGCGGCGGTCAGGGGCTTCTCCTCCCCGCTGAGATCCGGCAGCCGGAAGGGCCGGCCGGTCCCCGGCGTCAGAGGCACGGCCTCCTCGTCGGGCTGGTAGCGGTCCTTGAGGCCCGTGGCCGTGAGCTTGGAGGGCAGGGCCTCCGCCTCCCGGTGGGGGTAGACGAAGGCAAGGCGCCGCTTGAGCTCCCGCTCCACGTCGGCATCGGGGGCGGCCTCCCCCAGCTCCTCTGCGGCGCTCTCGCTCTCCTCGCCCTCGCAGATCCGGACGCGCAGATGCTCCTCCCCGTCGGCCCTGGCCGCGGCCAGCAGCCAGCCGACGGGGCTCTGGACCCTGGCCAGCAGCGCCGGCGCCATGGGCGTATCCGCCATGTTTTCGGCTTTTTCCAGCAGCTTTTTCGGGTCCTTGCTGCCGGCGGTGAGGAAGAGCCGCTCCCTGGCCCGTGTCATGCCCACGTAGAGCACCCGCAGCTCTTCGGAAAGGCTCTCCCGCTCCAGGCGCAGGGCCACGGCGCTGCGGGCCAGTCCCGGATACTCCACCCGCCGCTTCAGGTCCGTGATCTTGGGTCCCAGGCCCAGCTCCGGGTGCACCAGGACCGTGCCGCTGGTATCCTGCTTGTTGAACTGATGGGACAAGTCGCTGAGGATGACCACCGGGAACTCCAGGCCCTTGGACTTGTGGATGGACAGGATGTGCACCGCCGAGACGTTTTCCTCGCCCAGGGACGGCTCCTGCCCCTTCTCAGCCATGCGGCGGAGCCAGAGCACGAAGCGGTGCAGGCCCCGGTAGCCGGTCTTTTCAAAGCGCTCTGAGAGCTCCAGCAGCTCCATGAGCCGGGCCCGGCGCTGCTCCCCGTCCCGCATGGCGCTGCAGAGGGCCGGCAGGTCCAGCTCCTCCAGCAGCAGCTCCGTGAGCTCGGAGGCGCGCAGATCCGGGGCCTGGCGGCGCAGCCGCGCCAGCAGCGCCAGAAAGTCCCGGCCCCTTTCGTTGTCCCGGGACCAGGTCTCCAGCGCCGTGTAGAAGTCCGCTTCCGGAGCGCTGGCGCGGATGGCGGAAAGGGTGTCCGCGTCGAAGCCCAGGGCCGGGGAGCGCAGCACCGCGATCAGGGGGATGTCCTGATGGGGATTGTCCAGCACGGCCAGCATCGACATCACCGCCGAGACCTCGGCGGCCCGGAAGAAGCCGTCCCCCTGGCCGAAGCCCACTGGAATGCCCAGCCGCAGGAGCTCCCGCCGGTAGACGGGCCCCACGTTGTTGGCGCTGCGCAGCAGGACGGCGATGTCCCCGTATTCCAGGGGCCGGGGGCCTTCCCCGGTCTGGACGGTGATCCCTTCGCTCATCAGCTCCCGGATCTTCCGCGCCACCAGGGCGGCCTCCTGGGCCTGCTTGTCCGGCGCTTCCTCCTCGCCCCCCTCCGGGCTCAGCCGCAGAAGCAGCAGCTCCGGCACGGGGACGGCGCCCGCATAGTCCCGGGCGCCGAAGCGCAGGGCCGCCTCGTCGTCGTAGTCGATGTCTCCCAGCCGGCGGGACATGCAGCGGGAAAACACGGCGTTGGCCGCGTCCAGGATCTCCCGCCGGGAGCGGAAATTCTCCCGCAGCAGGATCCGCCGGGCCTGACCCGGCGCGGCCTGCTCCCAGGGGCTGAAGGCGTCGTATTTCTCGGTAAAGATGCAGGGGTCCGCCAGGCGGAAGCGGTAGACGGACTGCTTCACGTCCCCCACCAGGAAGAGATTGCTCCCGTCCCGGGACAGGGCCCGGAAGATATCGTCCTGGACCCGGCTCACGTCCTGGTACTC
This sequence comes from Oscillospiraceae bacterium, assembly GCA_902775355.1. Taxonomy (GTDB): domain Bacteria; phylum Bacillota; class Clostridia; order Oscillospirales; family Oscillospiraceae; genus Limivicinus. The sequence continues at coordinate 2,674 of CACYLY010000067.1, forward strand.
GTCCACCAGGATCTCCTCCCAGCGGTCCCGGACCTGCAGGGCCAGCGCCGTGGGGGAGCCGTCCTCCTCCAGCAGGAGCCTGGCGCACAGATGCTCCAGATCCGCGTAATCCAGGAGGTTGGCCCGCTGCTTGGCCTTGGTGAAGGCCCGGTCGAAGTCCTCCGTCAGGTCCAGCAGGGCCTCCATGGCCGGGGCGCAGAGCTCCCGGTCCCGCAGCAGCTCCGCGGAGGACTGGGAGAAGGTCTTCTCCAGCTTTTCCACCAGCTTTTTGCAGGCCTCCCGCCGCTCCTTCAGGCTGTCGCTGAGCGCCTTGTCCGGCGAAGCGCGCAGGGTGCCCATCCGGAAGGGGATGGGGAAGCAGGCCCGGGCCCTTTCCCAGCCCAGGGTCAGGCAGCGGCCCAGCTCCCGCAGGGCGTCGGCGGTCTCGGCATAGCCCTCCAGCCAGGCCTTGGCGATGGCGGGCTCCGAGCGGATCCGGCCCAGGAGCTTTTCAAATTCCCCGGCGCAGAAGCTCACCGTCTCGGCGGCCCGGTCCAGGATCTCCCGGCCCCAGGCCGTCTCGCCCACATCGGAGGCCTCGGCACGCAGGGCCTCCCGCTGCCCCCGGGCCCAGAGATCGGGCCGGGCGTGGCACTGCATTTTCCTGTGGAGCTCCAGCACCAGGTCGCCCAGCCGCCGGTCGTCCCGCCCGGCGCCCACGGTGTCCGCCAGCAGGAGGAAGCCCGGGTGCTTGTCCGCCTGCTCGTAGCGCGCTTCCAGCACCCGTTCCAGGGCCTTGGCCTTCATGGCGGCGGCACGCTGCTCGTCCAGCACGGCAAAGTCCGGCCCGATGCCGGCCATGTGGCTGAACTCCCGCAGAAAGGCGGTGCAGAAGCTGTCGATGGTGCCGATCTGGGCCCGGCGGACCAGGGCGCTCTGCCGACGGAGCCGGCGGTTGCCCGGGTCCCGGGAGAGAGCCGCGGCCAGCTCCTGCATGATCCGGCCCCGCAGCTCCCCGGCGGCGGCCCGGGTAAAGGTGATGATGACGAAACGGTCCAGGTCCACGGGCTGCTCCGGATCGCAGATGCGGCGCAAAAGCCGCTCGGTGAGGACCCGGGTCTTGCCGCTGCCCGCGCCGGCGGAGACCAGCACGGCGCTGCCCCGGCTCTCAATGGCGGCCCGCTGGGCCTCGGTGGCTTTGAATTCAGGCATGGCTCTCGTCCTCCTCCCGCAGCAGCTCCCAGACCTTGTCGTCCTTGAGCCGGGGGAGATAGCGGCAGCTCTCGCCGTCCTCCCCGTCGCTGAAATAGCAGGCCTCCAGATAATCGCAGCGCAGGCAGGCGATCTCCTGCTGGCTGCGGTAGTAGGGATCGGCGGCAATGCTGCCCCGGTGCAGCTCCCCGGCCATCCGGGTCAGGCTGAGCCTCAGGTGCCGGGAGAGGCGGCCCATGCCCTCCAGATCCGCCACGCTCCCGCTTGCGACGCCTTTTTTGGCGTTGAACTTTACGGGGATGTAGCGCTTGTCCTCCCCCTTCTCCCAGGCCTCCAGCAGCTCCGGGTCGTTCAGCACCAGGCCGCTGCGGCGCAGGGCCTCGGCGTGCTTTTTGGCCACGGTCTCATCGTCGGCCCCCGCGTCCACGCTCTGCAGCTGGGCCCGGGCCGGCAGATACATGACCCCAGCCGGCACGATGGGCTGGCCGTAGCGGCTCTCCCCGTCGTTTTCCAGAGCGAAGAGGTACAGCAGCATCTGCAGTCCCATGCCGTACCACACGTCCGACAGGGAGAAGCTCTTTTTCCCGGTCTTGTAGTCCACCACCCGCAGGTAGAGCCTGCCCTGATGGACCCAGCCGTCCACCCGGTCGGCGATGCCGGTGAGAGTCATGGCGCCCTCCCCCTCGCCCAGCTCCAGGGGGCGGATATCCCGGGCCTTGGAGAAGTCCAGCTCGAAGTCCAGGGGTTCAAAGTCCGAGCGGCGCAGCTCCCGGGCGGCGTCCAGCACGATCTGCTCCGCATCGGCGCAGAGCCGCTGGAACAGGTGCCGGAAGCGGGCGGATTTCTCCTGAAAATCGTTGAGTTCCTTGTGGACGTAGTCCGCCACGGCGGCGGCGGTGAGGGCCTTGACCTTCTCGTCGTCCACCTGGGCGAAGCCGCCCAGGCCCTTGACCTCCCGGGCCACGTTCTCCAGCACCGCGTGGATGAAGGTGCCGATCTCCGGCGGCTGGAAGCCCAGGGGCTCGTAGCGTTTGGCCTTCAGGCCGTACTGACAGAAGTAGGAGAAGCGGCAGGAGGCGAAGCGGTCGATCCGGGAGGCGCTGAGATAGAGCCGCCGGCCGTAGAGGGCCTCCACCGCCGCCGGGGAGAGCTTCCCCCGGGTGCCGGCGGCGGCCCGCTCCAGCTTCCCGAAGCGCTCCGGGGCGGTTTTGCGGAAATAGTCCGCCGCCGCGGCCGACGCGGGCCGGGGGTTCTGGAGGCTCTGGGCCGCAAGCCCCAGGGCCGGGCCCGGGGCCGAGATCCGGGCGGCGTCCAGCGCCAGCCGCTCCGGCTTCAGGCCGAAGAGGCTCTTCGCCCGCTCGTAGACGTAGGCCGGGCGCAGGCTCTCCCCCTCATGGTCGCAGAGAGGATAGCTGAGCCACAGCCCCTGAGAGGGCAGGCTCAGGCAGTTGTAGATCAGGGCGAATTCCCGCCAGAGCTCGCTGTCCCCGGCCCCCAGGTCGATGGACAGCTCCAGCAGCTCCTCCCGCTCCTCGTCGGAGAAGACGCCGGCGCCTTCCCGGGTCATGGGCAGGCGGCCCTCGCAGCAGCCCAGCACCAGCAGGTGCTTCAGACGCCGGCGGCGCATCCGGTCGAAGTCCCCGGCGGAGACCCGGTCCAGAGACACGGGGATCAGCCCGATGTCGTATTGGGAGAGCATGTGGGGCAAGAGCTTGCCGAAGCTCTCGGCGCTGCTCTCCGTCTCCCCCAGCAGGGCGGCGCACTGCTCCAGAGCGGAGACCGTCAGCTCCCAGAGCTGCCGGGTCTCCCCGGCCAGCTCCTCCCGGCCGTCCGCCTCCAGGGCGGCAGCCCGGCGCTCCAGCTGCTCCGGCAGGCGCAGCTCCTCCAGCAGGGCGGCCAGGGCCCGGGCCTGCTCCACGGCGCTGTGGCCCTCGGCGCCGCGGCGGGCAAAGCGCAGCAGGGGCTCCGCCACCCGGCGGCGCAGGGCGTTGATCTCCTCCAGGCGGCGCTCGGTCTCCTCGGTATATTCCGCGCCGTAGCCCTCCGGGTGTTGGCGCCAGTCCTTTTCCCATTCCCAGGCGCTGCCTCGGAGCTGCCATTTATAGATGTAGTCGGAGAGCAGGTCGCATTCCTCGGTCGTCAGACCCGTGAGGCCCGTGCCCAGGTAGCTGATCATGTCGTCCACGTCCCAGCCGCCCTGGGTGATCTCATAGGCCAGGGAGATGAGGGCGGGCAGGGGTTTTTGCAGCAGGGCGCTGCGCCGGGCGACGAAAAGGGGGATGCCGTAGACGCGGAAGACGCTCTCCAGGCTGCTGCGGTAGTCCTCGAAGCCCCGGACCGCCACGGCGATGTCCCGCCAGCGGCAGCCCCCGTCCCGCACCAGCGCCAGGATCCGGGCCGCGGCGGCCTCGCACTCGGCGGGGATGCTCTCGGCAAAGCCCAGGCGGATGGCGCTGCCATCCAGTTCGCTGCGCCCGCCGCCGTAGCGGAAAAGCTCGTCGATATAGAACCGCAGAGCCGGGTCCCGGCCCTCCGTGCTCTCCAGGCGCAGGACTTCTGGCGTCTCCCCCAGCTCCCGGGCCGCCGCCGTGAGTTTCCGGAAGGCCGCCCGGCTCAGGGCGAAGATCTCCTCTTCCCCCCGGGGCTCGTCCAGGGTCAGGCACACGGTCAGCTCCACCTTTCGGCGCAGCATGGCGGCCAGCACCGCCTGCTCCTGGGCGGTGAAGTCCAGAAAGCCGTCCACATAGACCCGGTCCTCCGGCCCCATGGCCCCCTCGTCGATCTGCCGGGCCAGCAGGCTCAGCCGGTCCGAGGGGTCGGCATGGCCGTTGGAGACCACCGCGTCGTAGGCCGAGAGGATCAGAGCCATGTCCCGCAGCTTCCGGTCCAGCCCGTCGCTGCAGCGCTCCGCCGCCTCGTTCAGCTCCTCGGGACCCACGCAGGCGCTCTTCAGCTCGTCCACCGCCTGCAGCAGCATGCTCTGCAGCTCGGCTCTCTGCCGGGCCGCGCCGTAGATCTGCAGGTGCGGCCCCACGGCGTCCAGGGCCAGGGCCATGCACAGAAGCCGCCCGCCCTTGTCCAGCAGCGGGGCGGCCAGGCCCCCGTGCTCCTGGGCCATGTGCCGGGCCAGGCCCGTGAAGCTCAGCACCTCCGCCGTGCGGGACAGGGCGTCTCCGCAGACGCCGCAGAGCTCCCGCTCTGCCTCGTGGCTGTACTGCTCGGGCACCAGCAGCATCCGCCGGCTCTCCCCCCGCTCCACGGAGCGGCGGAGTTCCCGGTAGATGGCCGCCGTTTTGCCGGTGCCGGCCTTGCCGATGATCAAGCGCAGCATCCCAGCGCCTCCTTCCGTCCGCCCCCGAAAAAGGCTCCGGGGGCCTTGTCGTTCTTTCGGGGATATTGTACCAAAGACGCGCCGCCCTTGCAAGTGCGGGGTGGGGCGACGCCGAGCAATGCTCGGCGCTACGGGCGCGGGCGCGGGACGGCGGGGCGCGTAGGGAGCGATCCCCTGATCGCTCCGCAAACAGGCTGTCGGGGGCNNNGCGCGGGACGGCGGGGCGCGTAGGGAGCGATCCCCTGATCGCTCCGCAAACAGGCTGTCGGGGGCGCCAGCCCGTACAGGGGTGGGCGGGCGTTGGCGCAGATCCGCGGGCCGCCGAGGAGCCCATGGCCGGGCCCCTGCGGGCAAGGACGGGCGCGGCGTCCCTTTATTTCTTCATCCCTTCATTTCTTCATCCCTTCATTTTTTCATTCCGTCATTCCTCCATTCCCCGGAAAGCGCAAATCTCCCTTGCAGTCGGGCCCGGTTTGTGATATGGTGATAGTTGGCGCCTGAGCAGGAGGCCGGCCCCGGCGGGGGTGAACGCCTGCCCATAAAACAAGGAGGAGCAAGTGATGAAATTTTCGTCCAAAATAGAAAAGTGCAGCCTTTCTCCCATGCGAAAGTTCGCCGCCGTGGCCGAGCGGGCCAGCGAGCGGGGTCTGAACATCTTCCGCCTGAACATCGGCCAGCCGGATCTGCCCACGCCGCGCCCCTTCTTCGAAGTGCTCCGGGGCTTTGACCAGCCGGTCCTGTCCTACGCCCCCTCCGGCGGCCTGCCGGAATATCTGGACGCGGTGCGGCGCTACTATGCCGGCATCGGCGTGGAGCTGAGCCGGGAGGAGCTGCTGGGCACCACCGGCGGCAGCGAGGCGCTGACCATGGCGCTGGCCTCCATCCTGGACGAGGGGGACGAGATCGTCATCCCCGAACCCTATTATCCCAACTACGCCACCATCACCAATCTCACCGGCGCCCGGGTCCATCCCCTGACCACCTGCCCGGAAGAGGGCTACCGCTACGCGATCCGCGAGCGGGTGGAGGCCTGCATCAACGAGCACACCCGCGCCATCATGATCACCAATCCCGGTAATCCCACCGGCTGCGTCATCAACCGGCAGGAGCTGCAGCTGATGCTGGACATCGCCAAAGAGCACGGCCTGTTCATCATCTGCGACGAGGTGTACCGGGAGTTCGTGTATAACGGCGAGCCTCTCTTGAGCGCCCTGCAGTTCGAGGGCTATGAGGAGAACCTCATCGTCATCGACTCGGTGTCCAAGCGCTTCTCCGCCTGCGGCGCCCGGATCGGCGTGCTGATCTCCCGCAACCGGGAGCTCCTGGGCCACGCCATGAAGATCGCCCAGAGCCGCCTCAGCAGCCCCACGGTGGACCAGCTGGCAGCCGCCGCCCTCTATACGGTGGACAACAGTTATTTCGACGCCATGCGCAAGGAGTACGTGTCCCGGCGGGACACCCTGATCCGCGGCCTGCGGAAGATCCCCGGCGTGGTCTGCGAGGTGCCCCAGGGGGCCTTCTACGTGATGGCCGCCCTGCCCGTGGACGACGCGGAGAAGTTCCAGCAGTGGCTTCTCACCGAGTTCGACGACCATGGGGACACCCTGATGTTCGCCGCCGGCAAGGCCTTCTACGCCACGCCGGGCAAGGGGATCAACGAGGTGCGCATGGCCTACGTGCTGGAGAAGGAAAAGCTGGCGCGGGCCATGGAGGTCCTGGCCATCGCCATCCAGAAGTACAACGCCCGCTGAAGACAAGCTTTATACAAGCCCTTGGGGCCCCGGGAAGCCGGGGCCCCAAGATGCTTGAAGGGGAAATTTTTGTTGACAGAGCGGGCTTTCTTCGGTTATAATATTTGCTCGACGGCCTGTCCGTCGCCTGTTTTGTCAACTACTTCGCGCCGACTTCGGCGCGATGTTGAGTAGACCTGTCCGCCCGAGAGCGGGCAGGCCAAAAGAATAATCCGGAAAGGAGTGCAAAAAATGCTTCGTACCTATCAGCCCAAGAAGCGCCAGCGCAAGAAAGAGCACGGTTTTCTCAAGAGAATGAAGACCGCCAACGGCCGCAAGGTCCTCGCCCGCCGCAGAGCCAAGGGCAGAGCCAAGCTCAGCTACTGATCCCCTCGCACCCGTGAGCAGGGTCGGAACATTTGACAGCATCCATATGGTTTTCAGGGCGGAGCGATCCGCCCTTAAGGCGTATTGTCGGAAATGAAAAAACGGTGCACCCTGAAAAAGAACAGTGATTTCAGGCGCTTGTATGCCAAGGGCAAGAGCGCGGCGAACCCCTATATGGTGCTCTACTGCCGGCGAAACCGGACGGGGGAGACCCGTCTGGGCTATACCGTGTCTGTGAAGCTGGGCCACGCCGTGGTCCGCAACCGGATCCGCCGCCGCCTGCGGGAGACCGTGCGTCTCAACGCCCCGCGGCTGCTCCCGGGATGGGACATTGTCCTGGTGGCCCGCTCCCGGGCGCTGGACGCGCCCTTTCCCAAGCTGCAGGGGGCCTTTCTGGCGTCCTGTGACAAGCTGGGCCTCCTGAAAAAGGAGACGCAGGCATGAAAAAGCTGCTTCTCGCCCTCATCCGCTTCTATCAGAAGCACATCTCCCCCTATCGCCAGCCCTGCTGTCGTTTCCGCCCCACCTGCTCCCAGTACGCGCTCCAGGCCATCGAAAAATACGGCGCCCTCAAGGGGAGCTGGCTGGCCCTGAAGCGAATCTGCTGCTGCCATCCTTTTTATAAAGGAAAGCGCGGCATCTACGATCCCGTTCCGTAAAGGAAAGGAAAACCCTTCGAAAAGGAGTCGAAACTATGTCCTTCCGGGAAATCGTCACCTGGCCCTTTGCCAAGGTCATGGTCTTTCTCTATGAGCTGACCGGCAATTACGGCCTGTCCCTGATCCTGTTCAGCTTCCTGGTGAACCTGGTGCTGACGCCCTTCATGGCCAAGAGCAAGAAGAGCATGATGCGCACCACCCGCCTGCAGCCCCGGATCCAGGAACTCCAGCGCCGCCACGAGGGCAACCAGCAAAAGCTCAACGCCGAGCTGCAGAAGCTCTACCAGGAGGAGGGCGTCACCCCCCTGGGCGGCTGCCTCTGGTCCCTGCTGCCGCTGTTCCTGCTGATCCCTCTGTACCGGATCATCAGCACCCCCATAACCTACATGATGCGCGCTCCCTCCGTGGTGGAGAATTTGAGCACGCAGTTCGCCGATCAGATCGCGGGTCTGGGCACCCGTGCTTCCTACTATAAGGAGATCATCCTGGCGAACCTGGCCCATGAGCATTGGGCCGAGATCCCCCAAAGCATGAAAGACGCCGGCCTGCTGGATATCAATATGAACGTCCTGGGCCTCAACCTGGGCGACACGCCCAACTGGCGCACCATCCTTGCCGGCCCCTGGACCTGGGCCGCCTTGGGCCTGTTCCTGATCCCCCTGCTCTGCGCGGGCCTGTCCTGGCTGAGCATGAAGGTCGCCAACGCCACCAACCCCAGCACCGCCCAGCAGGACGCCGCCAGCCAGGGCATGGGCAAGAGCATGAACATCATGATGCCGGCGATGAGCCTGGTCTTCTGCTTCATGATGCCCGCCGCCATGGGCGTCTACTGGATGGCCAACAGCCTCTTCGCCATGATCCGCGACTTCTTCCTGACCAAGCACTACAAGAAGCAGCTGGAGATCGAGGACGCGGAGCGTCTGGCCGCCCGCAGCGAGCGGGAGAAGGAGCTGGAGGCCAAGCGGGAGGAGACCGAGCGCCTGAAGGCCGAGGGCAAGACCGAGGTCAACACCAACACCAGCAAGAAGAAGCTCCAGGCCAGCGAAAAGCAGAAGAACGAGGAGCGCAAGGCCGCCGCCGCGCGGGACGAGCGCGCCGCTCGCCGGGAGCGCCTGGGCATCAAGGAGACGGAGAAGCCCGCCTCCCAGGTCGGCAACCGCCGCTATGCCCGGGGCCGCGCCTACGTTCCCGATCGCTTCGAGAATCCCGAGAACGCCGAGGAGGCCACCCTGGCCGCCGCGCTGGCGTCCGAGGGGCAGGACTCCATCGACTACAGCGTGGAGGACGACAGCCCTGCCAACGAGCAGGAATAAGGAGTACACTGACACATGAAGAAATACATCGAAAAGACCGGCCGCACCACGGACGACGCCATCGCCGCGGCTCTTGCCGAGCTGCACCTGGAGCGCGAGGAAGTGGAAGTGGAGGTCCTGCAGCTGCCCAAGTCCGGTTTTCTGGGCTTCGGCGCCGCTCCGGCCCGGGTCCGGGTGGGCTACGAGGTGCCGGAGGAGCCGGCTCCCGCCCCCGCGCCGGTAAAGGCCGAAGAGCCCGTAAAGCCCGAGCGGCCGCAGCAGCCGGAAGCGCCGGAGAAGCCGGAGAAGTCCGAAAAGCAGCCCAAGCCCGAGAAGCAGCCCAAGCCGGAAAAGCAGCCCAAGCCCGAGAAGGCCCCCAAGCCCGAAAAGCAGCCGAAGGCCGAGAATCCGGTCCAGCCCCTCGCTCCCGAGGACGAGGAGGCCGAGTTTGAGGAGATCCGCAGCTTCCTGAGCGGCCTGCTGGAGCACATGGGCGTCAAGGCCCAGATCCAGGTCCGCCGCCGGGAGAACGGCGGGATCGGCGTGAACCTGGTCGGGGACAGCATGGGCGCCATCATCGGCCGCCGGGGCGAGACCCTGGACGCTATCCAGCACCTGACCAACTACGCCGTGAACAAGGACAACGACAAGCACATGCACATCAGCGTGGACGCCGAGGGCTACCGCAGCAAGCGGGAGGAATCCCTGGCCCACTCCGCCCGGAAGATGGCCGAGAAGGTCCTCAAGTACAAGCGCAGCATGGCCTTCGAGCCCATGAACAGCTATGAGCGGCACGTGATCCACACCGCCCTGCAGAACTACGAGGGCGTCACCACCAGCTCCACCGGCGTGGAGCCCAACCGCCGCGTGGTGGTCTCCTACGTCAAGCCCGAGACCCCCAAGTCCAACAAGCCTCAGAGCCGCGAGTGGGCCTGAGAGAACGTCAAATCAGTGCGCACAGCACATCGGAGGTATACTATGATTTTTGAAAAAGTGCAGGCGGCCCTGGCCCAGCAGTTCGACATGGACCCCGCGTCCATCACCATGGACACCAACCTGATCGACGACATCGGCGCCGATTCTCTGGACGTGGTGGAGCTGATCATGTCCCTGGAGGACGAGTTCGGCATCGCCATTTCCGACGAGGACGCCGCCCAGCTCTACACGGTGCGCCGCATCGTGGAGTACCTGGAGAAGCTGCAGTAATCCCCCCTTCAACAACACGAAAACCGGCACGGTCGAATGACCGTGCCGGTTTTCGTGTTTCTCTTCCTCTTTCTCCGATATAGAGATATATGTATCTTTTCTCTAATCTCCGTTCCCTGTTCTCTGTTCACTTTTTCAGCTCCCCCGGCGCGATGCCGAAGCTCTCCCGAAAGGCCCGGTGGAAGGCGGAATAGTCCCCGAAGCCGCTGTCCGCGGCGGCCTTGACCGCGGGCACCCCCTCCCGGATCAGCCGGGCGGCGCAGAGCAGGCGCTTCTGCCGCACCCAGGCGTGGACGGTGCTGCCGGTCTGCGCCTTGAAAAGCCGCATAAAATGATAGCGGCTCAGATAGACCTGCTCGGAAAGCTGCTCCACCGTCAGCTCCTCCGTCAGGTGCTCGTTGATATAGGAGAGGACCTGGCGGATCTTGGGATCGGCCTGCTCGCTGCGCTCCGGCGCCGCCGGGGCCATGCGGCCGATCTGGATCAGGATCTGCATCATCAGGGTGTCCCGCATGGCCTCGGCGCCGAAGCGGCTGTCCTCCCGGTTCAGCTCAAAGGAACGCAGGGTCTCCCCCAGCTCCGCCCGCTGCTCCCCGTCGGGCACCAGCAGATAGCGGCGGCTCCGGTCCGCGGTCTCGAAGCAGTCCATGAGCCTGGCCCCGGGCAGGGCCCGGTCGAAAAACTGCCGGTCCAGGTAGACGATGATGCGCTCATAGGGCTCGGAGCGGTCGATCAGCGCCTTGTGGATGGTGTGGTGCTTTACCAGCAGCAGGTCCCAGGGCCGCAGCTGGTAGCTCTGATCCTCCACCAGGTAGTTGACCCGGCCCGAGAGCAGCAGCACGATCTTGTCAAAGTCATGAAAGTGGAAGTCCCGCTCCTGGCCCGCGGTGTCCCGCAGGTGAAAGTAGCGGTAATTCTCATGCAGATAACCCTCCCGGGTATAGCTTCGCTTGTCCATGTCGTTCCTCGAAAACAAGATGTAGGGAGCGATCCCCTGATCGCTCCGTCGTCTTTCCCCTTTCCCGGAGGCATGTGGGCATGCCTCCCTACAGGTCCCCTCCCGTAGGGAGCGATCCCCTGATCGCTCCGCGGTTTTCCCATATTTTCCGGAGGCATGTGGGCATGCCTCCCTACGGGTCCCCTCCCGTAGGGAGCGATCCCCTGATCGCTCCGTCGTCTTTCCCCTTCCCCGGAGACATGAGGGCATGCCTCCCTACGGGTCCCCTCCCGCAGGGAGCGATCCCTTGATCGCTCCGTCGTCTTTCCCCTTTCCCGGAGGCATGTGGGCATGCCTCCCTACGGGTCCCCTCCCGTAGGGAGCGATCCCCTGATCGCTCCGCGGGTTTCCCATATTTCCGGAGGCATGTGGGCATGCCTCCCTACGGGTCCCCTCCCGTAGGGAGCGATCCCCTGATCGCTCCGCGGGTTTCCCATATTTTCCGGAGGCATGTGGGCATGCCTCCCTACGGATGATATTCATCGTCTATCCATTTTGCCGGGTTGTTTTCTATATAATTCCATTTTGTCAGATAGTCTTCCTTATCACGGATCACATGATCAAAATAATAGTCCTGCCAGATGCTTTTCCCGAGCTTCTTTGTCACCAGCCCCTTAAAAGAACGAACATCAGACGTAATTGGCTTTCCATTCGTCTTGTGAAGGATCAGGTGAATATGATTGGGCATGATTACATACTTGTCTATGCCCTCCATGCTCAAAAGATAGCTTTCTGCGATTTCTCCATATTTTGACAGCTTAACAACCGCCGCAGAATTCTCGGTCTGGACTACCGTTGATAACAGACATTTTCTTCCTTCTGTGCAAATCGTAAGAAAATAGAACCCTTCGGAAGAATAGTCATACCCCCTCAATCGAGGCCACTTTCTATTTGGATAATCATTCATCTGATCTCCTCCTCGTATCGGAGGCATGAGGGCATGCCTCCCTACGGGTCCCCTCCCGTAGGGAGCGATCCCCTGATCGCTCCGCGGTTTTCCCATATTTCCCGGAGGCATGAGGGCATGCCTCCCTACGGGTTCTTATCATACCGCACTTTTTGCAAGGTTTCAAGCATCAATCGCAATTTACTGTGTATTCTGATCGTGTATAATATGGAACGGAAATCAAAAAGGGAGGCAATTCTCATGGCTAAATTCCTCAAAAACAACTGGTTCTTCTTTACGATGATCATCGGCATCGTGGCCGGCTGCCTGGTGGGCCGCTTCTGGGAGGGCGCCGCCGTCCTGGAGCCTCTGGGCACCCTGTTCATCAACATGATGTTCTGCGTGGTGGTCCCGATGGTGTTCTTCTCCATCTCCTCCGCCATCGCCAACATGAAGAGCGCCAAGCGCGCCGGCAAGCTCATGGGCACCACCGTGGTGACCTTCATGTGCACCACCATTATCGCCTCGGTGATCATGTATGTGATCGTCCGCTTCGTCCCCGTGTACATCGGCGACCCCGTCTTCACCGCCGAGGAGAAGGAAGCCATGAGCGCCGGCGAGATGATCGTGGGCTTCTTCACCAAGTCTGACTTCCCCGAGCTCTGGAGCCGCCGCTCCATCCTGCAGCTCATCATCGCCGGCATCTTCTTCGGCTTCGGCGTGCAGATGTGCGGCGGGAAGGAGACCAAGGTCGCTCAGCTGCTGGAGGAGATCACCAACGTGCTGATGAAGGTCATCAAGATCATCAGCTACTACGCCCCCATCGGCTTCTTCGGCTTCTTCGCCGCCCTGGTGGCCCAGCACGGCACGGACCTGATGACCAACTACGCCAAGGCCATCATCCTCTATTACATCGTCTCCTTCGCCTACATGTTCCTGATCTTCCCGCTCTACGCCCGCTTCGGCGGCGGCAAGGGCGCCGTCAAGGTCATGTTCCAGCATCTGTTCCGCCCGGCGGCCGTGGCCTTCGGCACCTGCTCCAGCGTGGCCACCATCCCCACCAACATGGAAGTCTCCGAGGACACCGGCATCTCCAAGGACGTTACCGACATCGTGCTGCCCATGGGCGCCACCATGAACATGGACGGCTCCGGCATGAGCGCCATCATCAAGGTGGCCTTCCTCTTCGGCATGTTCGGCATGAACTTCAACTCCGCCGACGCCATCCTGGCCATCATCGTGGCCACCGTCTCCTCCGTTGCCATGTCCGGCATTCCCGGCGGCGGCGGCACCGGCGAGCTGGTGCTCTGCTCCCTGTTCTTCCCCCAGGCTCTGCCCATCGCCTTCCCCATCGCTCAGGCCATCGGCGACCTGGTGGATCCCCCCGCCACCATGGTCAACGCCGCCGGCGACTATGTGGCCTCCTTCATCGTCTCCCGCTTCAACGACGGCAAGGACTGGCTGCAGAAGAAGCTGCGCCGGGACCAGGGCGTGGATGACCTCTGATGCACTATACCAAAATGCACGGTGCAGGCAACTCCTTCCTCATTCTTGAAGACCTGCACGGCGAACTCCAGGGCGAGAATCTCCGCGATCTCGCCCAGTGGTTTTGCTCCCCCCTCAGCGGCCCCGGGGCGGACGGCATGATCGTCCTGAAGCGGGACCCCTCGGCGGACTTCGCCATGGACTTTTTTAATTCCGACGGCTCCACCGGCGAGATGTGCGGCAACGGCGCCCGCTGTGTGGCCCGCTACGGGCTGGAGCACGGCCTCTGCCGGGACCCGGAGCGCATCCGCTTCCGGGCGCAGGCGGGGCTGATCGCCGCCCGGCGCATCGACGAGGAGCGCTACGAGGTCCGCCTGCCGGATCCATCGGTGGTGGATCTGCTGCGCAGCACCGGAGAGGGCTTCTGCTCCTATGTGGAGCTGGGCGATCCGGGCCTGCCCCACGCCGTGGTGGAGGTGCCCGCCTCCGCCTTCCGGGACATCGACGCTCTGCGGGAGCGTGGCCGGGCCCTGCGGCACAATCCGGTCTTCCCCAAAGGGGCCAACGTCAGCTTCGTGTGCCTCGTCGGGGAGGATCGCGTCCGGGCCCTCACCTTCGAGCGGGGCGTGGAGGACTTCACCCTGGCCTGCGGCACCGGCTGCGGCGCCATCGCGGCGAGCCTGATCCTACGGGGCCGGATCCCCGGGGACCGGGCGGAGATCGAGATGCCCGGCGGACGGCTCAGCGTCCGGCTTCGCCGGGAGGGCAAGCGGGTCCGGGACCTGCTCCTCACCGGCCCCACCGCCCTGGTAGAGGAAGGGGAGCTCTTCCCGCCTCCGGCCCTCAGCGCGTGAATCGAATCAAGAAACAAGGCAGCCTGCGAATGCAGGCTGCCTCTCAAGCTGTCGACAAAGTGTCGACAGCTTGAGAGGCAAAAATGGAAACTTCCGAAAAAGTTTCCATTTTTGCAAGATTGAACGTGAAGGGGGGCATACCCTCCCCCCTTCACAATCCCCCCATGCGTGTCG
>CACYLY010000068.1 GCA_902775355.1 Oscillospiraceae bacterium
GAATTTCAGCGCGTAGTCGCCTTTATGCTGGGCTGCGCTGATGCCCGCACCGGTTGCTTTGGCGTCCGCCGCCTCGCCTTCGTTGGACAGTGTGGCGTCAACCGTTGCGTCCTGTCCGTGCAGACTCTCCAGCCACTGCTCCTCGGTGCCGGTGTAGCCATGTTCCACCGCGATCTCGTAGGCGCTGGCCCCGTCTTCGCCTTGTAGGCTCTGGAGCCACTGCTCCTCGGTGCCGCTGTAGCCATGCTCCACGGCAAGCTCGTAGGCGCTGGCCCCTTCTTCGCCGTCAAAAGCGCCGCTGTCGGCGTCGTCCCGGATGCCCTGTGCGATTGACTCTGCGCTCTCTGCCGCTTCGACCGCGGTCTCCGCCGCCTCCAGCACCTGCTGCACCAGGCTCTCGGTTGCCGGTGTCGGCTCGATCTCTGACGGCTCCGCGCCTTCGAAGATCTGCCCGGCGTCCGCCCAGACGGTGGGCGTCACCCGCTGCCCCTGATTCCCCGTGCCGTACACGCCGATCTTCAGGTGCCCGCCGGCGAGCGGTCAGCTCCACGTCCACGGCCGTCCCGCTCCCTTTGAAGAGGGCGGCCTTGGCCATTCCGTCCCAGTCCTCCGAAAAACGGAAGCTGACCGCCAGCCCCACGCTGCCGGAGGTGATGGGCTCCGTCGCGTGGGCCGCTGCGTCCCGCTCCCGCACGTTTACATGGATCATATCCTTTCCCTCCTCATTCGCTGACCACCACGGTGTTCCCGATGCGGATCACCCAGCCGGTCGGCAGCTCGATGCAGTTGTCGTGCTCCGGTGCCTTGCCGAATCCCACGCCCATGCCCCCTGGGCGGAACTTCATGGCCCAGTGCTGGGTCGCCAGCGCAACGATCACCTGGGCGCTGTTCCCCAATACGTCCGTCACTTTCAGGCGCACCTGGTAGCTGTAGTCCGGCGAGATGGTCCCGATCACCAGGGCCGTGTCGTTCTGCAGCGT
The DNA here is from genome assembly GCA_902775355.1 of Oscillospiraceae bacterium. Classification (GTDB taxonomy): domain Bacteria; phylum Bacillota; class Clostridia; order Oscillospirales; family Oscillospiraceae; genus Limivicinus. The sequence goes on from CACYLY010000068.1 coordinate 981, forward strand.
CGTCTCCGTCCCGTAGGACGCGGCGTCCGTCCTCTTGTGAGCCGCGCTCAGGCTGATGCTGTTCTGCCCGCTGAGAGACGAGAACAGTGCCTTCCCCTTCGCCGAATAGTACTGCCCGTCGTCCGCAGGGTCTCCCAAACTGTCGCAGCGGAACACCGTCACCTCAGTCAGCCGGGGCTCCGCATAAGGCAGCACCGTGATCTGCAGGGTCTCGCTGGCCTCCTGGCCCCGGCTGTCGATCACCGTGCAGACGATCTCCGCGTCTCCTGTCAGCACTCCTGTCCGATAGGGGCTCGCGTTCACCGTCACGCCGCCGCAGCGGATCCGGTAGCTTGCCACGCTTGCCCCGTTCCTGCAGCTGATCTTCGAGCTGTCAAAGCTCACCTCCGCCTTGCTGTAGCCCTGTACAAAGACGCTGAGCCCCGCTGCGGCGGATCCGGTGTTGTAGGCCGCCGCTGTCGCCCAGCCGTTTGTCAGCGTCGGGCTCAGGCTACCGTCTGCGAAACTCACCGTGATGGTCTTGGTCGTGGTGCCCACGGTATTCCCGCTGAATTTTGTCACGCAGGTGAAGGTCGCTGTTGCGCTCCCCGCGTTCGGCAGCAGCGCCGCATAGGTCGCCAGGTCCGGCGTCCAAACCGCGCTCGTCGCGGCGCTGTCCGTCAGCAGCGTCTCGGTCCTTCCGGCACAGCTCACCGTCAGCGTGTGCTCCGCTCCCTGGGTCACCGCCGTCAGCGCCACCGGGATCGGGCTCCCGAAGTTCCCGTCGCTGGCGCTGATGGTGCTCGGCGCACCGTACACGCCGTCCACCGTCACGCTGATGCTTCCCGGCTCGATCCGGTATGCCTGGTTCCCCCTTGGCCAGATCCACAGGTAATAGTCCCGGTCCGGCATCAGATCGATGGTCACGCTGCCTGTCATGCTGTTTCCGCTCTTGACGGTCTGCGTCCCGATGTCCTTGCCCCACTTGCTCTCGTAGCCGGTGGACGCCTCCGTCACCAGAAAGTTAAAGCCCTGATCCGGATAGTACCCGCCGTACACGACGTAGGCGCTGGAAGCAAACGTCAGGCTCTCCGCGCCGGTCGCCGGCGTGTGGAACTTAAATCGCCCCACCAGAGGAAACGCATCATAGCCCAGGCTCCCTTGTCTGTATGATATCAAGAAAACCTGCCGCCATGTCACCCCCCGCCCATGGCAAAAGCGGGAGGCCATCGCCTCCCGCTTCCGCTAATGCTCAATGCCAGGGTGTGTCCTTCAGCCCGCTCTCCTTGTAATAGAGCAGGAACAGCGAATCCTTCTGCCTAGCCGGAATATTCAGCTTTGCGATATACGCGACCCTGTTCTTCTTCGTGTCGTCCCCCGCCTTGATATCCTTGAGTGCCGACCACGCTTCGTGGAAGACTCCCTCGCTCATCCCGGTCTTCTCCGCTTGCTCATAATAATATTTTGCCGCGCTCTCCGTGATGTTCTGGAAGTCTTCGTCCATCCCGGCGAATTTCCATTGGTAGATCTGCGCCTGCGCCTCGTCCTTGCTCTTCCCGCCGTACAGGGTCAGCATCTCAACAGCCCGGCGCTCCGTGATCTCGCCGCCGAGATAGGCGTCGTCGATATCCTTATACCGGATCCCGGTCTCCTTCTCGCAGGCCCACTCCCGGACCTCCGCCTTGGCGTCCTCCTTGGATTTTCCCCCGTATAGCGCCCGCATCTCTGCGGCTCTGCTCTCGGTGATCTCTCCGTTCAGGAAGGCGTCCTGGATCTCGCTGTACTGCAGCTTCTCCGGGCTGGACACGTAGCAGGTCCACTCCCGGACCCTGGCTTCCGCGTCCTCCTGCTTCATGCCGCCCTGGTTCACCAGGATCCGCACGGCCTCCTCCTTCCCGATTCTGGGCTTTCCGTCCTCCGCCGTGCCCTGGAACCAGGCCTTGGCAGCCTCCCGGACGGCGTTGTTGATCGCGTCCTCGGAGTATCCGGACTGCAGCAGCTCCTCTCTTTGCGCTTTGCCGTCCTTCCCGCTCCGGAGCGCGCCCAGCAGCTGGTCATAGGTTTTTTCGCCTTTTTCCAGACTCCATTCTCGGATCTTCTGCCTGGCCTTGTCCTCGCTTTCGATCCCGGCATCCCGCAGCATGTAGCGGATGGCCGCCTCCTCGCTCAGTGCTCCGGCCTGGTATGCCTGCTTGATGCTCGCCAGCGGCTTGACCGCCGTGCGTTTGATCGTCTTCTTCTGGAAGTCCGGCGAGGATCCCACGACGAACGTATTCCAAAGCGCGATGCCGTCACGTGCCGCGTTTGAAAACGGCAGGCCTGTCAGAGTGCCCAGCGCCCTCATGCATTTGTAGGCAGTGCCCCAAGTAATGCTACCTTCTCCCACGTCTTTTTTGAATGCGTTGATGGCCTGCATCCAGTATTCCAGCCATTCGGTGTCCATGCGCTTGTTGCTGAAGCCCTGGAATATGGATACCGCGTCCCGCAGGAAGGGCAGCTTGTTGTAGGGCGCCAGGTCCTGCCACAGGTTCCCGTCCCAGCCGAACTCGGCCTGCAGAAACTTCTGCCACCATTTCTCGTAATCGTCGTCGTCCCGGAAGGCGTCGAAGATGCTCTCGGCAATGCTGGTGATCACCTGGGAGATGGCGTAGACGGCGAAGGCTCTGGCCGCGTACTTCCCGGCCGCCTGCAGTCCTTTCCCGCTCCGCTTTGCCGTCTGCCAGTTGCTCACGGCGTCCAGCAGCAGGTTGTAGCTCAGCGTCGGCTCGGACATGAACGAGGTCACCATCGAGGCATACGCGCCCTTCTGGCGCATCAGGTGGCTCCTGGTCATCGTGGAGTCCATGACCTGGGTCTGGTAGATCACGTCGTCGAAACGCTCCGCTGTTGCCTTCAGCAGCGCCTCTCCGCTGAGTCCGGTCTTCGCCCGGACCTCCGCCTTGGTCGCGTTCCAAAGCCGGCCCCATGTCAGCTTATCGCCCAGCTCCGCACCCTTCATGGAGGCCTCCCGGATCGTCTCCATCGCGCCGTCCGTGTGCTTGATCAGATCCCTGATGTTCCGGTTGATGTTCATGTCGAAGAAGCCCAGGTCCTTCCAGACTGCTGTGCCGCTGTACTTCTGCGCCTCCTCGATCCCCTGCTTGATCTGTACAATATTGCCGGGCTTGTACATGTACTTCGGGTCCAGCACCGCCAGCGCCCGCACATAGGACGTGGGCTGCAGCGCCGCCACCCGCAGGTTCGCGCCTACGCTGGCTACCTTGGAATGGCTGATCAGCTTGGACGCCAGGTCCTCCCCGCGTCGTCCGCCCTCAAAACTTCCGTTCAGATCCTGGATAAACGCCAGGAAGTACTTCTCCGCGTTCTTGCCGTACGCCGTCTCCATGGCCTTCCGTACGCTGGTGAAGGATCCGTCGCTCTCGTCCAGATAGTTGATCCACTTCATCGCGTCCAGCATTGGCAGGCCCATGCTGTTATATTTGGCCATGTCAGCCATGTGCCCCGCGAACACGTCGAAGATGCTGTGGATCACGATGCCGTTTCTGGCATATTCCACGGTCTTCTTGGTGAAGCCCATGTTCAGGATGTGGAAGAGATCGCTGCCGTCCGCCTCCGGGCTCCGCACGTTCCGGCTCTGCGGGTCCGTCGTGATCGGATAGTAGTTTTTCTCCGTGAACAGATCCACGCCGTACCGCGCCTGGCTCACCTCGTTGCCCCAGTCGGTGCCGACGGTGTTCATGTACTTCTGCAGCGCGTCGGCCACTTCCTTTTGCCTCGGCGTCAGCGCCTTCTCCATCTCGGCCAGGTCTTCCTCAGTCACCAGATAGCGCTCCGCCTGCTCCTGGGTGCTCTTGCCTGTGATGCGCTCCTTCAGCGTCGGCTTCTCGTTGATGTCCCAGATCCGGATGCCGCCGCCCAGGATATGCCCTGCCGCCTGCTCACGCTTGGCCAGGCAGTAAATGCCCATGAGCTGCGCCGTGGAGAGCTTCACGGTCTCCTTGTTCCGCTCCTCGGCCTCCTTCACCGCCTCCGGGCCGCCTTCCTTGGCTGCCTTGGTCAGGCTCTCCCGTCCGCTCAGATCGCTCTCTCGCTTGATCAGTTTGAATTCGTGGATTTCCTTTTCCCACTCGCGGGCCTCTTTGGCCGTGTAGGTCTTCTCGGAGAACTCGATGATCTGTCGGGCGTTGAAGGCAAGCTTACCCCAACCTCGCTGCAGCCCGCGGAAAATCGCCTCTCCGCCCGCTCCGAAGCGCTTGAAGAAGAATACCGGCGTCGTGTTGTCCCAGCTCAGGAAGCGCCGGAGAATGCCTCCCGTCTTTCCCTTGCCCAGGCTTTCCAGGTACCGGATGGTTTCTCCCGCCACGCCGGACAGCAGCTGTCCCTTTTCCGTCGCCGCCAGCAGCTGGTCCGCCTTGTCCACGGCTTCCCGCAGCCCTGTCAGGATCTCCTCCAGCTGCTGCATTTGCACCAAGGTCAGCTTCTGCACCTCGATGGTTCCGGTGCTGCTGTCCACGGCCAGGTCAACAAACGGCTTGATCAGGTCCGCGATATACGGATTCAGATCAAAGAACACCTGCGGCCCTTTGTTCTTTTGCTGGTCCCCTTCCGTTTCCTGCCCGGCGCTCACCGTCTCCTGTCCGGCGTTGATCGCCTGCTGCTTCTCGACCATCTCGCGCAGCTTCTGGATCCGTTTCACGTGGAAGCTCCTGCTCTTTTCGCCGGAGTGCTGGGTCAGCGTGTCGATGCTGGCCAGGAAGCCGCCTATGCTCTCCTTCCAGGCGTCCGGCACATGCCGCTTGCCGCTGTTCTCCAGCATGATCTTGGAGAGGGAGACCACCTTCTTGTCGATGGCGATCCGGGCCCGGTACTGCTTGTCCCGCTCGATGCTCCGCTCCCGCAGCTCGTGTACCCTTTCCGCCACCAGCCGGTTCATGTCTTCGTTCGTCGGCGTGGGAATCCGAATATCTTCTCGCACCTCCCCGGACATTATCCTGTCGATGATCTCGTCAGTGAGGTATTCGGTTACCATTTTCTTCTCTGCGAAGGACCATGCTCTTAACCCCCTGTTCGGATCGCCCTCAGGTCTTGAGCTGTTTTCCATGATGTTATAGGCGATTCTATAGGCCTGTGTGCGGATGGTCCCGTAGAAATCGGTCCCGGCTCCGTCTTTATGGTTGACGATATAATCCCCCAGCCTCTGCAGCCTTGCCTCGATGGACTTTATATCCGCGCTGCTTTCGTTCTCCTTCAGCAATGTGCTCGCAAGGGCGGAGACATCAGCGCTCTTGACCCTGGCGTCTGTTCTTCGCAGCAAGTCGATATACCGCTTTTGCGTGTCCTGCTCTTGCAGCAGCTCCCGGATGACCTTAGCGGCGTCGTGTGGGTTCGCGTTCCTCCAATCGGCAAGCGCTTTCTCCGTTTCCTCCTGCATCTCCGGCGTCTTCTCCACATCTGCCAGCTCCGCTTCGGCCTGCTTGATCCTTTTCTCTGTCTCGCTGATCTCCTCCCGCATGTTTTTGACGGTCTCCCGAAGGGCCTTGCTTTTGCTCGCCTTCTCTTCTCTTTCGGCATAGCCGGTAAAACCGCCGAAGGCTTTTTCTCCCTCAGCTTTTCCGAGCTCTGCGGCCGCCTCCTGTGCTTCTTTCTTCTTCTCCTCCAGCGCGTCCATCTGCCGCTGCAGCTTCCGCTCCAGCGCCTCCAGGCTCCGCACCTTTTTCTGGTAGGCCGTCAGCGTCTCGGCATTCCTGCCCTCTGTTCTGGCCGCCATCAGCAGCTCCCGGTCCGTCGGCAGATCGTCCCGCTCCTGAAAACGGATATCCGGATTACTCTGGTCGAATGTCCCGATATTATCTGTTGCAGACTTCATCTGGCTCGCTTCGTACACAAAGAGCTCGCCGCTTCCAGCATCATAGACCGCATCATAGCCCTGTGCTTTGACTTCTCTATCTGTCGCGGCGATGGCTTTATCCCTCTGCTTGTAGTCATATTGGGCAGAGCCAGGTCTGCTGTTGGGTATGCTTTGATAATACTTATCCAGGATCTTTGTATAATCCGCTCTCGGCATGACCTTTTCCGCGCGCACATAGAGCTGCATGACTCTTTCGGCGCCCTTGCCTGTCCGTGCCTTTGCTCCGCTTGCAGCCATCGCTGCAGAGGCCTGATACTCTGTGAGGTAGAATTTCCCCTTTCCAGCTCCCAGACCGAGAAGTCTTCCGGTTTTGTCCGTTGCTTTCTTCTTGTCGAAAGCCCAGAATTCCGCGTTCGTTCCATGGTAGAAGACTTTCGGGGTTCCGTCCTTATTGAGCAGAGATGGATCCACGTCGGGTCTTGGCTTGAGATCTGCGTCGTACTGCTTGACAAGATCATAGAGCTGTGATACCATAATCTCGTCAGCATGCAGACGGGAATTTCCCGCGGAGGCAGCTTGATTAAGCTGCTGGAAGTGGGACCGGGGCAGTGCTGACATTTTAATTCTCTGCGCATTGTAGGCGCGGAGAATACCATCCTCCCGGTATTCCTCCACTGTGATTTTTGCCAAAAACGGTGCTCCATTATAAGAGATCGGGGCATAGAGGATGTGCATGAATTGTGTAGTCCCTTTTTTGTTTTTACTGCTGAGATCAGATAGTCGGGTGTCAAGCAACACCGCATTTTCCACCACATCATCTATGTTCGCCAGAAGTTTATTGATTGCCTTTTCGTCTTTCCCCTGTTTTGCATAGTGAATTGAGTCCTCGAAAAAATCCTGGCTCAGGTTTATCGGAATTCCCCTTTTTCCTTCTTGCTTCGACATATCTCGATTGTAAACGGCGCGGGTTTTCTGGCTTATCGCGTCATTCTTCATTTCGATATATCTCACACCGGAAGTGTCGTGTGCACGCCATTCTCCAAACCATCGCCGAAAGAACGGGGATTTTGTCCCCATCTCGGAAAAGAATCTGCGCGCCCATTTTTCTGCCTTCTGAATATCAGCACTCGTGAAGTCAAATATACTTACCCTTTTTAATGCTTGGTGGTTGTTCCTAATGCTCCTTAATGTGTTGATATCATTGAGGCTAAACTTGTTCTGGTCCTCAAGACTGTACTTCGCCTCCCCGCCTTTCCTGGCGGGGCTTTTTTGCGCGTTCTCGGCGGCGGCGATCAGGCCCTTGTCCCAGAGCTCCACCAGATGGTCGAGCCGCTTCGCCTCCCACTCGGCCACGGCCCTGGCCTCGTCGTGTACGGCGCTGACGCCGGTGAAGGCCTCCCGCAGGGCCTCAGCCCACTTCTTCAGCCAGTCCTTGACCTTCTGGTACAGCGTGGGCTTCGTCTGCGCCAGGGTCTGCATCACCTGGGTGCGCTGCAGCATCATCTCGCAGCCGTCCGCCACGACCTCCTCCAGCGCGTCCTCCATGCTCAGTTTCCCGGTGCTGTCCCGCTCCAGCTTCTGCGCCGCCAGGTCCCCCAGGGTCTTCCCTTTCCATTCGGTCAGATTATCCAGCAGGAAGTCCTGCAGCTCCTTAAACTGTGCGGGGGCGTAGTCCTTGATGAAGTGCGTCAGCTCGTGGGCCGCCGTGCGCACGATGGCCACCTGGCCCAGGTTCGGCCCGTACAGGCCGGCTTTCACGTCCAGGTAGATCACGCCGTCCTGATACGCGCCGTTGATACCCTTGTACTGCCCGCTCTTTCCTGTCGGGCTCTCAAACAGCACAAAGCGGATCCCGAACTTCTCGGAGAGCATCTGCACGACCTCGATCTGGGCCTTCTGCTTCGCAGTCAGCTTCGCCCGGTTCACCTTCGGCAGCACGCGCCCGTCTACCGTCGCCCCGTCATAGCTGACTCCCTTGGCTCCCCCCAGGGTGGAGCTGTCGCGGCGGCTTGCCGCCGTGACTGAAGGGGTCCCGGTGTCGGATGAGGTGTTGGCCTCGCGCTCTCTCGCGCTGTAGGGGCCGACGCCCTCGGCGGCCCGCCTGCTTTCTCCTGCTGTAAAAGTGCTTTCTGACCTCCCGCTCGCCTTTGGCTTAAGACTCCGCCCATACTCGAATGCCGCCTTGATGACCCCCTGGTCCACGCCCCGGAGCATCGCGTCGCCCAAGAAGCTCTCCGCCGTCCGCGTGCCGGTGGCCTTGCCGTAGGCCTTGGCCGTGTCCCATGCCCGTACGAACTCGCCTATGCGCATGCCGGATGGATAGGCCCGGAACATCTCCGCTGCGTCCTGGCGCCCCTGGAGCGTCTCCAGGAGCTCTCCAAGGCCGCTCTCGCCGGCGTCGATCTCCTGCGCCTTCACGGTCCTCGTTCTGCCGTCGGCGTTCTCCACCACAGCCTGCAGCTGCCCGTCCGTTCCGATCTTCAGCTCCCGGATCTGGCCGTCCTGGCCCTGCACCGTCACCGGCTTGTTCTTCTGCGCGGCCCCTACATTCTCGCCCTGGGCGATGTCTGTGGCCCGGGTCGAAGGAGCTTCACTCCGCAGCGCCGCCGGATCATTGCCGCCGGCGCGGGATCCCAGCTCCCAGGCGTGACGGAACTGCTGCTCGAACACCTCCCCGGCGTATCGGGAGCTCTTTCGCGCCTCCTGAAGCGTCGCCCCATCCTTCCCCAGCCGGTAGCCGTCCCGCATCGCGATCACGTAGCTGGTCTGGTCTGTCTCGTTTGCGATATAGCCGTCCGTCAAAATTTTCATATCCGCGGCGGAGATATCGGTCTTCGACTGCGCAAAAGCGAATTTCAGCTGATCTCCCACGTCCCGGCTTTCCGGGCCTGGCGCCTGCTGCTTCTGGTTTGCTGGCGCCTGCGCTTCTTCTTCAAAGGAGGCAAGCGCATCCTTTGCCGACATGTTGTAGAGCTCCTGGAACGCGGCCCTCATCTTTTTGTCGCCTGCGATCCGTTTCAGCGCCTCAACGGTCCCGGTGTCGGTCTCCGATTCGCTGTAAAGCAAGGCGGCGACCTGATGCTGTTCTCTGGTCCTGGCTCTTTCCCTCGCGTCCTGTGTGACCGCGGAGAGACTTTGTGCGGAGATGTGAGCGCCTGCGGAAACGCCGCCGGAGAGCATCCCGCCGAAAACGTCAAAGGCCAGATCCTCAGCCCACGCGCTCCAGGCGGCCCTCTTGGCCTCGTCCCTGCTCATGCCGGCGGCCAGATTGTCCAGATACGCCTGATTGAGATCGCTCTTATCGCCGTATACCAGCGCCTCGGCGAAGGTGTTGATCAGCGTGGTCACGCCCTCTTCCGAGCCCTCGATCCCCGCTTGCGTCAGGATGTTCAGCATAGCCTGGGCCACGTTCGCCGGGTCCTTCATGTGGATCAGGTTTTCGACGGACATGGTTTCGCCCAGCGCTTCCGCAGCGCCGGCCAGAGCGCCAATGCCCAGAGCCTGCTCGGGCGTAGCGCCCCGGGTCAGGGCCTGCTGCGTTGTTTCGCTTGCCGCGTTTCCGAAAAACCCCAGGTTGATCGTCGCAGAAACGAGCTTGTCAGGCGCTCCAACTGCGCCCATGCCTTTGCCAACACTCCCCCAGGCAAGAGACTCGGCCACGCTGTTGCCCAACTGATACAGATCGCCCATACCCTTGCCGCCAAGGACGGGAACGCTTGCATCAATAGTTCCGGCTTCGTTGAATCTGCGGGAAGCTCCTTCGCTCAGCGCATTCGCATAGTCCCGCATGCTGAGTTCTGCGCGAGGCATGACAAGGCCTGTGTTTCCGTACTGCGCAAGATCGCCAAAGTAATCCCAAAGGCCGGTCGGGCTTGTTGCGACTCTCGACGCCGTACCGGCGAGGCCTCCCCAAAACGGATGGTCGTGCGCCCACTCGCTTGCCTTTTCCTGCTCCTTCGTCCTGGTGCTGAGAAGCCTGTTAAAGTTTACGTCTACCGCGTAGGCTTCTGCCTCCTCTTCACTCTGGCTAAGCAGCCAATAGTATGTGTCGAGGTCCTGGCTCGTCCATGCGTCAGTAGGCATGCGGAAGGTGTAGTAGTCGCTTGCCTGGCCGTTGTAGCCAGCGGTCTCCACGTTGCCAATGTTGGCCTCGTCCTTTTCGGCCTGCCGCTGAGTCTCCACCTTTTCCTGCAGCTGCTGATACTTTTTCTTGCCGGCTTCGAGCTCCTTCTGGTAGTTCGGTCTGTCAGTAATGTCAGAATACCGGTAAACCTTTGCGTAGCCGTAAACGCCTTGTGTGCGCTTGTACTCTTTCGCTGCTTCCTGCAGCGCTTTATCCGCATCTTCGATCCGCTTCGGCAGGCCTTCGATCTCGGCAGCATACTCTTCGATCAGCTGCTCTCGGTATTTTTCGATGGCGTCTCGGCCTCGGATC
>CACYLY010000069.1 GCA_902775355.1 Oscillospiraceae bacterium
GACCCATTCACCCCATTCGTGGATCGTGCCGTTGACTTTGGTGGTCCGCTTTTCGGTGGTGCCGCACACCTGGCAGGTGCGTTCTTCTTCGCCGCGCTCCGTGCAGTTTGCGTTTTTGGTGGTCACCCACTCACTCCAGGTATGGGGCAGGGGAGCGCTGTCGAGAGTCTGCTGATAGCCGCAGATGTCGCAGATCCGGTAATGGGAGCCCTTGGAGGAACAGGTTGCGGGAATAATATCAACCCATTTGCCGTATTTGTGCGGCGCTTTGTCCATGGTTTCGGTCTCCCGGGTTCCGCAGACCGTGCAGGTATGAAAACGGGAGCCGGTGGAAGTGCAGGTCGGCTCTTTGGTGACGGTCGGCTCTTTGGTGACGGTCCATCCATCCCAGCTGTGCGGAAGCTTCGGGATCGTCCCGATCTGCTCGGTAAAGCAGACCTCGCAGTAGCGGATCTGTTTTCCGGTTGTGGTGCAGGTGGGGTCTTCGATCGGATCCCATTCGCCCCAGACGTGATTTTTGCAGGGGGCGACGGGTGATGTGGCAGCCAGGGTGGATGCGGGCAGATTGAGGATCATGGCCAGCATCAGCATCCAGACGATGATCTTTTTGAATTTCATGGTATTCCCTCCCTCGTATGGTTTCGTATTCATTTATAACGCGCAAAGTTCAATGAACAGGGTGCATCCGGGGTAGAGACTGCAAAAGCGGCAGGCAGTCCCCGGAAATGCTGAAAACAGGTGATGTCATGCAGCCGCGCCGGCTGATGAGTGAAGAAAACACGGGTGGTCAGAAATGCTCTGAGATCCTGTTTTGACTGCGTATATCGTGATAGTCGGAATGATATTTTTCTTTAACCGCCGGATGAACCATAAAAAAGTGCGGCTGTCTGTTGTCGTGATGGAGCATGAAATGCTCTGCTGTTTTCATTATACAGAGATGCAGGATGCTTTGCAAATTTACAGTTTTTTTTCTGCTGCTTTCCTCCTTTGATCGCGGATAGTCGGGTAAAGTTGGGATGCGTCAGCACAGAATGTGCTTCTGCTCTTTGATACGTTTCTGTGCCGGAAATGGCAGGAGAGACTGCCTGAAATACAGACAAAGAACAAAGCCGGTGACGCATGAAAGGATGCAGACGGCGATGGCCATCATGCCCGCAGCGGGGAAACCCGGTCAGAACCCCTGATGCGATGAAGAACGGACAGGCAATCAAAAAGGCTGAATTCCTCAGCATGGAGACATTCAGCCTGAAAAACGGAAAACGGCCATGGCGGCGCTGTCATCATGAACCGCCTGAAAACAATTGTCAGGCAATTTACTCCATGGTAAAATGGACTATAGCCAATACGACATATGATGCACCGGGGAGTCAACCGGCAGTCTGACAACGAAAGTGCGCCAGCCATGCAGGGCTGGGGTGACGAAGCGCATATGAGACACGGGACATCCGGAAATCCAACGGAATGCCTCGGGAAAAAAGACCATGCGTGAAATATCAGAATCGTCCTATTGCTGAGAATAGTCGGAATTTGTGGGGGAGAAAGCAACTGTGATTATTTTACAAGAGATTACAAACGCGAACATTTGGAAAGTTTGCAGTCTGGAACTTTTTGATGAGCAGAAAGATTTCGTCGCAGAAAACATACAGAGTCTGGCAGAAGCCTATGCAACGAGAAATGAAGGCAATAATGCTTTACCCTTAGCTGTATATCATGATGCAGAGCTGATTGGATTCGTTATGATTGGCAAAGGTACAGTTGGCAACGAAGAAGAAAGCGATTTAATCAAAGAGAATTATTGTCTTTGGCGATTAATGATTGACAAAAAATACCAGGGGCAAGGCCTGGGCAAGCAGACAATAGATGCGGTTATGGATTTGATTCGTACCTTCCCATTCGGGGAAGCAAAAAATGTCTGGTTATCTTATGAAACTGAAAATACTCATGCCAGAGATGTTTACAGAAAGTATGGGTTTGTGGAGAACGGGGAAATGTGCGGTAATGAAATCATAGCCGTATATGCATTATACAGCCCGGCAAATCGGAATTTGGAGGAAGCAATGCTCGACAGAACCATTCCATTCTGCAATACGATTATGAAATGCTCTGATTATGAATACAGGAATGTAGAATTGCCGGATGGTTTTTCTATCATTTCATATCAGTCCGGGCATGAAAAAGAATGGGCAAAACTGGAGTATGCTATTGGCGACTTTGATTCAGTAACGGAAGCGGAGAGATATTTCGTCAAAACATATCTGCAGATTCCCGAACTGCTCCCAAACATACTTTTTGCACTAAACAAAGATGGTGATGTTGTGGGCTCCTGCATCGCATGGCAGGATATGCGTGGAATAAACAGTGTTTCGTCCCTGCATTGGCTCGTGGTTGATGATCTGCACCAGAAAAAAGGCCTTGGGAGAGCCCTTTGCACTGCTGTTATGAACATTTATGTAAAGCACATGGGCCTTCCTGTCTACATCCACACACAGCCCTGGAGCTGGAAAGCCATCCTTTTGTACCTTTCGCTTGGATTCAGGCTCCAGAAGACGGACACATTTTCACGCTATGAAAACGAGTATGATAAAGCCATGGCTGAACTCAAGAAAATCGTTTCAAATGAACAATATGAGCTACTACTTCAGTTATCCGAGGACTGAACAAATTCACAGTTTGAAGAGGTAAATGAATGTTTTATTTTGTGCGGCACGGGGAGACAGATTATACAGAACGTGGAACCAAAATATATCAAGGACATGGAACGAATTTAGCGCCTCTTTCGGAAACCGGGATCGGCCAGATAAAGAAAGCAGCAAAGGATATTCGACTTCAGGAGGCGAACCTGATTTTGTGTTCTTCTTATACAAGAGCTGTGCAGTCTGCAGCCATTCTTTCTAAGGAATTGGGGCTGGAAATCAGGATTGAGACGGATCTGCACGAATGGGTTGCAAACGACCTTTATATCTATGAGGATGATCATACCGCAGAGAAGGCATACGAAGAATATGTGAAGAACAAAGGGGTCCACCCGGATTCCGGCTGCCGGTGGGAAGATGCTGCAACCATTAGGCGAAGAGTGCTTCCTGTGCTGCAAAAATATGCAGATGTTCCAAAAGTCATCGTGATTGGACATGGAATGATGATTGAAGCCGTGACCGGGGAGATCGTTCCATTTTCCTTAGTAGGAAAGGAATGATTATGAGGAAGGATAATAGACGAAAATGACGAGGTAATGAATGTGGACGGCTATAACGAGGATTTTTGGAAAGCGTTAGATGAATTGGTAAACAGTTCGGAAATTGTGATCGACAGGCCCAGAGGCTCCGCTCATCCCAGATTTCCAAACTTCATCTATAAGGTTGACTATGGATATTTGAAAAATACCGCCTCTATGGATGGTGCAGGAATTGATGTATGGGTCGGAAGCGGTGATAAAAAGATTGATGCCATCATGTGTATCGTTGATTTGATGAAGAGAGATTCAGAAATCAAAATACTGATAGGTTGTACGGAAGAAGAAAAGCTGGAGATATACAAAACGCATAATGAAACGCAGTATATGAAAGGCGTTTTGATACGTCGATAGATTCCTGTTTGTCGGGATGTCACTAAATCGGGATTTGTGAGGAACAGATATGAAAACAATATATCTGATCGGCGGTACAATGGGCGTCGGTAAAACGACGGTAAGTCAGCAGCTGAAAAAGGTGTTGCCGAACAGTGTTTTTCTTGACGGCGATTGGTGTTGGGATGCTGATCCGTTTCAGGTAACAGAAGAAACAAAAGCCATGGTCATGCGCAACATCTGCTTCTTGCTGAATAGTTTTCTCCACTGTACGGCCTATAAAAATATCTAACAGAAGAAACAAAAGCCATGGTCATGCGCAACATCTGCTTCCTGCTGAATAGTTTTCTCCACTGTACGGCCTATGAAAATATTATTTTCTGCTGGGTGATGCATGAACAATCCATTATTGACGAAACAATCGATAGACTGGACACAGGAGATGCGAGAGTCATAAAGATTTCGCTTATGATCGATGAAACCAATTTGCGCAAAAGACTCTCTGCTGACATCGCCAGGGGGATCCGCAGTAACGATGTAATCGACAGAAGCGTTGCAAGGATCGACATGTATCAAACGCTTGACACCATAAAAGTGGATACAGTCAATAAGAACGTTTATGAAATCGTGAGCGAAATACTGAGCTTGTCGACATGTTCCCAATAACGGGCAAGCTCCCCAAACCGGTTGATATGTTCCTGACGAACAGGCAAAACGTTGATATGTTCCTGGCCGCGTTTTTGCGAACAGGCAGCAATCAGTAGACAAGTTTCCGCTTACCGGCACAGGTATGATTTAGTAGTTTCATTTCCTCGTGCCATGTGGAGACGGTAGTATTGATAACAAGAGCAGAAAGGAAAATATCATGAATACCATTCGACTGGAGAAGCTTACGTGGGACACGGTTGACGATGTGTTAAAGCTCAAAGTCTCAAAAGAGCAAAAGGAATTTGTCGCCGCGAACCGAGACAGTATGATCGACGCCTATTTTGCTTTGACAGAAGAAGCCATACCCGTATTCACGTTTGGTATTTATCTCGGAAAAAAGCCCGTCGGTTTTCTGATGATCGGTTACGATGTTCCGTGGGCAGAGCAGTATTACGATTTGCCGAGGGGCTACTATTACATTTGGCGATTTATGATTGATAAAAGATATCAAGGCAAGGGCTACGGGAAAGAAGCGTTAAAGCTTGCCGTGGACTTTATAAAGACTTCTCCGAGCGGAAAAGCCGAATACTGCTGGCTGTCTTATGAGCCGGAAAATGATGTGGCGAGAAAGCTGTATCTGTCGTTTGGATTTGAAGAAAAGAAAGAACTCTGGAAAGAAGATCAGGAAATCCCCGCACTATACAAGCTGTGAATTGCGATTTTCAAGACATGAAAGTCCTATAGAAATCAAGGTTTTGCAGAGCGGCTCGCGGAAGAATGCGAGCAGCGGGCCAGAGAGAAAGGCTGCAGCGAGTTAGCCGGCGACTGCGAATTGGCCAGCGCCGCGTCACTGAGTTTTCATCAGCAGATCGGTTTTCAGGGGCAGAACCGGATCATTTGCTATTGCAGGATCTGCAGAGACGCCCGGGTTATTGGATCAACGATAAAAATGAAGAATCTTTCACGATACGACAACACAACGGTGCGGATCCTCTGCGCGTGGGGGGAAGTCCTCACGGGGGCCTGCGAATGGAATCCGCCCGACTACGGCCTGTCCGTTTTCGGCCGGGAAGAGGAGAGCCTGAAGATCGGCGAGGCCGTCACCTTTGCAAGCCAGATCCGGGAGATCGAGCTGCTGCGGGAGGAGGTCTGCGTCCCCGTCCGCGATTGGCCGGAGGCGAAGGAAGAGATCACCCTGTGGTTCAGCGAGAAGGGGCAGCTCCCGCCGGAGCTCTGCCGGCAGAGCATCCGGGACTGTCTGGGGACGGAGGACGGGCTCCCCCAGTGGTACGTCGTCACCCGGGGCAGCAGGATCATCGCCGGCTGCGGGGTGCTCGAAAACGACGCTCCCCCGCGGCGGGACCTCCGGCCCAAGGTCTGCGGGCTGTATGTGGAGGAAGCCTACCGGAACCGGGGCGTGGCGGGTTTTCTGCTGCGGTACGTGTCGGAGGACATGGCCACGCTGGGCTTCCGGACCCTGTATCTGCTGAGCGATCGGGGCGGATTTCTGAAAAAATACGGCTGGGAATTTGCCTGTATGGTCCGCGGAGGGGACGGGAAGCTGTCTCCCATGTACGTGCATCACGCACAACAGGAGAACGAATAAGGAGCGTGCGCCACAGCCGCGCAGGTCGTGGCCTGAGACTTCGGTAAGGGAGGCGAAGAACATGCGCGAATTGCAGGACGATCCCTTTTACGAGCTGCTGCGGAGCTACCCACGCTGCGTGGTCGATGTTCTCCTCCTGGAGGACGACGCGTCATATCGGGGGCTCCAGTCCCACCGGGAAGTTCTTTTGTTTGCGATGCTGAAGCTGATCGAGCGGGATCTGGCGGAGCGGCACGCGGATGAAGTCAAGTGGGGAGAAGGCAGCACGGGCGAGATTTTCCCCTGGAGCCTGGATATCGGAAAGGCGCAGGCCGTTTCGATCGACCCCGCTTCGCTGCTGGTTGTGCCGGAGATCCTGCGCGTCGACAGGAACGGCACCGTGTTTTACGACTGCGACTGGGAGCCCAACGACACAAACTGCGGCGGGCAGATCCCTTATTGGTACGCCTTTCTGGAGCCGCCCCACGGCGCGGACTGCAAGCCGGAGGATCTCCGCCGGCTCAACGCCGCCCTGTTCCCCGGCGGGGCCGAGCCCCTGGAGGCCTATGCTTGGACCACGGACTGGTCCAACTACTTTGACGCCGGGCATGAGTGGTGGGGCGCGGCCTGCTGGACCGTTTACGACCGGGACCGGGACCGCTTCGCCGTCCTGCTGGCCTCGGCGACGGACTGAACGGAGGAAGAGTATGAGATTTGTATCGATATTGGGCGATTCCATCAGCACCTACGAGGGATACAATCCGCCGGGGTACGCGGTTTACTACAGCGGCGAAGTCCCGGCGATAAACGGGCTCCGCTCGGTTTACGACACCTGGTGGGCCAAGGTCATTCAGACGCTGGACGCTTTTCTCTGCGTCAACAATTCCTATTCCGGGAGCGAGGTCAGCGGCTGGTCTTTCCCCGCAGGCGTCAGCGAGGAGCGCCTGGACCTTCTGCGAAGCTCCCGGGCTGAGCCGGACCTGATCCTGATCTATTTGGGTTTCAATGATTTCGGATATGGCGTGCGCATCTGCCGGAGCGAAAACGTGAAGTCCCAAGGCCGGGACCTGAGCGTTTTCCGGGACGCCTATGCTTTCATGCTGGAGAGCCTGCGGCGCAAATATCCGGACAGCGCTATCGTCTGCGGGACGCTGATGCGCTCCGCCGTCAAAGGCCGCCCAAACTGGCGGTTTCCCGAACGCATGGCCGGGATCTCGCTGGAACGCTACAATCAGGAGATCCGTGACGCTGCCGTACAGCAGGGCTGTTATCTTGCCGATCTCAGCGCCATGGACCTGCGCTATGAGACGCTGGACGGCGCCCATCCCACCATCGACGGGAACCGGGTGATCGCCGAGGCCTGGATCCGGCAGCTTGAGGACCTGGGCCTTCTGCAGCCCTCCGCCGGGAGCGGGCGGGACAGCGCTTCGGAGGGTGAAAGGAAATGACGGAGAAAACCTACGAGACCCCCTGCGGCCTCATCCATTACTGGACCAACGAGAAGCCGGGTGCGGCCCTGGCTCTGGTCTTCCTGCCGGGGCTCACCGCCGATCACCGGCTCTTTGACAAACAGATCGCCCATTTTCAGGAGCAGTACCGGATCCTGGTCTGGGACGCTCCGGGTCACGCCGCCTCCTGGCCCTTCGACTTTTCCTTCGATCTGAAGGACAAGGCCCGCTGGCTGGACGGCATCCTGCAGCGGGAAGGGATCGGCGCCCCCGTGATCCTCGGCCAGTCCATGGGCGGCTATGTGGGGCAGATGTATGCCCAGCTCTTCCCGGGCAAGATGAAGGGCTTCGTCTCTATCGACTCGGCGCCCCTGCAGCGCAGATACGTGACGGCGGCCGAAATCTGGCTGCTGAAGCGGATGGAGCCGGTCTACCGGCGCTGCTCCTGGAAGTCCCTGCTGAAGACAGGAACGGAGGGGGTCGCGGCCTCCGACTACGGCAGGGCGCTGATGCGCGACATGATGATGGTCTACGACGGGGACCAGGCGCGTTACGCTAAGCTTTCCGGCCACGGCATGGCCATGCTGGCAGAGGCCATGGAGGCCGATCTGCCCTACGAGCTGAACTGTCCCGCCCTGCTGCTCTGCGGCGAGAAGGACCGGGCCGGCTCCAGCGTCCGCTACAACAGGGCCTGGCACCGGGACACCGGGATCCCCCTGGAGTGGATCCCCGGCGCCGGCCACAACTCCAACACCGACCAGCCGGAGCTGGTCAACCGCCTGATCGAGGCTTTTCTGGAAAAACTCTGATCCTCGGGAGGATTTGAAGCTTGAAAAAAATTGCCTCTTTTCTCCTGTGCGGCGTCATGCTGCTGAGCCTGCTGAGCGGCTGCGGGGCTTCCCCCGAGCCGCCCGGCGGCGAAAGCACGCCCGCCGTCCCAGAGGAAACCGAGGTGCCCCGGAACGCCGCCGATGAAGAGCAAGCGCCCGCCGCCCCGCAGGGACAAGCGGAAGTCCCCGGCGGTGAGACCACGCTGATGATCTATATGATCGCCTCGGATCTGGAATCCCGCTGCGGCGAGGCCACCACGGACCTGCAGGAGATCGCCGGCAGCGGCGTCGATCTGGAAAAGGTCCGCGTACTGGTCTGCGCCGGCGGCACGGAGCACTGGCACAACGAGTGGATGGACACCGGCTCGGAAACGCTGCTGCGCCTGACGCCGGATGGCTATGAAAAGCTGGGCAGCCTGCCCCTGCAGTCCATGGGCGACCCGGCGTGCCTGGCGGCCTTCCTGAACTATTGCACGGAGCAGTTTCCCGCGGAGCATTACGCGCTGATCTTCTGGGACCACGGGAACGGGCCCGTCATGGGCTACGGTCTGGATACCCAGTTCGAGAAAGACGGACTTACCCTCTCGGAAATGCGGCAGGCCATGGACCAAACGCCCTTCGCCGGGGAGCTTCACCTGGACTGGGTGGGTTTTGACGCCTGCCTGATGGCTTCGGCGGAGCTGGCCTGCGTCTGGCAGGACTATGCCGATTACCTGATCGCCTCCCAGGAGGTGGAGCCTTTCTTCGGCTGGAACTACGCCTTCCTCGCCTCCTGCGGGACTCTCCCGGCCAGGGATCTGAGCCGGCAGATCGCAGACGCCTACCTGGAATACGCCGAGGCTCTTTTCGCCGAGCGGGAATACTATCGCGCCGACGTCACCATGTCGGTCCTGGACCTGTCCCGCGCCGGGGAACTGGAAGCCGCCATCGGCGCCCTCTTCCGCGCCGCGGCGGACGACGTCAGCGGAGATTACGTCCGTCTTGCCCAGGCCCGCGTAGGCGCCCGTGCCCTGGGGCGGGCCACCACCGGATCGGAATACGATCTGGTGGACCTGCAGACCGTGGCGGAAAGCCTGGCGGCGGACTACCCGGAGGAGAGCGCGGCGCTGCTTGCTTTGCTGGAGGACATGGTGGTCTGCTCTGTCTCCAACGCGCCCCGCTGCTGCGGCGTGAGCCTCTATTATCCCTTCTACAACAAAAAGTTTTACCGAAAGGCATGGAAAGAGACCTACCGGGAGCTGGCCGCGTTTCCGGATTACCTGCGCTATCTGGAGCGCTATGAGCAGATCTGGCTGGGCTCGGATATGCAGCGCTTCTTTTCCGACAGTCTGGAGCCCCAGGCGGGCGCCGTCCCTTCCACCTATACCCTGCAGCTGAGCCCGGAACAGGCGGCGGTCTTTGCTTCCGCCAACTATTACATCCTCAATCGCTACGCCGAGGGCCTGTACACTCTGGTCTACTGCAGCGACGACGTGACGCTGGACGGCGAGCTGCTCACGGCCGCCTTTGACGGGAATATCCTGTACTACGACTCGGATTACGGGGTCCGGGGCATCCCTTTCACCCGGATGTGGGACACCGTGGACCAGGTGAGCTCCTATTCCGCGCTGGGAATAGTCCTTGTCCGGGGCGATTTCCTGGATCCGGACAGTGAGATCTTGGGCGCGGAGATCCGCTTCACCGTGGATCGCGGCAGCGGCCAGACGGAAATCAAGGGGATCTACTCCACAGAGGACGAGGACGAGGACGAGTTTTCCGGCGGGAAGCAGGAAGCTCTCGACCTGGCGGACTGGGATCAAGTCCGTTTCTTCAATCTGAAGCCCCGCTATCTCATTCGGGATGAGAACGGGAAAATCCCCTATTTCTGGGATTGGCCCGAGTCCGGCTGGATCACCTGGCGCCAGATCGCCACCGCCAACCACCCCTGCTTCCGCTTCGAGCCCCTGTATGACGACGGCACGGAGTACTACATCCTCTTCAACGTCGCGGACGTCCAGGGAAACACATACAGCTCCGAGCTTTTCCCGCTCCAGCTGGCCTCGGCGCCGGAGCAGGAGGAGGCGCCCGCAAAGACCGTGGTCTGGGACGGCGGCGATTCCGTCGTGATCCTGGAGACGGAGGATGTGACGGTGTCCGTCGCCGCAGCGCGGGATTTCAAGACCGGAGCGCCGATCTACTGCCTGTTGGGCAGCAATCGCTCCCAGGAGCATGTCTATATGAATCTGGGGAGCGACAGCGCTCTGATCAACGGCGAGTACGCCGCAAGCAGCAATTCTCTGGCCTATCTGCACCTGGCCCCGGGAGAGACGGGACTCTGCGCCATGCCCGAGCTGGCAAAAGGCGCGGGGCTCTCCTCCCAGGGCAGGCTCTGTTCCCTGGAATGCGCTTATGATCTCTACCGCGGGGGCGACTATGCCACCCTGGCCCAGGGACGCCTGAAGCTCACAGTCCCCAGCGAGCCGGACTTTCCCCTCCGCTGGAACAGTCTTCTGGACGCCCGGGCGGAGGAGCAGCTTCTGCTGGACGTGCAGGGACTGCGCATCACGCTGCTGGGCCTGGGCAAACCCCTGGACGGCAGCCCTCTCGCCGCTCTGCAGGTAGAAAACCGCAGCGGCGCCGACCGGGAGCTGCAGCTTCTGGGCTTCAC
Source organism: Oscillospiraceae bacterium (assembly GCA_902775355.1). Taxonomy (GTDB): domain Bacteria; phylum Bacillota; class Clostridia; order Oscillospirales; family Oscillospiraceae; genus Limivicinus. Next base: position 10,721 of record CACYLY010000069.1, read on the forward strand.
GTTCGACGGCATCTTCTTCTATTCCGGGAAAAAGCTCTCCCTGCGGGACGGGCAGCTCTGCCTGCCGATGCTGTCTCTCGACCCGGACAACGTCTCTTCTCTTGGCTATTCCGGAATCTATTTTCTGGACGAGGATCGGGACGCGCTGCCGCATATCCCTTCGATCTCCGACGCCGCCCTGATCCTGCAGATCGACGGCGAGCTGTACACCTGTCCCATCGTCCTGGCCGAACACGGCGATCAGGAGCCTCCCCGGGCCGAGGGGCGGCTGCTCTATCAGGACGACACCATAGAGCTGCGGCTCTGGCGGCACGATTCCGTGCCTTTCCGGGAGGATCAGGCCGAGATCTGGTATTTTTGGGTCGTGAACCGCAGCGACCACATCTTCTTTCCGCGCGTCTTCTTCAACGACGAGGTTTATGACTCGGACTCCCTGATCCTGTATCCCGACGGCTGGGAGCCCATTCTGCCGGGTGGGATCAGCTTCTGCTCCTACGCAGAGCCCTCCCGGGAGGGAAGAAACTACTCCTTTGTGATCGGCTCTTTTGACGATTATGAGACGCCGCTGATCACACTGCCCCTGGATTGAGGTGATCGTCATGCGGAAAAACCCAAGCCTGCTGCCGCTGCTGCTGGCGCTCTGTCTGCTGCTCTCCGCCTGCGGAGAGGCCGCTGTCTCCCCTGAGGAGGAAGCCGCACCGGTCCCGACCTCCGCGGCCTCTCCCGTCCCCACTCCCGCCGAGGAAGAGGGAGCGGACACATCCGAAGAAGCGGGCGCGGAAGCGTCCGCGGAGGACGCTTCCCCCGAAGGACCGCTCGCGGAGGCGCCGGTCTCCGGCGAAGAGGCGGCGGAAGCCGCGGCGTCCTCCGGGATCTGGACCTTGTATCAGGAGGGGGACTACCGTTTTCTTTTCGTCATCACCCGTGACCCCGGCACCTCTGCGCCCCGCTGTTATCTGCGTCTCCGCTTTCCCGACCAGGGAGAGGCTCACCTGCGGGTGGACGACCTGCTCATCAATGGCAGTCTCCTGTCCCTGGACGAGTATTCCGCCTGGGGGGATGAGGAAAACATCTGGGAACTGTCTCTGGGCAAGCTGATCTCCCTGGGCGCTCTCCGGCCGGAGGACGAGCTCCGGCTCAGCTGCCGTCTCTATCAGACGGTCCGGCGGGAGGACGGCGGCGGAGAGGAGGTCCTGTGGGAGCAGCGCTGTGAGGCTGTCGTCCCCGCAGGCTTCAGCCCCGGCTTCGTCTTCCTGCCCTGTCTGGGCTCTCTGGCCGGGGAACAGCCGCTGCTGGACGACGGTCAGCTGCGGGTCCTCCTTCTGGGCATGGGGACGCCCGCCGGGCAGGCCGGCAGTACGCTGGCCTGTCAGCTGCGGGTGGAAAACCGGGGCAGCGAGGATCTTTCCTTTCAAATCAGGGGCTCTACGTCAACGGCGCGTTTTACGATATCAGCAGTTCGGAAACGACCCTGTCTCCCGGGACCGTCTCCTATCCCTACGCCTCTTTGTACAAGTCCGAGCTGGAGGAAACCGGGATCAGCGACATCGGCGAGATCGCCCTCTGGCTGCAGACGGGCAAGAAGAACGACTCCAAAGGCTCCTGGGTCCCCGTGGTGCTGAGCCAGCGCAGTCAGGGCAGCTCCGAGCCGGATTATGAGAAGATCCTCTACGAAGATCGATATCTCCGGATCGGATATGCCGGGATTAGCGAGTACAGCTATCAAGGTACGACGACCTATGTCTGGCGTCTGGCGATCCGGAATCTCAGCAGGCAGGATCTTCTGCTTTCCTTCTCTTCGGAAGAGGAGGACCTGAGCGTCTATTTCAGCTGCAAGCTGGGCGCGGAAGCCTGGATCTATGATTCCGTCTACGCCATGGTCCCGGAGGGGACGGCCCGCCCGGCTCTCTCCCTTCCCTTCAGCCTGTATACGGTCGACCGCGGCACGCTGCTGGCTGCCGACGCGGGACCCATCGTACTTCCCGCGGACTGAGTCTACGCTTGTTTTCGCCGCGGGCTTCTGCGCGGCATCACTCCGGATCCGGGAGGTTTTCCATGAATGAAATCCAAACAAAGCGCCTGATCCTGCGCCCCCTTCCGGGAAGCGGACTACGACGGTCTCTACGAATTCCTCTCCCAGCTCCGGGAGGACGAATTCGAGGGCTATCCCGGGATCACCTGCGAGAACGGCCGGAGGCATCTGGACGAGCGGCTGGGCTCCGAGGAGTACTGGGCCATAGAGCTGCGGGAGACGGGCAAAGTCATCGGCAACATCTATTATGGAAAGCGGGACTATGGGGCCCGGGAGCTGGGCTTTATCGTCAACAAGGACAAGCAGCGGCGGGGCTACGCTTTGGAAGCCCTCCGCGCGGTCATTGAAAACGCCTTCCGGGCCGGCGTGCACCGGCTCTATGCGGAATGCGACCCCCGCAACACCGCCTCCTGGCGGCTGCTGGAGGCCGCGGGCCTGCGGCGGGAGGC
>CACYLY010000070.1 GCA_902775355.1 Oscillospiraceae bacterium
TTCGCCTCGTCCGACACAAAAATCTCACTTTTTGCGGTGCGAAGCAGTTTTGCGAGAGCGTTTTTTCGTTCAGACAATATAGAAAACACCGGGAATACTTCGTGTATTTCCGGTGTTTTCTATGCCGTATGGGCGGAAAAGGGCCTCGCAAAACCTATCGACTCCCTTAGCTGCACGCCCTAAGGGGCGTTTGCATAAATTCCTCTGTCTTCGCGAAGCCATGACGGCGGCGCGGTTCAGGCCTTGTCTTCCTATTTCTTTCCGCGCTTGAAGATCGAGCGGCGGAAGAGGATGATGTTCATCACCAGGAAGAAGAGGGCCAGGATCAGCAGGGTCAGCTCCGGCTTCTTGGGAGCCAGGGTGGCCAGCAGCATCATGGGGAAGCCGAAGACGATGGCCGGGAAGTTCTGATACACCATGTTGTCCGCCGCAGGGGTCTTGAAATCGCTGTCGATCTCCCGCAGGAGGATGGTGCCGGTGCTGGCCGTGCCGGTGAGCATGCCGTACATCATGAGGAACTGCTCCTGCTCGTAGTCCGGGAAGAGCTTCTTCGCCACCAGCCGGTTGTAGAAATAGGTCAGCACCGCGCCCAGGACGCCCATGATCAGGATCACGCCCCAGTAATTTTCCAGCACGCCGAGGCGGATGGCCGCGATGCCCGCCACCACCATCAGGTCAAAGCAGAAGTTGCTGACCCGGGTCATGAGGAAGCTGTTCACATAGTCCCGCTTCACCACGCCCGCCTTCTTCAGCAGCCGCAGCACGGTCTTGACCAGAGTGGCCGCCAGCACGCCCAGCAGGAAGTTGAAGCCGTAGACCACGGCCTTCATCCCGGGCAGCAGGGAACCCAGCAGCAGCATGAACAGATAGGCCAGCAGATAGGCCCCGGCCACCAGGGCCACCTGGATGGTCATTTTGTCGATGCTGTCCATCATGGGGATCTCGTTGGCCGCCTGGACCTGCTCGGAGCGCAGGGCGCCCTCCTCGGTCTTCCGGGAACGGATCTTCCCCTGCTTGCGCAGGATGTTCAGATGGACGACGCCGCCCAGGGCGGCGGACAGGAAGCCCAGGGCCGCGATGGTCAGGCCGAAGCTCTTGCCGCCGGTGAAGCCGTACTGGCTCTCATAGATATTGCCGTAGTTCATGGCCTGGCCGGTGCCCTGGCCGTAGCCGAAGGGCAGCAGCACGCCGGCCGCTTTGAAAAAGCCCTTGCTCATCACCGCCGCGGCGATCAGGGAGATGACAAGGCCCAGCACGCCCTGGATCAGATAGCTGGACACGGTGGTGACGCCGGTGTCGAAGATCTCCCCCGTGCGCTTTTTGCCCAGCTTGCCCCCGGCGCTCTTGAAGGTGGAGGCCACGAAGCCCAGGCCCAGCATGTGATAGGTCAGCAGCTCCAGGGTCTCGATGCCGTTGCTGTTGAAGAACTTTGTCTCAAAGATCTCCACGTCCCAGATCAGCCGGATCAGCTCGGAGATCAGCAGCAGCAGGGCGCCGGCCAGCACCGAGGTGGGAATCAGAGAGGCCTCCAGGAAGCGGAAGGCCCGTTTCAGGGCGTTGGCGGCCAGCAGGCTCACCAGCAGCACCGCGAAGAGGTTCAGAAAGCCCCATACGTTAGAGTCCCAAAAATTTGTCATCAAAATCCCCCCTGGCGATATTTTTGCTGCGCGCGCAGATCTGTACGTATTTCAGGGCGTTGAAGCGCTTGTCGCCCTTGAGCTGATAGATGGTCTCCCCGTGGTAGAGGTTCAGCTTGTTTTTGCCCAGCACCGTCACGGTGCCCAGCTCTTCAAAGGGCAGACACAGCTCCTCCGGCGTCCCCTCGTCCAGCACGATCCGGTCCCCGTAGAGGGCGACGGCCGCCTTCTTCCGCAGCAGCTCCTTGCGCTGATAGAGCAGCACCCTGGAGAGGGCCGCCTCGTCCCGGAAAAGGGGCTTGTCCGTCCATTCCCGGGTGTCCAGGCCGTTGACGAAATCCTCCTGCCCGGCGTACCAGTCCGCCGCGAAGCGGTAGGGAAAGGCGGGATCGGCGCAGGAGAGGGTCTTGTCCTCCTCATAGCGGACCTCCAGACCGCAGTGCAGGCAGCGGACCCTGTCGCCCCTGCTCTCGAAGCGGGCGAGACCGCACTTGGGGCAGACATAGAGCATCCGCTCGATAAATTCCGCCTTGTTTCTCCCCCGGTAGTTCCCGGGGGTCCTCGTCTCGTCCACGTCCAGGCCCCGGCGGATCCGTTCCAGGAGCGCCTCCGGCTTCAGCGTTTTCAGCTCCTCCGGCTCGATGCGCTCGGCCACATAGGCCCGCATGGGCCCCCGGCGCACCCCGTCGCTCCAGCGGGGGTGGACGCCGTAGCCCCCCTCGATGCGGAACAGCAGCACCGGCAGCCCCAGCTTCTTGGCCAGGGAGCCGATGGCCGGATTCATGAAGCAGGGCCGGCCGCCGTAGGTCCGGTTCCCCTCGGGGGCGATGGCGATGGTGCCGCCCTCCCTGGCCACCCGCAGGCAGGTCTTCACCGCCCGGATGTCCGTGGTCTGCTTTTTGATGGGGATGGGGGCCGCCGCATACTCCATGGCCTTTGCCAGCGGCCCGATGGAGAACAGATCCTCCGAGGCCACATAGTACACCGGCTGGGGAAAGGCCAGGCTCACCAGAAACTGATCCAGGGCCGTCTGGTGGTTGAAGAGGATCAGGGCCTGCCGGTCGTCCGGGGCCTTCTCGATCTTCACCGGATAGCGCAGATGGGTCAGCAGCCAGATGGACGGCCCCAGCAGCTTCCGCAGCCTTTTATGCCTGGGCAGACACCAGCGCTGCGGCTGTTTTTTCTCTTCCATCGGCGACCCTCCTCCGCGCTCCCGGCCGCGCCGGGAGATGCTTGCAAATTTTGTATTATTATAGCACAGGTTAAGGCGCTTGAACAGCGCTTACAGAATTTTTTTTCGGCCCGCGGGCGGGGCGGTGAAGGACGGGCCTTGCGCGAAGGCCGGCTTTGTGGGATAGTATAGGGGACAAACGCGGATCGGAAGGAGCGGAATGCGTATGCGCAGGCTGGGCCCGTGGCTGCGGGAGCAGTACGGCGAAAAAGTGTATAAGCTCAGCCTCAGCTCCGGCTGCACCTGTCCCAACCGGGACGGGACGCTGGGCTTCGGCGGCTGCAGCTTCTGCTCCGGGGCCGGCTCCGGGGATTTCGCCGCGGCCTTCGCCCCCATCGAGCAGCAGCTGGAGGAGGCCAAGGCTCGGATCCGCCGGAAGACCGACGCGAAAAAGTTCATCGCCTATTTCCAGTCCTTCACCAACACCTACGGGGATCTGTCGCGCCTGCGCAGCCTCTATGAACAGGTGCTGGACCGGGAGGAGATCGCGATCCTGTCCCTGGGCACCCGGCCGGACTGCCTGGGGGAGGACGTGATGGAGCTGCTGCGCCGGCTGAAGCGGCGCAAGCCCCTCTGGATCGAGCTGGGCCTGCAGACCGCCCACGACGAGACCGCCCGCCGCTTTCACCGGGGCTATTCCCGGGAGGTCTTCGAGGACGCCTATCACCGGCTGCGGGAGGACGGGATCACGGTGGTGGTGCACCTGATCTTCGGCCTGCCCGGGGAGAGCCGGGAGGATATGCTGGCGAGCGTGCGTTATCTGGCCGCCCTGGACCCGCCGCCGGAGGGCGTGAAGCTGCAGATGCTCCAGGTGCTCCGGGGCACGGAGCTGGGCGCGCGGTATGAGCAGGAGCCCTTCCCCCTGCTGAGTCTGGAGGAATACGCCGATCTTATCGCCGAGAGCGCGGCCATCCTGCCGGAGGACACGGTCTTTCACCGCATGACCGGCGACGGGCCGGGGCCTCTCCTGCTGGCCCCGGACTGGACAAGGAACAAGAAGCGGGTGCTCAACACCATCAACGCCCGGCTTAAGGATTCATAGAAAAACGTCAAACGGGGACCTCGGCGCGGCTCAGGCGCCGAGGTCCCCGCGGCTTCTGCGTATCCGCGCAAAGGGGCCAGTCTCAAGACATCAATTATGGTCGGTTTTCATCGTGGGCTCTGTTCTTTTGTCTGCGCTGTTTTGAGACATGCCCTTTGGATTCGCGCGGCGGGCGGAGGCCTCCGACGTTCAGTTGCCGGGCATGGGAGGCAGCTCCAGGTCCAGGTAGCTCTCCACGATTTGCATGACGCTGTCGTCCCGCAGGATGATGGAGATCTCGATCCGTCGGTTGGCCGCCCGGCCCTCCACGGTCTCGTTGCTCTGGACCGGCCGGGTCTCGCCGTAGCCCGCGGCGCAGAAATAGCTGGCATAGCGGTTCAGCCGGCCGCTCTTGCCCTCCAGCAGATAGCCCAGCACGGCGTTGGCCCGGTCTGTGGAGAGGATGCGGTTGGCCTCGTCCGAGCCGGTCCAGTCCGTGTGGCCGGAGATGACGATGCTGTCCACATAGCGGGCGTTGTTCTCGTCGGAAAGGAACTGATAGAACACGTCGATCAGCTGGTCCAGCGCCGGCGAGGCCTCGGGCTTGATCTCCGAGGAGCCAATATCGAAGAGGATGCTCTCGTTGAGGATGATGTTGCCGTTGTCGCCGATGGAGACCTTGGAGGCGTCCCCCATGGTCTTGATCATGCTGTCCCGGATCTGCTCCAGGATGGACAGGCGCAGCAGCGCGATGGTCTGCATCTGCCCGCGCATGGCCAGCAGCTCCTCGGCCGCGGCCTTCATGTACTGGTCCTGCTCGGCGATCAGGGCCTTCTGCTCGGCCAGGAGCTTGTCCTGTCCGGCCAGATCCCGCTGCTGACTGGCCAGGGTCAGCTTCGCCTCGTCCAGGTCTGCGGTGACCTTGTTCAGCTGCTCCTGGGCGTCGGACACCTGTTTCCGGGTCAGGGAAAGGCTGTTCTCGGTGGCGGTGAGCTGGATCTGGGTCTCGGCAAGCTGGGATTGAGTGCTGCTCAGCTGGGTCTGGGTGCTGCTGAGCTGGATTTGGGTGGCCGCCAGCTCCGTCAGGGTGCCGGCCAGCTTCTCCTGGGTCCCCGTCAGCTCTTCCTGGGTGCCCCTGAGCTTTTCCTGGGTGTCGGCCAGGGTGCTCTGGGTGACGGTGAGGCGGCGCTCGGTGTCCGCCAGGGCGTCCTTGGTGTTCTGCAGGTTGTTGCCGGTGATCAGATTCTGGATGTAGCTGAGCAGCATGACGAAAAACAGGATCAGCGCCACGGCGGACATCATGTCCGCGTAGCTGGGCCAGAAGCCCTGCTCTCCGTCATTGGAGCGGACAAAGGCCTCCGAGCGGCCTCGAAACTGCCTTCTCATGCCTGCGGCCCTCCGTTCGCCGTCGGCTCCGCGGGCTTGGTGTGCTTGCCGCTGCCGCTTCCGCCCTCCATCCGGCGGTTGATCTCCCGCATGGCGCCGGCCAGATCCCGCACGGCCAGATCCATCCGCTCCACGCTGCCCCGCAGGTTGTAGTCCACCTCCGCGAAGTCGTGGACGCCCTCGTTGAATTTCTCCAGGCTCTTGTCCCAGCCGGCCAGCGCGTCCCGATTCTCCTTGGCGGCCTGCACCAGGGCAAGAGAGGCGCCCTTGACGGCGGTGCCGAAGTCGTCAGAGGCGGACTTCAGGGCCGCGATCATGCGGCGCACCAGGTCGGAGTCGTTCTTGGCGGCCTCGGTGTAGAGCTGAGGAGCCACCTCGGTGTCCAACCAGAGCTCCATCCGGGTCTCCATCTGCTCCCGGGCTGCCTGGGGGTTGAAAACGGTCTTCAGGATGGTCAGCAGGATGGAGCAGCCCGCGCCCACCAGAGAGGTGTAAAAGGCCACGCCCATGCCGGACAGGGCCGAGAGCAGGCCGCCGCCCACGCTGTCCATGACGGAGAGCCAGTCCTCCCCGCTGGAGTAGCGCAGCAGCTCCGTCAGCGAGGCCACCGAGATGCTCAGACCCAGGAAGGTGCCGAAGAGGCCCAGGGTCACGAACAGGGACACGGCGTTGTTGAGAAAGCGCTCGCAGAACAGCAGGCCGGAGAGCTTGGCCGCCACCGTGTCGGTGATGATGGCGGGGGTGTTGGTGTCCTGCCCGTATTTCTTATAGGCGTTGGTATACTCCTCCAGCACGGCGGCCCGGAAGCCGCGGACCTTCTCCGGGTCTCCCTTGGCCTTGCCCGCCAGGAGCTTGTAGCGCAGGTAGACGTGGAACAGCAGGATCAGGGCCAGGGCAAACAGCAGCCCGATCACCACCATCACCACCAGGCCGACAGTGGGCATATTGGAAAGATTGTTCATCGGATATCCCTCCTTCAGGTTGATTTATCTTAGCAAAGAACGCAAGGCATGTCAAATCCGGCAAACTCCGCAGGGAGATTGCCGGATTTAAGACGAAAGAGGGAGAAAAAGGTTCCGGAAAGCGGCGGAAAGCAGGGAAAAAACGGGGTTTTCAGGGAGAGATCAGGCCTTGCGCCCCGGGGACACCGTCGCTTCTCCGCCCCTGTCCCGCAAATCCCCGCCGTGCGTCAGGATTCTTATTTTTTCTTAAGACGCCGCCGGAGTCAGCCCGGGGCCGGGGACTTGGACAGCGGAGCCGTCCCCTGTCCAACATTCATTTCTTCATTCCTTCATTCCTTCATTCCTTCATTCCTTCATTCCTTCATTCCTTCATTCCTTCATTCCTTCATTCCTTCATTCTTCTCTTACCCTGTCCGCTTCCACAGCCGTACCACGCCCCGGTCGTTGAGCTGCTGCAGGGTCACCAGCAGCAGGGGAAAGAGCAGCATCCCCCACACGCTCCAGACCCGCCAGCCCACATACATGGCCGTCAGCGAGGCCAGGGGGTGCAGGCCGATCTGGTCCCCCAGGAGCTTGGCCTCGATGCAGCTGCGCACCAGGCTCACTACGCCCCAGGCGATCAGCAGGCCCAGGCCCCGGGAGACCTCCCCCAGCAGCAGACACAGCAGGCCCCAGGGGGCCAGGATGATCCCCGTACCGAAGAGGGGCAGGGCGTCCACGAAGGCGGTGAGGGCCGCCATGGCCGCCGCGTCCGGGATCCCCAGCAGCAGAAAGGCCCCCAGAAGCTCGGCGAAGGTGATGGCCATCAGGATCAGCTGGGCCCGGAGCCAGCCCCCCAGGCTCCCCTTCAGGTCCGCCCCCAGGCCCTCCAGCCGCCGCTTCCAGCTCTCCGGCACCTGAGCCGCCAGAAAGACCAGCAGCCGGGGGAAGGATGCGGAGCAGAAATAGCCGCCGATGCCCGCCGTCACGGCGAAGAGCAGCACGTCCGGGCTGCGGCCCGCCAGACGGCGCAGGGCGTCCAGGGCCCACTGGCTCAGCACGGCCGGCAGGCCGTAGAGGTTCTGGCCCATGGCGTCCAAGGCCAGGCGCAGGGTGCTCTCCAGCTCCTCCGGCGCCTGGGCGATCATGCCCAGCATCCGCTCCTCCAGGCTGCCCAGGCCCTGGGCCAGGCCCGTCATCAGCGCCGGCACCCGGTCCGCGAAATCCGAGAGGGCCCCCAGAAGCCAGGCGATCAGCACCCCCAGGCCCCGGATCAGCAGGGCCAGCAGACCGAGACTCACCAGGCCCGCGGCAATCCCCCGGCGCCAGCCCCGGCGCACCAGGGCCCGGACCAGGGGCTCCGTCAGGGCCGCCAGAGCGAAGGACAGCAGAAGGGGCGCGCACCAGGGCAGCAGAAAACGCAGGCTCAGCCAGCCCAGGCCCAGGGCCGCTCCGCCGTAGATCAGCGCGGTCAAAACCCGCTGCGCTCCCTGCCGCATGCCGCCGCCTCCTTCTTTTACATATCAACCTTATTGTCTCTGTCCCGGCGGAAATTATGCGGCACCCGCCGGGGTCTTTTCGCGTAGGATGGAACGGCCGGCAAGCGGCCATTGGAGGAATACCCATGCTGATCGTACAAAAATTCGGGGGCAGCTCTCTGGCGGATCTGACCCGGCTGCGCCGGGCCGCCGGCATCGCCGCCGAGGCCCGCCGCCGGGGAAACGAGCTGGTTCTGACGGTCTCCGCCGCCGGGGACAGCACCGACGAGCTGCTCTCTCTGGCCCGGCAGATCCTGCCCCATCCCCCAGCCCGGGAGCTGGACGCGCTGCTCGGGACCGGGGAGCAGCGCTCCGCCGCCCTGATGGCCATGATGCTCCGGAGTCTGGGCCAGCCCGCCCGCTCCTTCTCCGGCCCTCAGGCCGGCATTCACACCGATGACAGACACGGCGAGGCCGCCATCCTCTCCGTGGAGCCGGAGCGGCTGCGCCGAAGCCTGGAGGCCGGGGAGATCGCCGTGGTGGCCGGTTTTCAGGGGCAGAGCCCGGCGGGGGACCTGAGCACCCTGGGCCGGGGCGGCTCCGACACCACGGCGGTGGCCCTGGCCGCGGCCCTGGGCGCCGGGCGCTGCGAGATCTATACCGACGTGGACGGGATCTACACCGCCGATCCCCGGCTGATCCCCTCGGCCCGGCTGCTGCCGGAGATCGACAGCCGGGATATGCTGCGTCTGGCGGAGGCCGGGTCCCAGGTGCTGCACCCGGGCTCGGTGCGCCTGGCCATGGAGAAGGCGGTGCCCCTGGCGCTGCTGTCCTCCTTCCGGGCCGGCCCCGGCTCCCGGGTGCTGCTGCTCCCGGAGGAGAAACGGCCTCCCCTGGCCGGCGTCACCCGGGACGCGGAGAAAAACAGCGTCACCCTGGTGGGCCGGGCGGCGGACGAGGCCCTGCTCTCCCGGCTGCGGCGGCAGCTGGAGCGCAGCGGCATCCCGGTGCGGGACGCCCGGGCGGAGGAGGGCTGCGTAACGCTGACGGTCGCCCCGGCGCAGCTGCTGCCCGCCCTGGAGCTCTGCCACCGGGCGGTGATCGCATAAAACCTTGCAGAAAAAAGAGGCCGGTGCTATTTACGCACCGGCCTCTCAATGTGTAGACAAAGTCGAGACAGGAAGAAGGTCTCACCGAGTTTTTCGCCTCGGAAGGCGAAAAATAAAGTACAATAAGTGATTCCCGGGGGCGTGTACCTCGGGAATCACACTTTGCAGCCTGCAAGTGTGCGAGCGTCTCACGCAAGCGAGTGCGCGCAGCAGGCTGAAGCCCCTTGTCGACAGCTTAAGAGGCCGGGGGATTGCTCCCCCGGCCTCTCAGAAACGCGCACAGCGCTGCTCAGTCCCCGCCGACGGTTTCGATGGTCCCGCCGCCCAGGACCAGATCCCCGTCGTAGAGCACCACGGCCTGGCCGGGCGTGAGGGCACGCTGCGGCCGGTCGAAGACCACCCGCACCCGGCCGCCCTCCAGGGGCCAGACCTCGGCGGGACTCTCATCCTGACGGTAGCGGGTCCTGGCCGCGGCGCGGATCGGCCCCTCCGGCGTCGGGATCGAAAGCCAGTTGAAATCTGCGGCGGTCAGCTCCCTGCTGTACAGCGCGCTCTCCGGCCCCACGGTCACGGTGTGCTTCTCCATATCCTTGGCCACGACGTAAAGCGGATGTTCCGCCGCGACGCCGAGCCCCCGGCGCTGACCGATCGTATAGCGGACCGCGCCGCGGTGACGCCCGATCACATGACCGTCCGGATCGAGGATCTCGCCCTCCGGATCCCGGCGGCCGGTCCAGCGCTCCAGAAAAGCGCCGTAGTCCCCGTCGGGGACAAAGCAGATGTCCTGGCTCTCGCGCTTGCGGGCGTTGATCAGCCCGGCGGCCTCTGCCAGGGCCCGGGTCTCCTCCTTGCGGAGCTCCCCCAGGGGAAAGCGCAGAAAAGCCAGCTGCTCCTGCTTGAGCATGTACAGCACATAGCTCTGGTCCTTGCCCGCGTCCAGGGCCTTGCGGAGCTGCAGTCGCCCGGTGGACGGATCCCGGCCGATCCGGGCGTAGTGGCCGGTAGCCAGGCAGGTACAGCCCTTTTGCCTGGCGTGATCCAGGAGGATCTCGAACTTGAGAAAGCGGTTGCAGGCGATGCAGGGGTTCGGCGTCCGCCCGGCCTCGTATTCCCGGATGAAGTTTCCGATGACGGCCTGCTCAAAGGCTTTGGTGCAGCACAGATCTTCAAAGGGGATCCCCAGCTCCCAGCACACCGCGGCGGCGTCCTCCTCGTCCGCGTCGCTGCAGCAGCTCTTGGGGGAAGCTCGTTCCATGCCCGGGTCCCGGTACAGCCGCATGGTGACGCCCAGGCAGTCGTACCCCGCCCGCTGCAGCAAAAGCGCGGCCACGGAGCTGTCCACCCCGCCGCTCATGGCGATCATCGCGCGCATCCGATCTCCCTCCTTGCCTGCTCAGCAGCAGGGCGCGCCGGTGACGGCTCTCCAGATGTCGCGCTCCACGCAGACGTTCAGGCCGCAGCAGCCCGCGGGCTCGAGATTGTACTTGACGTACAGCTCGGCGAGCATGTCCTTTGTCTTGCGGAAATATTCGAGGCTTGCGGGCTTCATCGAGCCGTTGACCGGCTTGCCGAAGGGCATCCACACCGAGGCGCTGGGGATCACGCCGCGCTCGGCCAGATATGTCGCGCCTTCCTTGAGCGTCTCAAAAGGCTCGAGGCCGATGATGAAGTTGCAGAAGGACTTGCCGGGGCCGTACTTGTCGGCGATGTAAGTCAGCGCGTCCAGGTGCCGCTGCTTCGTGGTGAAGCTGCGCTTTCCCGGCGTGATGCTCTCGCCGAGCTTGTCGTCCCAGACCTCGAGCGAGCATGCGATCCGGCTTGCGCCCAGATCGAAATAGCGGTCGATCACGTCGTGCCGCTCGGGCGGCGTGATGTAGAGCAGCAATTCGCCCTTCAGGGCTTCGCGCGCGCCGCTCTCGATCAAATCCCGCATATAGGCGGTGATGTACTTCTCCTCCGTCTCGGCCTTGAAGGTCGAGCCGCCGGTGAGCTGCATGCTGTTGACGCCGTCGTGCTCCACGGCATAGAGCACGACCTCGGACACGTCCCGCGGCGAGGGGATGAAGGGCATGGGCTTGTGCCGTTTCGCCAGAGCCTCAAACTGGCCGCCGGAGAAGCAGAACTGGCAGGGCTTGCCCGCGCAGGCGTAGTCGCAGGGCCAGAGGCACTGAAAGGCCACCCAGTCGCAGCCCTGCAGGACGGCGTTTCCCATGAAGGGCATGCCGGAGCTGGTCTTCTGTTTGAAGAAGTCCGAAGCGGGGAAGAGCTCGACCGGCGTGACGACCTCACCCTTATACAGCAGCGTTGGCGCCCCGTCCACGAGCGAGAGGCGGTAGTCCGTCGTCATGTCGTTCATGTACTTGAAAAGCTTCAGGTTGTCCCAGGAGAACATGGACGACAGCGTGCTCAGATGAAAGCCCAGATCCGTCGCCATGACGATGGTATTGTCCGGCAGCTTGAAGCTGTTGCAGGTCAGGGCGTTTGGGTAGATACGCCGGTCCCTGCCGCATTTCTGATAGACCTCGCGGTCAATCTTGAGCCCCCGGCTGATGACAAGACACTTCAGTTCGACCGAATCGACGGTTTCTCCGGCTACCTTGAAAAACACAGATTTTCCCCCTTTTCACAGAACCGTGACAAGATCCCCGGGCCTGGCCTCGCCCTCGGTGAGGACGATGGCAAAGATCCCCTCCCGGGGCATGACGCAGTCCCCGGCCTGACGGCGGATGGCGCAGTCCGCGTGACATTCCTTGCCGATCTGGGTGACCTCGCACAGCGTCGTGCCCACCCGCAGCTTCGTGCCGACGGGGAGCCTGCAGAGCTCGATCCCCTCGCAGAGGACGTTCTCCGCGAAGGCGCCGGGGAAGAGGGGGATGCTGATCTTCTCCTGCAGGCGGTCCACGCTCTCCTTCGCCAGCAGGCTGACCTGCCGGTGCCAGTTTCCGGCATGGGCGTCCCCGTCGATGCCGTGCTCCGGGCGGAGATGAACGCACGCGACGGGGTGCTTCTGCTGCCCCTTCTTTTCGCTGATGCAGACGGCCTTGATAACGGCGGTTTGTGTGCTCATGGTCAGTGCCTCCCAATAACATACTTGTTTACTATGTTATACTCTTTTTTCCTAAGGCCGTCAATCGTTTTCCCCCGCGCCTGGAAGATCGAGAAGATCCTGCACTGGCTGCAGACCGGCTACGGCAAGAATCCCTGCAAGGGCTTCGGGGGATAAAAAAGCCTTGACAAGCGTTTTTCTTTGTGTTATAAACATATCAAATTGATAGGATTTAACTGCGGAGGACCTTATGCGTAAGGCAAGCTTCAACAGCATGCTGTGTTGTCTCACGCGCTGTGAGATGCGCGTGCGCTTTGCCATACCCATTTGAGGTCTCTGTACGTCTGGTTCAACCGACCGGAGAGCCCGATGGGTTCTCCGGTATTTTTCATTCAGGGGAAAGGAGATGTCACCATGTCCCTTCTGAAAGAGCGATGTCGTCTTTGTCTGAGAAGCAAATAACCTAAAAATTTCTATCAAAAACAGGAGGACAACATCATGTCGAACATTTACACATCCGCCGATCAGCTGATCGGCAAGACTCCCCTGCTGGAGCTGACCAACATCGAAAAGGAAGAGGGCCTGGAAGCGAAGCTCCTGGCCAAGCTGGAATACTTCAACCCCGCGGGCTCCGTCAAGGACCGCATCGCCAAGGCCATGATCGACGACGCCGAGGCGAAGGGCCTGCTCAAACCGGGCTCCGTGATCATCGAGCCCACCTCCGGCAACACAGGCATCGGCCTGGCCTCCGTGGCGGCCGCAAGGGGCTACCGCATCATCATCGTCATGCCCGAGACCATGAGCGTCGAGCGCCGCCAGCTGATGAAGGCCTACGGCGCGGAGCTGGTGCTCACCGAGGGGGCCAAGGGCATGAAGGGCGCCATCGCCAAGGCCGAGGAGCTCGTGAACCCCGCAAACCCCGCCGTCCACAAGGCGACCACCGGGCCGGAGATCTGGGCGGACGCCGACGGCAAGGTGGACATCTTTGTGGCGGGCGTCGGCACGGGCGGCACGATCACCGGGGTCGGCGAGTATTTGAAAGAGCAAAACCCCGCCGTGAAGGTCGTGGCCGTCGAGCCGGCCGGATCCCCGGTACTGTCGAAGGGCACGGCGGGAGCGCACAAGATCCAGGGCATCGGCGCGGGCTTTGTGCCGGAGGTGCTGAATACCGCCGTGTACGACGAGATCATCCCCGTGGAGAACGAGGACGCCTTTGCCGGCGGGAGGCTGGTGGGCCGCAAGGAAGGCGTTCTGGTCGGGATCTCCTCCGGCGCGGCGGTCTGGGCCGCGATCCAGCTGGCGAAACGCCCGGAGAACAAGGGCAAGACCATCGTGGCGCTGCTGCCGGACACCGGCGACCGCTACCTGTCCACAGCGCTGTTTGCAGACTGAAGTGAAAAAAACGCATCCGGGATCCAACTCGATCCCGGATGCGGTTTTCTTTTGGCGAGTCTCAGCTTCATTCCTCTGTCAGATCCCGCAGGGTCCAGCCGCCCAGGTAGTCCCGGACCGCCTTGTCCAGCCCCTCCCACAGGGGAAGCGTCCGGCAGTTCGCCGCCCGGGGACAGGGCTCGCTGCCCTCTCCCAGGCAGGCCACCGGGGCCAGGGTCCCCTCCGTCAGGCGCAGGACCTCCAGGACGCCGATCTCCTCCGCCGGTCGGGCCAGGCGATAGCCGCCGCCCTTGCCCCGGGTGCCCTCCACCAGCCGCCCCCGGACCAGGTCCTTCACGATGCTCTCCAGATATTTCTCGGAGATCTGCTGCCGGGCGGCAGCCTCCCGGAGGGTGACCGTGCCCCCGTTTTCGTTCTCGGCCAGATCTGTCAGGATGCGCAGCGCATAGCGCCCGCGGGTTGAGATCAGCATGGAAAAGCCCTCCTGCAAAGATTTAACCCATTATACCCCAGGGTTTTCCGGATTGCAAGGCCGCCCTCGGGCTCAGCCATGGGCTTCCGGCAGATCCGTGGTCAGCTCCAGCAGCCAATAGCCCACCGAACCGGCGGGCATGCCGTAGAGCTGGGCCGCACCGTCCGGGTAGGGCCGGACCAGCGCCGTCCCCGTTCCCAGGCGGACGACGCGCCCCTGGGCTGCCAGCTGCTCCGCCTGCTCCGGCGTCAGGCGGTACAGCGCGGCGTCCATGCCCTGGGCGGCATACTCTTTCTCGTTGAGGGCGTAGATATCAAAGGAAAAGCGCAGCGCGCCGGCCTCCTGCGCCCAGGCCTTCCGCACTGCGGCAAAGCGGTTGTGGACCGCATCCTTCGCCGGCGGGAAGTACAGCCGTCCCTTTTCGTAGCGCCAGACCGCCCCGTCCTCCCCAGTGTGCAGCAGTTCGCTTTCCTTCTGCGTGTAATCCGGGTTCACAAAGCTCATGCTCCGGTCAAAAAAGCGCTGACACAGGCGATTCGCGTCTTCCAGGCTCATCGATTCGCCATATTCCTCCCGATTCAGGGCCGAGGGCCGGTTGATCCGGCAGAACGTACGGGTAAATTCCGCCATCTCATAGTATCCGGCGGTCTGCATATCGAAGCCGGTGAGATTCTGTTCGATGAAGTCGCTGAGAAAAATGTTGGCCCAGTAGCGCTCGTTCTCGCTCAGGTCGATCTGATCGGTGCTGTAGCGGATGGAATAATCCCGCAGGTCCACATAGTAAGGCAGGCCGGAGTCCGTGTATCCCTCCTCTATGCCGCCGTAGAAGCGGATCTCCAGCAGGTCCTCTCCCGCCCAGCGCATGTCGCTGGGCCAGAAATAGTCCTCCGCGACCGAGCCGAAGCGGACGAGCGTGTTCCCCCGGGCGTCCGCGGCGAAGAAGTCCGGCCCGTAGTAGCCGCAGGCATAGATATTGCCGTTGCGGCTGTCGACCAGGGCGGAGATGGAGGCCCCGCGGAACTCACCGTTTTCCCACAGGGTCTCCCCGTCGGCCAGAGCCAGGCAGGTGATGACGCCCCTGTAGTTGAAATAGTAGCGGTCCCGCCAGAGGCCGATCTCCTCAATGGGCGTCAGCTCCGTGCATTCATCGACGGAGAACACCCGCTCCCAGACCGGGGTTCCGTCGGCGTCAAGGCCCTGGATGCGGGCCCCCTCGCCTCCCGTGCCGTCGCCCTCCAGGTGGGTGAACAGCACCGTCTGCGCCCCGGGGGCCGCCGGAGGGACCTCGGGCGTCGCCGTGGGTTCAGCCGATGCCGGGGCGGGTATGGGGTCCGGCTCCGGCGCGGCGGTCGGCGCGGCGGTCGCCGGCGCAGGGTCCCCGGCAGCGGCCCCGCAGGCGCACAGCAGCAGGCCCGCGCACAGCAGCAAGATCCCAAACCGTACTCTCTTCATATCCCTCACCCTCCCTGTGTGCATCTGCGTTTTTCCGGATACTCGTATTATATGGGTCTTCCCCCTGCATTGCAAGCGCGTCGGCGCGGAATTCAGAATAATTAAGGAAACGCTGATCCAATCGCCTTCGGCATCTTCCGGAGAATCTGCGCCCTGATTTTGTCACTTTTTCTTGCAATACACAAAGTATTCCTGCGAAAAATTGCCTTCATCAGAACGCAGATTTTCTCGGAATCTGCCCTCGCCGGTTGAATCATCGTTTACTTCAGAAGTTGCATTCCGGGCCGCGGCGTGGTACAATCCCTCCAGAAACGGAAAGGAACGAGCAGCATGAACGAGAACTTTTTTGCCTATATCTCCCGGATGCGCTACATCGGCCGCTGGAGCCTGATGCGCAACTCCCTGCCCGAGAACATCCAGGAGCACAGCCACATGGTGGCCGTCTTCGCCCACGCCCTGGGGGTCATCAGGCGGGACGTGTTCGGCATCCCCTGCGATCCCAACGAGGCCGCCGCCGTGGCCCTTTTCCACGACAGCAGCGAGATCCTCACCGGCGATCTGCCTACCCCCATCAAGTACCACAGCGAGGATATCCGGGACGCCTACAAGCAGGTGGAGGCCCTGGCCTGCCGCAAGCTGCTGGACACGCTGCCCGAGGCGCTGCGCCCCGCCTATGAGGAGCTGCTCGTCGGCGGTACCCAGGAGCGGCTCCACGACCTGGTGAAGGCGGCGGACAAGCTCTCCGCCTATGTCAAGTGCATCGAGGAGCGCAAGGCCGGCAACAAGGAATTCCTCTCCGCCGAGGCCCAGACCCGCCGCATCCTGGAGGAGAGCCCCCTGCCCGAGGTGACGTATTTTCTGGAGCACTTCATCCCGGCCTTCGAGAAGAACCTGGACGAGTTGGGAACCATTGAATAGTTTTTAGTTTGTAGTTTTTAGTTTTTAGGAGACGAGAGAACGATTTGGGTAGTTTTTAGGTAAACGATGATTCAATCGGCGAGAGCAGATTGCGAGAGAATTTGGGTTCTGATGAAGGCAGTTTTTCGCAGGAATACTTTGTGTATTGCAAGAAAAAGGAGCACAAATTGTCCGCAAGATGCCGAAGGCGTTTTGATCAGCGGATACTTAGTTTTTAGGAGACGAGGGAACGATGCGCTCCGTAGGGGCGACCTTTGGTCGCCCGCCGAATACGCACCAAGGCCTCGTCCCCACCGTAGGGGAGGGGCTTGCCCCTCCCGCGTTCCGCGCCGATGTTCGTCCCCGGCCGTAGGGGCGCTTCATGAAGCGCCCGGCGACCCTCGTCCCGCGCTCGTAGGGGCGATTCACGAATCGCCCGCAGTTTCTAGTATAGTTTTTAGTATTTCGTATTCAGGAGACGGAGAACGAATGGAGAACAGCAAACTCAAACGCATCAATGAGCTGGCGGCCCTGACCAAGATCCGGGCGCTGACGGAGGAGGAACTGGCCGAGCGGGACCTGCTGCGCAAGGAGTATATCGCCGAATGGCGGGAGGGCGCCCGGCAGGTGCTGGAGAACACCTGGGTCCAGACGCCGGACGGCAAAAAGCACAGGCTCAGCGAGATGAAAAAGAAAAAGAAATAAGGAAAAACGGACAGGCCGGTCTGTCCGTTTTTCCTTTTTCTTGCAAAACCGCGCCGTCCGTGATATCATAAATCAGTTCATGAACGAATCGAAAGGAGCACGATCCATGGCTGACTATATCATCGCCACCTCCTCCACCTCCGACCTGCCCCGCACCTGGCTGGAGGCCCATCAGATCCCCTTCATCCCCTACACCTATACCGTGGGGGACAAGCTCTTCGAGGACGACTGCCGGGAGGAGAGCCGGGACGCGGTCTACGCCGGCATGCGCAAGGGCGACCGGCTGAAGACCTCCATGATCAACGAATTCGTGTACTACGACTTTTTCAAGGGCCTGCTGGACACCGGCAAGGATGTGATCTTCCTGGACATGTCCCAGAAGATGTCCGTCTCCTTCGTCAACGCCAACAAGGCCGCCGAGGAGATCCGCGTGGAATACCCGGACCGGAAGCTCTATGTGATGGACACTCTCTGCATCTCCGGCGGCCTGGGCCTGCTGGTGGAGGAGATGGTGGAGCGCATGGAGGCCGGCGCCAGCTTTGACGAGGTCATCGCCTGGGGCGAGGAGAACAAGCTGAAAATCGCCCACCGCTTCACCGTGGACGATCTGAATTACCTGAAGGCCGGCGGCCGGGTCTCCAACGCCGCGGCGCTGGTGGGCTCCATGCTGAACATCAAGCCCGTGCTCTACGTGCCCGACCGGGGCACCCTGGACGTGGCCAAGAAGGTCCGGGGCCGCAAGGCCGCCCTGAAGGCCATTCTGGACGGCGTGCTCCACGACCTGAGCAAGCTGGAGGATCCCACGGGCCTGCGCTTCCACATCCTGCAGGCGGACTGCCGGGCCGACGCGGAGATCGTCCGGGACGGCATCAAGGCCGCCTATCCCCAGGTGGGCGAGATCACCATCACCGGCCTGGGCGTGGTCATCGGCGCCCACTGCGGCCCCGGCCTGCTGACGATCTTCTATCTCTGCAAGGACCGTCAGCCGGAATAAAGCCCCCGGCGTCCTGCCTCCCCCGAGCCGGATGACGGAAGGGCTTCCCCGCTGCCCTGGCTTTGCGTAACACAGCAGACTCGAAAATCATATTGAAACGCCCCGACTTTCGTCGGGGCGTTTCAATATGCGGAAAAAGCCAAAAATCTGTCTCCGCGCATGACCGGGGGATACCATCCCCTGGCCGACGGATCAGCCGCTCGGCTCTCTCAGAAGCGTAATGCTGTCATATTTCCCGGAAAAGCAATGATCCTTCGTTACAGAAAACCGGAGCTTCTGATCGCTTGCCTTTTCGATCTCTCCCTCCAGGATAAAATTACTCGAAATTGCGGCGCCTCTATAGATGAGCACCTCGCCTTGGCTGGGGTCGATTACCATTTCCACGGGAGTCATTTTCCCATCAATAAGCATTTTTGCCTGGTACTTGTCCGGTTCCTCCGAGATGACGAGTTCAATGACCGGATCGGAGCTGCGCCATATCGTTCCGGGATAATCGAATGGAGAGGGTGAAACCAGTCCCAGGCCGAGAAAGAGACGGCCGATCGGGAGCTGGTTCACCGCGAACCATACCAGTAACGCTGCAGTGAAGAGGCAAAAGAGTATTCCTGCTGCTTTACGGAGTAATCTTGTATCCATCAATAAACCTCTCCTGTAAAACGGGACGGTCTGAGACCTGGGACAGGGGACGGCTCTCTGTCCCGCATTCTGAAATCCAAAAGGCAAGGATGACAGGGTTGAAAAGAGTATAGCATAAAGCAGAGAAGCCTGACAAGCGCGGCGGCGCACGTCGAAACACCCCGGCGGCACAAGGCAGCCGCAGCGCCGGGCCTCGCCCGTCTTCAGCCGCAAACCGGGCGACGGAAGGCCCTCCCCTGCGGTGTGAACGGGGTTTTCCGCGGTTTGAGCCGGTCCCTCTCAGAATCGCTTTTCAGCCGTACTGCTCAGAGACGTAGATCCTCGCCCGGTTCTGGATGGCCGCGGCGGCCTCCGGGGCGCTGAGCTGTCCGTCGTAATAGCGTTTGATCTCCTCCCGCATCAGGCGGATCAGGCCTTCGTCGGGGACCACCAGCTTCGTCGTGCCGTAGACCTGCTCCCGCAGCCGCTCAGCGTCCGCGGCGGTAAAATAGCTGATCTGGAAGCGCTCGTCAAAGTCGTCGGAGATCTCCCGCTCCAGCATTTTCTCAAAGGTGGCCTTGAGGGCCGGGATACCGTTGCCGAGGCCGATGAGCTCCGAGCCGTCCATGAGCGTGCGGATAAAGCGCCAGGCTCCGTCCTTGTTGCTGCTGGCGGCCAGGATGCCGACGCGGGTGTTGGCGCCCACCGTGCCGCGCCATTCGTTGGGGCTGGCGCCCAGCTTCAGGAAATAGCTGCCCGTGCCCTCTGTCTCGGGGAAGCCCGCGATCACATAGTCGCCCTTCATCATGTATTTCTCCTGATGCCCGGCGTTGAAAGCCAGATCGTAGCAGATATTCATCAGCTTCGCATCCTCGCTGTACCGGCTGCCGTTGGGCAGGGCCTTTATCAGCTCCAGCCAATGGATGAAAGCGGGACTTTCAAAGGAGCAGCCGCCCGTCTCCCGGTCAATGAACTCCGCCGTGGCCGCCCAGCAGAAGAGTGTCGTGATCAGCTCCCGGTCCAGGCTGTGCCAGAGGGGGTCCATCTCCGGGTGCGCCTGGATCAGCGCCTCGATGTTCTCCACCGTCCAGTTCTCCCGGCCTGGGAAGAGCTCGGGGTGCGTGGTCATGGTGAGCATGGTGAAGCGGGCCGTGTACTCATAGAGGCACCCGCCCTGGGTCATCAGCGCCAGCAGCGGCGAAATGAAATCCTCCCGGCTGATGCTCTCGTCGGCGTCGATCATGGGCAGCATGTCCGCCAGAAGTCCGGAATCCAGCGCGTTGTCCGGCAGAAAGCTGGTGTCCAGCAGGTCCAGGTCGGATCTTGTGGCGAGCTCGATCATCATCCGGTCCCGCTCCTGGTCGTTGGCGCAGGGGAGCGGCACGATCTCGATCCGGTATTCCCGATCGGTGTTGTTGAAGCGGATCAAGGCGTCCATCATGTCCGGCGTCAGGGCATAGCCATCCTCGGCGGGAACGCCGAGGCGCAGGCTTTGACGGGGCGGCACCAGCTCCTTTGTCACCCGGATCAGGTGGGGAGACGACCACATATCCCCGCTGGGATAGTAAATGTCTCCCCGGGAGTTTTCCAGACCGTCGTAGTTGCCGATGTCCTGAATGTTCAGCGCCACGTCGAGCCAGTCAAACACGAGCTCCTTTTCTCCGCTCTCCGGGTCGCAGCGATAGAGCTGCCTTCCGGCGGAGAGGAGAAAATGGCCCTTGTTGCTGTCCAGCAGCATCCCCTCCTCAAGCGCCAGCGGCGCGCCGACGGAAGGCCCCTCCCGGTCGAAGGGCGCATAGCCCTCCGACGTCCGGTACCAGCATCTGTCGTCCACGCGGAAGCCGAGGTAGCTGCCGTAGAGGGGCAGCTCCGGCTCGGACAGCACGTTCACCTGTGCGTCGATCACATAGAAGCGATCCATCGCGGAGAGCAGCGCGCGCTCGTCATCCAGGGCGAGGAGCCCGGTGAAGAACTTTCCGCTGCCCTCGGTGCTGCCCTGACCCTCAAAGGGGATCCGCGCCGCGCTGCTCTCGCCGCTGGACCGGTCGATGCGCAGAACGTAGTATTCCAGGTTTTCCCGGGCCGTCCCCTTCTGATAGTCCTCATAGCGGTTGTTCTCGTGCAGCAGCGCCCAGATGCTGTTCCCGGCCAGGCTGACCGGACCGATCTCCGGCTGCCAGGCCTCGCCCGCGGAGAAGTCCACCCGCGTCCACGCCCCGCTCAGCGTGTCGTAGGCCACGATCACAGGCTCCCGCTCCTGCGTCATACCGGAGAGCCAGATCGTATCGCCCTCGGTCTCCCAGCCGCTGACTGTGACCAGCCAGTCCGGACAGTCGATCCGGGACGGGATCCAGTCCTCGATCAGCTCGCCCTCCGTGCCCGAGATGATCATCTCAGCGTCCCCGTCCCTGCTCCCGCAGGCGCAGAGGCTCAGCCCCAGGCAGAGCAGCAAAAGCCAGGCAATGTGTCGTTTCATATCTGTCCCTCCAACCGTGTTGATCGTTCTCTCCGCGAGAACCCGGAAACGCTTCCATGATACAACTCGCAATTCCCGCCCCGATCTTGCATTCTCAGCCGTATTGCTCGGAAATATAGATGCTCGCCCGGCTCTGGAGATTGGCCGCCGCCTCCTCCGGCGTGTAGCGGCCCGCCAGGCAGTCGGTGACCACTTCGCAGATCAG
>CACYLY010000071.1 GCA_902775355.1 Oscillospiraceae bacterium
GGTCCTCCATGGGCAGCAGCAGCGGCAGCTCCCGGGCGTTGTCCAGCCAGAGGGCCGCCGGGCCGCAGTCGGCGGCGATGAGGCCCAGGCGGCCGTTTCCGAGGCAGTGCTGCCAGACCCGGGAGGGCAGGGGAGAGCCGGCAAAGGAAAAAGCGTCGTCTTCAAAGGCATAGTCCGGCAGGCTCCCCTTCTCCCGGGGAGCGCTGAGCTTCGGCTCCTTCACCGGCAGGAAGCGCCAGCGGGGATCCCCCAGACTGACCACCGCCCGGCTGCGCAGGGCCTCCTCGGCGGAGCGGGGGGCGAAGTGCACCCCGCCCCGGGCCCCCAGCAAGGCCTCCAGCCCCCAGAGGGACAGGAGTCGGCCCAGCTCCCGGCGCAGGGGCTGGCGGTATTCCCCCTCCTCGTCGGTGAGATAGACCAGATCCCCGGGCTCCCCGCAGCTTTTCAGCAGCAGGAAGCGGCGCAGCAGGGGCAGGGCCTCCGCGGCCCGCCCGTCGCAGACCAGCAGCGGTTCGTCCCCGGAGACGCCCCAGGGCCAGAGGGCTGACTTGGGCGCGGCGGCGTGGAGGGGCTTCTGGAGCTGGGAGAGCAGGGCCATGGCGGCCCCCAGCTCCCGGCTGTCCAGGTCCAGGCGCTGGGCCAGCGCGCCGGTCAGCTCCGCCCGGTCCTCCCCGGCCAGCACCGTCCCGGCCCCGTCGAGAGCCGTCGCCCGGTCCTCCCCCAGGCAGAGAGCCAGGCGCAGCTCCCGCCGCTCCCCGGGCGAAAGGGCCAGGGGAAAGGCCAGGGTCAGCGTTTCGCCCTCTTCGATCTCCGGCTTCTCGCTTGCCAGGACGCAGAGCCAGAGGCCGCGGCTCTCGCCCCGGGGCAGCCGATGCAGCAGCAGGGCGTCCCCCTCCCGCTCCGTCTCGATCCCCAGGGACCAGTAGGCCGGATGGGCCCGCCAGTCCGCCCAGGCGGCCAGGACGGGCCGCAGACCCAGCCGCAGCCGGCCCTGGCCGCCCGTCAGGCTGCGGAAGGAGAAGCAGCGGCGCTCTCCCGGCGCGCAGGCCGAGAGGCAGATCTCCTCCCGGCCCAGCAGCCCCGGCCCCTCCAGGGACCAGAGGGCCCGGCTCTCCGAGAGCTCCCAGCGCTCCGCCCGCTCCGGCCCGGGCAGGTCCTGGCCCTCCCAGCGCAGCTCCACGGCCAGACCCGGGGACTCCAGATCCGGATCGCCGTAGAGGATCCGGCCCCGGGCCCGGGCCAGACTGTGGCCGTCGCTGCCCAGCAGCAGCTCGTAGACGCCGTTGGTCAGCAGGCAGCGGGCGGCCTCCCCCTCGCCCCCGCCGCCCTGAACGGTCCAGCGCCGCTCCGGGTCCCGGGGCGGCTTCTCCGGCGCCCGGCTCAGCTCTCGCCGCAGCAGCGGGGCGCTCAGCGGCAGGCGCTCCTCCAGCAGGGGCAGATGGGCCGCCATGGCCGGATCCGACAGAAAGAGCCGCCGCAGCAGGCCCTCCGCCAGGGCGTTGGCAGCGGCCAGCACACTCATGCCCGCGTGGTGGGCCATGACGCAGCGGACGATCTGCTGCTCCTCGCCCCGGCAGCGGGAGGGGGTGAAGTCCAGGGCCTCCCAGAAGCCCCAGGGGCCTGCGCCCCCCCAGCGGCGGAACAGCCGCAGGTCCTGAACGGCGGCCTCCGGCTCCGCCGCCAGGGCCAGAAAGGCGGCGTAGGGGGCGCAGACCAGGTCCTCGTCCTGGCCCCGCTTCAGGGCCAGAGCCTGGCAGCCGCTGGCCTTGTAGCGGTAGCTCAGGCTCGCATCCAGGGCGTAGTAGGCGCTCTCGGACACGCCCCAGGGCTTGCCCGGCAGGCGGCGGCGCTTCTGCACATAGAGGCAGAAGCGGGCGCTCTCCTGCAGGAGGCTGCCCGGGGGATAGGGCAAAAACAGCGCCGGCATCAGATACTCGAACATGGTGCCCGTCCAGCTGGCCAGGCCCCGGTAGCCGTCCTGCTGCAGCAGGCCCCGGCCCAGCTTTTCCCAGTGCTTCAGCGGGACCTGACCCCGGGCCAGGGCCAGGAAGCTGGTCAGCATGGCCTCGCTGGCCAGCAGGTCGTACCAGCCCCCGGCGCCCCGGTCCTTTTCCGTGTCGTAGGAGATATAGAAGAGACAGCGCTCCCGGTCGAAGAGGAAGGAGAAATCCATCTCCTCAATGAGCGTCCGCAGCCGCCCGGCCAAAGCCGTCTCGCCCCAGCCCAGCAGGCCCTGCTCCACGGCGATCAGGGCGGCGCAGAGATTGCCGCTGTCCACCGTGGAGACGAAGGCCGGCAGCAGGGGAGAGAGGCTGCGGGTGTCGTACCAGTTGTAGAAATGCCCCCGGAAGCGGGGCAGCAGCTCCAGGGTCTCCGTGGTCCCGGCCAGCCGCTCCAGGGCCTCGGCGCGGGGGATCAGCCCCAGCTCCGCCGCCGCCAGATGGGAGGCCATGGCCATGCCGATGTTGGTGGGGGAGCTGCGATGGGCCGCTCCCATGGGCGGCTGCTGCTGGACGTTGTCCGGCGGGAGAGCGTGCTCGGCGGGGCCGCAGAAGCGCCGGAAATAGGAGTAGCTCTCTCCCGCGGCCTGCAGCAGCTCCTCCCGCTCCTCCCGGGTGAGGCGCCCGGTTTTTTTCGCGGGCAGGGACAGGGCGAAGGCCGCCAGGGGGGACAGGAGCCAGAGCAGCCCCGCCGCCCTTCCCAGCACCACCGGGGAGAGCAGCAGGCAGACCAGGCCCAGGGCCTCGGCGGGCCAGAAGGCCCGGAGATGGGCCGGGAGCCCGCCGCTGCCCCGCTCCGCCTGGGCGGCGGTCTGCCACTGGAGCAGGTTTTTGTGACTGACCAGCATGCGCCAGAGGGCGGTGACCATGGCGCTGAGGCAGATCCAGGCCTCCTGAGGCAGCAGCCACAGCCGCAGGAAGGTCTGCACGATGGCCCCGCCCACGCCGGAGAGGAGCCGGGTGAAGCGCCGGGGCCGGGGCCCCTCCCGCCGCCGCAGCATCCCGGCCAGCGTGGCCCGCAGCAGCTCATCCAGCAGGGCCAGCAGCGCCGCCCAGGCGGCCAGCGTCCAGGAGCTGCCCGGCAGGAAGAAGCCCGCCAGGACGGCCAGCAGGGTCGCCCAGGGCAGCATGGCCCGCAGCAGGTTCTCCCAGAGCCGCCAGCGGGCGATCCCGGGCAGGCTCCGGCGGAAGAGGAAGGGCAGATTCTGCCAGTCCCCCCGGAGCCAGCGGTGCAGACGCTTGAAATAAGCCAGGGGCCGGGCGGGGAAGCGGTCGGCGCAGCGGGCCTCGCCCACCAGACCGCCCCGGAGGCAGGCCCCCTCCACCGCGTCGTGGCTCAGCACCCGGCCCTCCGGGATGCTCCCGCCGGTGCAGCGCAGCAGGGCCCGCAGATCCAGGATGCCCTTGCCCGCGAAGCCGCAGCAGCCGAAGGCGTCCTGCTCCGGCTCGCCGCAGAGACCGCTGTAAAAGTCGCCGCCGCCGGGACCGGCGAAAACGACGGCGAAGTCCGTCTCCCCGGCGCTCTCCAGGTCCGGAGCCAGCCGCGGCTGCAGCACGCCGTGGCCGGAGACCACCACCCCGGTCCCCTCGTCGATCACGGGCCGGTTCAGAGGGTGGAGCATGGCGCCGATCAGCTTCTCCGCCGCCCCGGGGTACAGGCGGCTGTCGCTGTCTAAGGTCAGGAGAAAGCGCGTTCCCGCCAGAGCGGCCCGATCCCCGGTGACGCGCAGGCGGTTGGGCTCTCCGGCGCAGAGCTTCGCCAGCTCCAGCAGGGCCCCCCGCTTCCGCTCCCAGGCGGTCCAGACCGTTCCGTTTTCCTGTCGGGGCCGGGTGAAGAGGAAAAAGCCGCCGCCATAGCGGCGGTTCAGCGCCTCCACCTCTTCCCGGGCGGTCCGGAGCAGCGCCTCGTCCCCGGCGGCGATCTCGGTCTGGGCCTCCGGCAGGTCCGCCAGCAGGCCGAAGAGCAGGTTTTTCCCCTCCCGGCGGCAGGCCATCCGCAGCTCCTCCAGCCGGCGGCAGAGACGCCGGGCGCCCTCCTCGTCCGTCAGCAGGGCGGAGATCACGCAGAGGGTCCTTCCCTCCTCCGGCACCCCGTCCCGCAGGTCCAGCCTCGGCAGCCGCCGGGCGGGGCACAGCCGGGCAAGCAGCAGCTCCGCGGCGCTCTTGGCGATGGCCGCCAGGGGCACCGGCAGCAGCAGGGCCGCAGCAGGGCCGCCCAGCCGCAGCGCCCCCAGCAGCAGCGACATGGTCAGCAGCACCTGGGCCGCGATGAAAAGCCGGGCCCGCCAGGGTCCCGGCTCGGAAAACAGCAGAAAGCCCAGGTGCTCGTTTTTCTCCCGGGCCCGGCGGATCAGCTCCCGGGCGACGGCGGTCTCCTCCGCCCCTGTTTTCCGGGCCAGCCGCTCCACCTGCCGCAGATAGTCCTGCCGGGCGGCGGCGTCCATCCGGGGATAGATCCCGGCGGGGTCCTCCGAGAGGATCCGGTGGCTCTGGTCCGCCCCGGTGAGGAGCCGCTCCGGGTCCAGGGCCGCGAAGAGCCGCAGCGTGCCGAAGAGGGCCTCCAGGCCCTTGGCGTCGTCCTCCTGGGCCGCTCTGCCGCAGAGCTGCTTTGCCAGCGCCGCCAGCTCCCCCAGGGCCGCGCAGCGCAGAGCCCCGGGAAAGAGCTGCAGCTCCGCCCGCCGCAGGGGCCGCACCCGCTGGAAGCCCTCCAGAAAGAGGGCGGCCCGCTCCTCGGTGACCTGGCCCCGGCCCGCCAGCAGCAGAGCCCGGGCCAGGGCCAGGATCAGCGGCCCCTCGGCGCAGAGCCGGACCCGCCCGCTCCCCGCCAGATCCCCGGCGGCGCTGAGCTCCTCCCGCCGGGCCAGGTATTCATTGTCCAGCAGCCATTCCCAGGCGGTGGGGAGGCTGGGGACGCTCCCGGCCCTGCGCCGCAGCAGGGCGCAGCAGCGCCGCAGCTCCCGACCGCTCCGGCGAAGGGCGGGCAGCGCCCGTCTGGCCCGGGCTTCGCCCCGGGGCGGCAGCAGCCGGGCCGCCGCCTCCCCGCAGGCCGCCAGCTTGTCCTTTTCCACAAAGGGGGCGTTCAAAATGCTGTCCATGAGCAGATTCTCCTTTGTTTTCATGCATCAGGAGCAGTTTTCCCCGCGCAGGAAAATCTATACAATCCGCGGCCTGTTAAGAAAAAACACTTGACAGCGCCGCTTTCCTGGTGTATAGTCTGTAAAGCTGTGAAGCTTGACAGGGGGGATCGCCGTGGAAGAGGAACGTCTGATGCAGTCCATGCTGCTGGATTTTTACGGCGAGCTTTTGACCGACAAGCAGCGGGAGTGCTATGATCTGCACGTGAATGAGGATCTGTCTCTGTCCGAGATCGCCGAGCAGGCGGGGATCTCCCGCCAGGGCGTGTGGGACAATATCCGCCGGGCCGAGGCCTCGCTGCGGGACATGGAGGAGAAGACGGGCCTGATCCGCCGCTTCCGCCAGATCCGGCACGGGCTGGAGAGCCTGCGGGCGCCCCTGAAGGAGCTGGAAGCGCTGAGCGGGGGCCGGGCGCTGGACTTGACCCGGGAGATGCAGGAAACCGTGGACAAGCTGTTGAATTGAGGAACAAACATGGCATTTGAAAGCTTATCCGACAAACTGAGCGCCGCGTTCAAGCGGCTGCGCGGCAAGGGGAGACTCTCCGCCGGCGACGTGAAGGAAGCGATGCGCGAGGTGCGCATGGCCCTGCTGGAGGCGGACGTCAGCTACAAGGTCGTCAAGGACTTCACTAAGAAGGTCACCGACCGGGCCGTGGGCAGCGACGTGCTGGAGGCCCTGAACCCCGCCCAGATGGTCATCAAGATCGTCAACGAGGAGCTCTGCGCCCTCATGGGCGGCCAGAACCAGAAGCTGAACATCTCTTCCAAGAGCCCCAGCGTGGTGATGCTGGTGGGCCTGCAGGGCGCGGGCAAAACCACCAACGGCGCCAAGCTCGCCGGCTACATGCGCAAGCAGGGCAAGCGGCCTCTCCTGGTGGCCTGCGACGTGTACCGTCCCGCCGCCATCAAGCAGCTGGAGACTGTGGGCGCCCAGCTGGACATCCCCGTGTTCCAGATGGGGCAGATCGACCCCGTGGACATTGCTAAAGCGGGCATCGAGCACGCCAAAAAGCACGGCAACGACCTGGTGTTTCTGGACACCGCCGGCCGCCTCCACATCGACGAGGCGCTGATGACGGAGCTCAAGAACATCAAGGCCGCGGTGGAGCCCGCCGAGATCCTGCTGGTGGTGGACGCCATGACCGGTCAGGACGCGGTGAACGCCGCCAGCGCCTTTGACGAGGCCCTGGACATCACCGGTGTCATGCTCTCCAAGCTGGACGGTGATGCCAGAGGCGGCGCGGCCCTGTCCATCCGGGCGGCCACCGGCAAGCCCATCAAGTTCATGGGCGTGGGCGAGAAGCTGGATCAGATCGAGCCCTTCCACCCGGACCGGATGGCTTCCCGCATCCTGGGCATGGGCGACGTGCTGACCCTCATCGAGAAGGCCGAGCAGAGCTTTGACGAGAAGAAGGCCCTGGAGGCCGCGGAAAAGCTCCGGGCCAACCGCTTCACCCTCAGCGACTATCTGGAGCAGATGAAGCAGCTGCGGGGCATGGGCGACCTGGAGAGCCTGGCCGGCATGATCCCCGGGGTGGACGCCAAGGCCCTGAAGGGCGCCAAGATGGACGAGAAGGCCCTGGCCCGCCAGGAGGCCGTGATCCTGTCCATGACCCAGGCGGAGCGGGACAATCCGGGCATCATCAATTCCAGCCGCAAAAAGCGCATCGCTTCCGGCTCCGGCACCAGCGTGGTGGACGTGAACCGCCTGCTCAAGCAGTTCGAGGCCATGCAGCAGATGATGAAGCAGTTCTCCGGTAAGAACATGAAGAAACTGCAGAAAAAAATGGGCAGAATGGGCGGCTTCGGCGGAGGCGGCGGCTTCCCCGGCTTCGGCGGCCTGTTTTGAATCCCGTAGGGGCGGCCTTCGGCCGCCCGCACGAAACGCAACCACGCGCCGAAGGGCGCTTGGCATAGATCAGACTACATTTGGAGGTGAAAGATACAATGGTTAAAATCCGTCTTCGCAGAATGGGCGCCAAGAAGGCCCCTTACTACCGCATCGTCGTGGCTGATTCCCGCAGCCCCCGTGACGGTCGCTTCATCGAAGAGCTCGGCACTTACGATCCCATGGCCGACGGCGCGAAGCTGAAGGTCAACCAGGAGCGCGTGCAGCACTGGATCGCCAACGGCGCCCAGCCCACCGATACCGTCCGCGGCCTGCTGAAAAAGGTCGAGGAGTAAAAAGGAGTTTCTACCGGCATGAAAGAACTTTTGACCTACATCGTACAGAGCCTGGTCGATCATCCCGACGAGGTCTCTGTGACCGAGCGCAAGGCCCGTTCTCATGCGGGCCGTCGCCCAGAAGAAGGGCAAGAAGGTCTCCGTGGAGATTCTTGATTGAATCGAAGACCCGAAAACAGCAGAGGCTTGGACCTCCCCAATGAGGGAGGCGTCCAAGCCTCTGCTGTTTTTTCAATTCGGAATGCGGAATTCGGAGTTCGGAATTGAGGATCAGGTCCACGTTTGTCCTTCGCCGTAGGGGAGGGGCTTGCCCCTCCCGCGATCTGCGCCGCCGTTCCGTCCTCCTCTGTAGGGGCTGGCGCCCTCGACAGCCCGTCTGCGGAGCGATCAGGGGATCGCTCCCTACGCACGCCCTCGTCCGCCCTTTGCCGCAGCGCCGAGCATCCCGACGCGCGGGAAGCGTGCGACGATCCAAGCTCTGCTTGCTCGGCGAAATCCGCGTGGGATGCTGAGACGAGAAGCCGCCGACCAATGGTCGGCGCTACGGGGAAAGATCCTTCGATTCGCCCTGTGGGCTCGCGAAGCCATGACAGCGCAGGGGAGGGGCTTGCCCCTCCCGCCGGATCTGCGGCCGCGTCGTCCCGCACCGTAGGGGCGCTTCACGAAGCGCCCGCCGTCCCGCGCCCGCGGTGCGTCGCCGTAGGGACGGCCGTTGGCCTTCCGGCCGCGTTCCTGTCCGCGGACGAGCGCTGCTCGCCCCCGCGGCTGGGCGCCTCAGCCGATGCCCACGCCGAGACAATAGAAATTGCTGTCCGTGGGCGGCGCGGCGATTTCCTCCAGACTGCGGATCTCCATCTCCCGGGCAATGCGCTCCAGAGTCTCAAAGTCCGCCCGGCCGCCGATGGAGAGGAACCAGCCCTCGGAGCTGCTGAAGAGCAGCAGCATCCGCTGGGTGACGGGGCTGCCGTCCGGGTCCTGATAGTGGGTCTGCTGCTCGATCTCGGTGATGTGCAGCTCGCCCCAATCCTCCTCCTTGACCATGTGAGCTTCGGTCCCGCCCATATAGACCGTAAAGCCCGGCCAGGCGTAGTGGCAATCGATCTGGTACTCTACGCCTGCCCCGCCCCGGGAGCGGTCAAAGAAGCAGGTGTCGTACCAGAACCAATCTTCCTCGTCCTCGTCGCGGTAACGCTCGTACGTGTAGCCCTCCTGCGCTTCCGGCAGCCAGCCGGGGCGGAACTGGATCCGATGGATGTCTCCCTCCCCGGTGAATTGCAGCACCAGGGGAGAATGGCTCAGATCCAGCGCCACGAGCATGTCTTTGTCTCGCGCGTCATCGTAAAAGGTCTGGAATACCAACAGCGTCTCGTCCTCCTCCGGGGTGTGGATCTCCATGGTAAAGAGGCCGGCCGCCCAGGCGGTTCCGATGCCGAGAGCCGCGATCAGAGCGGCGATCAGCAGGGTGCGGAATACGGTTTTGATTTTTTTGTGTTTCACAGGCTCCTCCTCATAGCCGAGGAGGGCGGCGGATGAACGGACGCAGGCCTCGTCCAGCTCCGAAAAGGCTTGCAGCAGCTTATCGGCATTCATCGGTATCCCTCCTCCTGTAAAAATCGGTTCAGCTTCTTTCGGGTGCGAAACAGCATGGATTTCAGCTTGCTCTCGGAAAAACCGGTCTTCCGACTCAGTTCCTCCAGGGGTGCCAGGAAGTAGTAGCGGCTGACGAAGATGTCCCGCTCCCGCCGGGGGAGGGCCTTGACAAAGCGCCGCAGCGCCCGGCCCAGTTCCTTTGCCTCCAGCTCCTCCTCCGGGTCGCCGGGGCCGGGGACGCAGTCCGCCAGCTCCTCCAGGGCCAGGGGCAGCTCCCCGCCGCCCCGCTTTTGGGCCTGCCGCTCCCGCAGCCGGGACAGGGAGAGGTTGCGCGTCAGCTTTCCCAGATAGGTCGAGAGCTTCTCCGGCCGCTGGGGCGGGATGGAATTCCAGGCCCGGAGCCAGGCGTCGCTGAGGATCTCCTCCGCGTCCTGCTCGTCGGACAAGAGGCTGCGGGCGATGGAACGGCAGTAGCTGCCGTATTTTTGCTCCGTCTCCCGGACGGCCCCCTCGTCCCGCTGCCAAAAGAGCGTCACGATGGCCGCGTCGTCCATGCTGTTTCACCTCGCTTCTGCTTTCTGTCTTGCTTGAAGGCGCCTTCACCATTATACACGCAAATCGCGGGGAAAGGTTGCGGGAAATGCGGAATTCGGAGTGCGGAATTCGGAATTGAGGATCAGGCCCGCGGTTATCCTTCGCCGTAGGGGAGGGGCTTGTCCCCTCCCGCGATTTGCGCCGACGCTCCGTCCTCCTCTGTAGGGGCCCGGCCATGGGCTCCTCGGCGGCCCGTGGATCTGCGCTCACGTTCAATTTACGGAGCGATCAGGGGATCGCTCCCTACGCACGCCCTCGTCCGCCCTTTGCCGTAGCGCCGAGCATCCCGACGCGCGGGAAGCGTGCGACGATCCAAGCTCTGCTTGCTCGGCGTTCCTTCGTTCTGCCGATTCGTTCCGTTTTCGCCGACCAATGGTCGGCGCTACGGGGAAAGATCCTTCGACTCGCCCTGTGGGCTCGCGAAGCCATGACAGCGCAGGGGAGGGGCTTGCCCCTCCCGCGATTTGCGCCGACGTTCCGTCCTCCTCTGTAGGGGCTGGCGCCCTCGACAGCCCGTCTGCGGAGCGATCAGGGGATCGCTCCCTACGCGCGCCCGCGTTCGTCCTGCGCCGTAGGGGCGACCTTTGGTCGCCCGCCGTCCCGCAACCACGTCCGCTCCCCTGTGGCAGAGGATTCCTTCCCTGCCGCACTTGTGTATTCGCCGAAGCTGTGATAAAATAATATAGTTATGACTGAATTACCCGATACGGGAGGTTTTCCCATGGAAAAGAGCGCGTTTATCGAGGCCGGGCGCATCGTGAACACCCACGGCGTGGGCGGCGAGGTGAAGATCGAGGTCTGGCTGGACAGCCCCCAGTTCCTGCGCCGCTGCGGGCGGGTGTTCCTGAACGGCACGGAGCGGAGGATCCTCTCCGCCAGAGCGCAGAAGAGCTTTCTCATTGCGAAGCTGGAGGGGGTGGAGGACCTGAACGCCGCCATGGCGCTGAAAGGGCGTGATGTGTTCATTGCCCGGGAGGACGCACCCCTGCCCAAGGGGGGCTATTTCATTCAGGACATTCTGGGCGCCAGCGTGCGGGACGAGCAGGGCCATGAGATCGGCAAGCTCACGGACGTGCTGGAGCGCCCCGCCTCGGACATCTACGTGGTCCAGGGGGAGACCGAGCACCTGATCCCCGCGGTGTCGGCCTTCATCCTGCATACCGATCCCGAGGCCGGGATCATTACCGTGCGTCTGATCGAGGGCATGTGATGAGGATCGACATTTTGACGCTGTTCCCGGACACGGTGAACGCGGTGCTCCACGAGAGCATCATCGGCCGCGCGGCCAAGAAGGGCATCGTGGAGATCAACTGCGTCCAGATCCGGGACTATACCGACAACAAGCAGAACCAGGTGGACGACTACCCCTATGGCGGGGGCTACGGCTGCGTGATGATGGCCCAGCCCCTGAAGGCCTGCCTGGACGCGGTGCTGGAAAGCGCCGGGGAGCGCCGCCGCCGGGTGATCTACCTGAGCCCCCAGGGGCAGCCCTACACCCAGGAGACCGCCAAGCGCCTGAAGCGGGACTACGATCACCTGGTACTGGTCTGCGGCCACTACGAGGGCGTGGACGAGCGCTTCATCGAGGCCTGCGTGGACGAGGAGATCTCCCTGGGGGACTTTGTGCTCACCGGGGGCGAGATCGCGGCCATGGCGGTGGCGGACTCCGTGTGCCGCCTGGTGCCCGGGGTGCTGGCGGACGAGGCCTGCTACACCGGCGAGAGCCACTGGGACGGGCTGCTGGAATATCCCCAGTACACCCGGCCAGAGCTCTGGGAGGGCCGGGCCGTGCCCGAGGTGCTGCTCCAGGGCGACCATGAGAAGGTGGAGCGCTGGCGGCGCAAGCAGCAGTTCAAGCGCACCCGGGACAAGCGCCCCGACCTCTTTGAAAAGCTGGCATTGACGGACAAGGAGGACCGGGCGCTCCTGGCCGAATTGGAGAAGGAGGCCTCCCGCACGCCGCTGACGGAGCCGCTGGCCTGTCGCCCGGCGGAAGAGGCGGACCTGCCCGCGCTGATGGCGATCGTCCGGGATGCCCAGGCAAGCCTCAAAAAGCACCGGGTGGACCAGTGGCAGGACGGCTACCCCCGGGAGGAAAACCTCCGCTTCGACCTGGAGCGGGGGGAGTGCTTCGTGCTGCTCCACGGGCAGGAGATCGCGGGCTTCTTCACCCTCTCCACCCGGGAGGAGGCCGGCTACGCCGCCATCACCGACGGCAAGTGGACCGAGGGCATGGCGTACTGCGTGCTCCACCGGGCCGCGGTGGCGCAGAAGTACCGGGGCGGGGAGATGGCCGCCTTCCTCATGAAGTGCGTGGAGCGGCAGGCCCGGGAATACGGCCTGCGCTGCATCCGCACGGACACCCACAAGAAAAACAAGCCCATGCAGAGCCTGCTGCGGGAAAACGGCTACCGCTACCGGGGGAACATCCTGGTGAAGGTCAACGAGGGGCATGATCCCGCGCGGCAGGCGTATGAGAAGATTTTGAAGAAATAAACTGCCTCCCCCGAAAGGGGAGGTGCCCGCAGGGGCGGATGATGGGCAGGAGGTTTGGCTATGTGGAAATACCCGGATGACGACAGCAGAGCAATTCTTACTGCACAGCAGAATATTGAAAGCATCCATGGAAGCGGGCAGCAGCTTCGCCTTCCGCGGACTGCACTCGTCTTTTTCATGTCGCGCGGCGTAGAATATTTGATCGAGCACCATGCGTGCAAGCTGCTGACGGAAAAGCTGCCCCGTTTCCTGCAAGGCGGACCGGTATATTCCCTGAATGACAAGATCTGTTTTCTCGACGGCGGACGCGGTGCGCCGCAGGCGGCCGACAGCGTGGAAACGCTTGCCGCACTCGGCATAGAGAACGTGATTGCGGTCGGCATGTGCGGCGCTTTTTCGGAAGGGCTGCAGGCGGGTGATATCCTCGTCCCGCCGCTTGCCTTTTCGGAGGAAGGAACATCCCGCCACTATTATGAACAGCCGGTTTCTTTTGCTCCGAGCCGGGAAGTGTATACGAGGCTTTGCATGATTCCGGACTGTAAAAACCTGCCCATCGTTTCTACCGACGGCGTGTACCGGCAAACCTTTTACAAGGAAGCGCTCTGGCGGGAAAAGGGAGCGGCCGCTGTGGACATGGAAACTTCGGCGGTGCTTGGCGTGGCACAATACCTGGGAATCTCAGCGGCGGCTGTTTTGATGGTGTCAGACTGCCATCCGCTTTATGACGGAGCGCCCGTATGGAAGTGGCACATGACCCAGAAAATGCGGCAGGAGCTCTTTGAAAAGACGACACAAGTAATAATGGGAGACCAACCATGAATCTTACCGACTACAGCGACATCCGCGGCCTGCTTTCCCGACACGGCTTTCACTTTTCCAAATCCCTGGGGCAGAACTTTCTCACCGCCGCCTGGGTGCCGGCGCGCATCGCCGAGAGCGCCGACCTGGACGAGAATACCGGCGTGCTGGAGGTGGGCCCCGGCGTGGGCTGCCTCACCGAGCAGCTGTCCCTCCGGGCGGGAAAGGTGCTGGCCGTGGAGCTGGACAAGGCCCTGAAGCCCGTGCTGGCGGAGACCCTCCAAGGCCGGGAGAACGTGGAGCTCCTCTTCGGCGACGTGCTGAAGCAGGATCTGCCCGCCCTGGTGCGGGAGAGGCTGCCGGGACTGCGGCCGGTGGTCTGCGCGAACCTCCCCTACAACGTGACCACGCCCCTGCTCACCGCCTTTCTGGAGGCGGGCTGCTTCGAGACCGTCACGGTGATGATCCAGCGGGAGGTGGCCCGGCGGATCTGCGCCCCGGCGAATACGCCGGACTACGGCGCTTTCGGCCTCTTCGTCCAGTGGCACTGCCGGACGGAGCTTTTGTTCGACGTGCCCCCCTCCTGCTTCGTGCCCCAGCCCAAGGTGACCTCCTCGGTGATCCGGCTGACCCGGCGGGAGGAAAAGCCCTTCGCCGTCCGGGACGAGGAGCTGCTCTTCCGCGTGATCCGGGCGGCCTTCAACCAGCGGCGCAAGACCCTGGCCAACGCCCTGAGCGCGGGGATCGGGGGCCTTGGCAAGGAACAGGCGGAGGAGATCCTGGCCAACTGCGGCTTCGATCCCCGGATCCGGGGCGAGGCGGTGGACCTGGCCGGCTTTGTCCGGATCGCGGATGAAATCAACAGCCTTTTCTGAAAAACTTTTCCGGAAAACTTGGGAAAAGCTATTGATAAATCCTTGCAAACTATGATAAAATCTAATAGTTGACTGTGGAATATCCAAACACCCAATCTACCAAGAGAAAGGAAAAATACGATGAGCAAAAAGTACGTTTACCTCTTCACCGAAGGCAACGCCAAGATGCGCGAGCTTCTGGGCGGCAAAGGCGCCAACCTGGCCGAGATGACCAACATCGGCATGCCCGTTCCCCAGGGCTTCACCATCACCACCGAAGCCTGCACCCAGTACTATGAGGACGGCCGCAAGATCAATGACGAGATCATGGCCGAAATCATGAAGAACGTCGAAGAGATGGAGAAGATCAACGGCAAGAAGTTCGGCGATCTGGAAAATCCCCTGCTGGTCTCCGTCCGCTCCGGCGCCCGCGCCTCCATGCCCGGCATGATGGACACCATCCTGAACCTGGGCCTGAACGACGACGTTGTCGCCGCCATGATCAAGGGCAACCCCGACCCCAAGTTCGAGCGCTTCGTGTATGACTCCTACCGCCGCTTCATCCAGATGTTCTCCGACGTGGTCATGGAGGTGGGCAAGAAGTACTTTGAGCAGCTCATCGACCAGATGAAGGAGCGCAAGGGCGTGACCTTCGACGTGGAGCTCACCGCCGCCGACCTGAAGGAGCTGGCCGAGCAGTTCAAGGCCGAGTACAAGAAGCAGATCGGCCAGGACTTCCCCTCCGACCCGAAGGTCCAGCTGTACGAAGCCATCCGCGCCGTGTTCCGCTCCTGGGACAACCCCCGCGCCAACGTCTATCGCCGCGACAATGACATCCCCTACTCCTGGGGCACCGCCGTCAACGTCATGCCCATGGTGTTCGGCAACCTGAACGACAATTCCGGCACCGGCGTCGCCTTCACCCGCGACCCCGCCACCGGCGAGAAGAAGCTGATGGGCGAGTTCCTCACCAACGCCCAGGGCGAGGACGTGGTGGCCGGCGTGCGCACCCCGATGCCCATCGCCCAGATGGAGGAGAAGTTCCCCGAGGCGTATGCCGAGTTCATCGACGTGTGCAACAAGCTGGAGGACCAC
>CACYLY010000072.1 GCA_902775355.1 Oscillospiraceae bacterium
CGGCTGGAACTGGAGGAGCTTGACCCCATGGAGGCGCGTCTGCTGGACATCGACAGTTCCTTTGCCGTGATGAAGTTCCAGGGTCTGAGCTATGATCAGGACGGCCGGATCGTAGAATACGCCCGCACGTATACCAGAGGCGATAAGTGCAACTTCAGCGTCCATTACCAAAGAGAAGGATAACCCGGGACAACTAGGAATACGCAGACCGCACGGCTGGCATCGGCCCGCCGTGCGGTCTGCGTATTCTTTGTATTCGGAGGGAAACTCAGAGGACCTCCTTTGGAATATAGTTCCCGCTTTTCCCGCTGACCACTTCCTCCAACTGTCTGACCAGAGGATGGCGGTGCCAGCGGTGCAGCTCTTTCGTCAAGAAAAACGCGGCGATCTGGAAGAAGGGCAGAAAGCATAGCGGAGCGAGAAGTTCATCCAGATCCGGCGGCAGACGCAGGTCTGCATTTTCCGCCTGTGGATCGTCTGTCAGAAGGAAGACGCGGTCTGTCACCAGCGACGCCGCCCGCCACAGCTCGATCCCGCGTTCTCGCGCCGCCTTGCCGGTCGCCAGAAAGAACAGCGTGTACGCAGGCGTCAGGCGAAGCTCCGGCCCATGCAAAAATTCCTCCGTCTCACAGGGGATGGCGTCGATCTGCACCGTTTCGCCCAGCTTCAGCGCACCTTCGCAGGCTACGCCGTAAGCCGGACCGGTGCCGATCAGGAAGGCGCTCTCCATGGAGGAAAGCTCCCGATACCTGCGGCGGAGCAGCGGCTCGGCCTGTTGGGAGATCTGTTCGAAGGCTTCGACCGTGCGATACAGCTTTGCCCGCTCCGCCTGCCATCCGTCGCCGTCCAGCCTGCCCTCCAGATGGGCCGTGCGCAGGGCAAACAGGCAGAGAAAGAAGCACAGAGCTGTGACGCCCATTGTGACATAGCCAACGGTCTCTTCTCCCGCACCATAGTCCACCAGAAGCTCCGCACGGTCTTTGAAATCGCTCTGCGGATTCGCCGTCACGCCGATCGCCATCCTGCCACAGCGGCGCAGCGCGTCCAGCGCCGAGAGGGCGTTGCTGCTGTAACCGCTTTGGGAAACCACAAAGGGAAATTCATCCCCGCAGGGCGGCAACTCATATGCGCAGAAGCTGAAGGGCTCTGTGACCAGAACCTCCCTCCCCAGCCATCTGCGCAGGTAGTGCCGCGTTATCAGCGCGGCGTTGTAGGATGAACCGCTGGCCACGATGCGGACACAGCGGCCGCCGAAACGCTGCAGGGCCTCCGCCAATGGGCGTTCGTATTCTCCCACTATCTGGCGGCGCAGCGTGGCCGGGGTCATGGCCACGTACTCCAGCATGCTCAACTTCCCTGACGTGCTCATAGCGTGATGTCTCCGTCCTTGCTGATCCGATTGAAGAGCAGGAGCGAGATAAAGGTCATCACCGTCAATACGGTGGCCATGGCGGAGGCAATGCCGTAATTGCCGCGGATGATCTGCGTATAGATAGCGACGGTGAGCGTCTGCGTCCGTCCCGTGTAGAGCAGGATGGCTGTGGACAACTCACTGATCAGGGTGACCCAGCTGAGAATGGCGCCAGCAAAAACACCGGGGGCCATCATGGGAAGCGTGATCTCAAAGAAGGCCTTGAGTTTGCTGCTCCCCAGAGACAATGCCGCCTCCTCCACGTAGAGGGGGATCTGCTGAAGGATCGCCACGGAAGAGCGGATCGTGTAGGGCAGACGCCGCACCACCAACGCCACTACCATGATCAGCATTCCTCCGGTCAACACCAGAGGTTTGCGGTTGAAGGCGGAGATCATGGCGATGCCGACGACCGTGCCGGGAATGACGTAGGGGATCATGGAGATCATGTCGACCGCGCCTGAGAGCGCGTTCCGGCGCCGTACGGCGACGTAAGCGATCAGGACTGCCAGCAGAACCACGACTAGCAGGCTCAGCGCCGGGATGATGAGCGTATTCTGGATGCTACGGCCCAGGCGCGAGAACATATTGGCGTAACTCTGCATCGAATAGCCCTTCACATAGATCTGTCCGCTGGTCTTGAGGAAGGAAGTATAGACCACGTACAGCTGGGGCAGGATGGAGATGAACACCACCGCATAAATCAGCAGATGAACCAAAAAGGCGGAAAGGCCTCGGAGCTTTTTCTTCTCGATGCGACGCATGACGTTCATGGAGACCGCACTT
Organism: Oscillospiraceae bacterium; assembly: GCA_902775355.1. Taxonomy (GTDB): domain Bacteria; phylum Bacillota; class Clostridia; order Oscillospirales; family Oscillospiraceae; genus Limivicinus. Next base: position 2,198 of record CACYLY010000072.1, read on the forward strand.
TTGCTCGCCGCCAAATTCTGTGAGAAATAGACCACCATCGTGATTAGGATGGCAAGGATGGAGATGGCCGAAGCGAAGCCCTTGTTCTGAGAGACTTCGCCCACGAACTCGTTATACAAGATGACCGTAAAGGTTCGGTAACCCTCGCCGATCAGCATGGGCGTGCCAAAATCACTGACGGCGCGGACAAAGACCAGCAGCGCGCCAGCCAGCACCGTGGGGGCGATCAGCGGCAGCACCACCGTGAAAAAGCGCTTGACGCCGGTACAGCCCATGTTCTCCGCTGCCTCCAGGAGAGAGGCGTCCATTTTGCTCATGGCCCCCTGAACATACAAAAAGACGAGGGGGAAGAGCTGTGTGGTAAAGACCAGCAGGATGCCGTTGAAGCCGTAGATGTTTGGCATGGTGATCCCGAAAAGGCCGGAGAGGAATCTAGTAATGACGCCGCTGCGGCCCAGCAGCATGATCCAGGCGTAGGCGCCCACAAAGGGCGCGGACATGGTCGCCATCACGATGCACATGCGCAGGATCCTGGAACCGGCGATCTGATACATGGACATGAAGTAACCCAGCGTCACGCCGACGAGCACCGAGAGCAGGGCCGCCATGAAGGAGACCTTGAAGCTGTTGATTAGCGTGATCGAGTAATAGGGTCTGGAGAAGAAGCGCACGAAATGCGAAAGCGTGAAATGCATTCCGTCGGAAAAGGCCATTTTTAGCAGCAGCCCTAGCGGATAAAGCAGGAACAGGCCGTACAGCAGGAGGATAGTGATCGTCGTCCAGCCCCAAACGTCCAGACGGAAGCGTCGATGGTTCTGTCTCATAAGCGTCCTACCTCAGATAATTCTTCGAGCCGTCTTCGGAGAAGATGTTGATCTTCTCCTCCTTCAGCGTCAAAATGACGGAGTCACCGGGATGCAGCGTGTCATCCAGCACGGATTCCTTTATGACCTCCACGGCGTCCCCGGAGGAAAGCCGGAGGTAAAAATGCGTGTTCAGCCCGAGATACACACTGTCCTTCAGCACGGCGGGAAGACCCTCCGCACCGTCGGACAGGGGGTGAATGACAAACTCTTCCGGACGGACAGAGACCTGGACGGGACCGTCGGGGACGCCGTTCCAGGCTGTACGGGAAAAACGCGCCATGTCGACAAGGAGCAGCGTTCCCTTTTCCATGCGCCCCGAAAGGACGTTGGTCCTACCGATGAAGGTTGCCACAAATACATTGGCCGGCCGCTGATAGATCTCCCGCGGCGTGCCGATATGCTGGATCTTGCCGGCATTCATGACAGCGATCGTATCGCTGATGGACATGGCCTCCTCTTGGTCGTGGGTCACATATACGGTCGTGATTCCTACTTCCCGCTGGATCCGTCGGATGGCTTGGCGCATCTCCATACGGAGCTTCGCGTCAAGGTTGCTGAGTGGCTCATCCATAAGCAGCACATCCGGTTTAATGACGAGAGCCCGGGCCAGAGCCACGCGCTGCTGCTGACCGCCGGACAGGTTTTCCGGCAGGCGGTCGGCATACTGCTCGATCTGCATCATCTCCAGAAATCGAGCCGTCTCGCGCCGGATCTCATCTTTTGGCAGCTTCCGATTTTTCAGGCCGAAGGCTACGTTCTTTTCCACCGTCAGGTGCGGGAAGATCGCATAATTCTGGAACACCATGCCGATATTGCGTTTGCTCGGCTCCTTATCGTTGATCCGTTCCTCGTTAAAGTAGAAGTCGCCGCCCTCGATGGAGTTGAAGCCTGCGATCATGCGGAGAAGCGTGGTCTTTCCGCAACCGGAGGGACCTAGAAGCGTGAACAATTCCCCATCGCGTATCTCCAGGTTCAGCCCCTCGATCACGGTCACATCCCCATATTGTTTCTTGGCCTCTTTGATAGTGATTTTGCTCATTTGCCCCTTGTCCTTTCTTTTTTAGCTTTGGAGCCTGCGCACGCGAAAGTTCCAGATCCCGTCCCGGTCGCGGCAGAGCAGACAGGCCGCCTGCAGCAATGACAGACAGCCTGTCTGCCGCGGTCGTTAGAAGGTGCTCTGGTATACTTCGGTGAATTTGTCCACGATCTCAGCCTTGTGTTCGTTCACATACTGCTGATCAAGCGGGACCGTCTTGATGTTGGACGCGGGACGGAAGTAATCGGGATAGCTCACATCGTCGCGCACCGGGCGGACGTCCAGCTCGTTGCAGAAAATGTTCTGGATCTCCTGGCTCAGAACGAAGTCAATGAAGAGCTTGCCGTTCTCAGGGTGCTTGCAGTTGTTCACCAGACCAATCGTGCTGGGAGTCAGGACCGTGCCCTCCTCGGGGTAAACGATTGTGACGTTGGCACCGTCGCGGGCCAGGGAAATACCGGCCTCCTCATAGGTCAGCACAACGGTCATCTCGCCGTCGGCAACCGCTTTCCAGGCGGCGCTGGAGCCGCTGGCCAGTTTGCCGTCCAGATTGTAGATCAGCTGAGAGACGATATCCCAGCCCTCCTCGTTCTCCAGTGTCAGGCCGCCGAAGTCCGTGAGGATGGTCTCGATATGCATCATAGCTGAGGAGGATGCGGTGGGATCGGCGCTGGAGATGCGCCCCTTCAGTTCGGGCTGCAGCAGATCCATATATCCGTTAATCTCCAGATCACCGATCAGGTCGTTGTTGTACATGAGAATTGCGCAGTCCAGGCAGTAGTTGGTGCAGTAGCCCAGAGTGTTGCGGCAGCTCTCGATGAGGTTGGCGTCCTCGGAGCTGACGTAATCTTGGAACACGTGACGGTACTCCGCGTAGGAGGACTCACCACCGCCGAACACCACATCGCAATAGGGGGCGTCGCCCTCTGCGTCGATGCGGGCCAGCAGCTCACCGGTGCCGCCGGTGATGACCTCCACCTTGATGCCGTAGCGCTCCTCAAACAGGGGAACGACCGCGTTCACCTGCGCGTCTGTGGCCGGGGAATAGACGACGAGGATCTTTTCCTCCTCCACAGGGGCGGGATTCTCGTCCGCGGGGGCAGCCTCACCGGGAGACTGGGGTTCCGCCGCGGGGGCGGCGCTCTGACTGCCGCAGGCCGCCAAGCTCAGCGCCATGGCAAGCATCAGAAGCAGTACGATCGCTTTTTTCATCGTTTTCATTGTTTTCTCTCCTTCTTTTTTTATTGTTTATTCCGGTATCGCCCGGAAAAACGCAAAGTCAAATGCAGGGGACTTCCTCATGGCTGCAGCGGTTGCGGCCTGTGCCCGTGATAGGTCACGACGGCAAGACCCGCCGCTTCCGCCAGCGCCGCCGCCTCCTCAAGACGGGCGCCGACCCGTCCGGGATTGTGGGCGTCGGATCCCAGCGTCACGAAGTGGCCTCCCATCTCGCGGAAACGGCACAGGATGTCCAGTCCCCAGGGACTGTCCCCCTCCCAGGATGAGCTGTTGATCTCCAGAGTCTTTCCATGCACCAGCAGCCAGCGGAAAATCTCGTCGAAAAGATCCGGCGCATCCTCATAGAAAAACGACCGATCCGCATAGGGCGCGTAGTGGGCCACAAAATCGTAGTGCCCCAGCACATCCAGCGTGGGGAAGCACTCCAGACTCCTGATGATCTGTTCAAGGTATATCCGGTAAATATCCCTGCGGCTCCAGCCCTCATAAAAGGCGTCTTCCCATACATTGGCACCCCTAATCGTGTGCACCGATCCGATCACGAAATCCAGCTCTAGCCCCGACAGGAGTTCTTCCGCTCGACGGGCACAGTCCCTGCCCGCCATGCTGACCTCTGCTCCTCGCCCGATCCGAATGCCTGGAAACGCGCCGTCCAAGACGGACAATTGGCCTTCCCGGGCGGCAAAATCCGGAATGTTCCACTCGGTCATGGGCCGATCGAAATCCAGATGATCTGTCAGGCAGAACTCGCGGAGCCCTCTCTTGACCGCACCCTCGACCATCCGTATGGGGGCGTATTCGGCGTCAAAGGAAAAGCTGCTGTGAGTGTGAAGATCCGACAATGCTCTCATGCGTCTCTCTCCCGTCTTAACGGCGAAGCAACGCCGCGATCAGCTCCGCCATGGCGTCGTGCTCGCTGTCGGCATGCAGCACCAGCCTGGCAGCGGCTTTGATCTCCGGGACGGCATCGCCTACGGCCACGCCGAGTCCCGCGTTGGCGACCATGCTCAGGTCATTGAGATAATTCCCAGCCGCGACCACGTTTTCCGGCTGGATACCTTCGATCCTGCACAATTCCTGCAGACCCGTCCACTTGTTGACGCCTTTGGGCATGATGTCGACTGCTCCGGGTTCGCAGTAACTGTACTCAAAAGCCAGACCCAGGTGGTCGATCGCGTCCAGCACCGGACGCAGGTTTCCACTGGCCATCAGCGCCTCGGCTCTGTCCGTCGGCACCTCATCTGCACAGCGGTATATCTTCGGAACAAACCCGACCCACTGCGCGTACTCGCGGACGCCGTCAGTGATCCGGTTGACACCAATATAGTCTCCGGCAATCACATACAGCACACAGTCTGTGCCCAGACAGGTCTCAACCAGCCTCCGCGTGTCCTCCGGCTCCGTCAGCCTCTGCATCAGTACTCGGCCGTCCGCCGTTTTCGTCAGCTTCCCGCCGGAGTTCGTGATCAGATAATCCACCAGCCGGTCGTCGCCCTGCATGTTGACCATGTCAAAGCTGTGCCTGCCGGAATCGAAGCAGAGCACATGCCCCCGACGGCGCATTTCGTGGAAAGCCTCCTTTGTTTTTGCCCCCAGACGGCAGCTTTTTCCCACGGCCGTACCGTCAACATCCATTGCCAGCAGCAATCTGTTTTCCATGTACACTTCTCTCTTCGCCATTATATATGTTTGGAGGAGGGGTTCAGGCCCCTCCCTGAAGCTGTCCAAGCTTGATCATTGTCAGGATTCCGGACCTCTCAATAATCGAACTGCCTGTAGTAACGTCGGATCGAGAGCGGGTGACGCAGGAACAGCTCCATATAGGCGTCCACGCGATTGTTGACCGCGTGCATCA
>CACYLY010000073.1 GCA_902775355.1 Oscillospiraceae bacterium
CCTCTGCGTGGAAAACCCGGGCGAGGAGCTGCGGGCGGCCACCATCACGGGCGACTTTCTGGACAATTCCGAGGATGGGACGATGATCGTCGCAGGGGAGGGGCCGATCCCCGTCAAACGGGTGCTGGGGGCCTTCCGGCTTGAGGACTACCGGCCCGGCAGCTTCCTCAGCATGAGCGACGAGGAGCTGGCAGCCGCCGCGGATCGGCAGGGCCGCCAGAGCGAGGCGCCGGAGCTCTTCCTGCTGTACCCGGGGGAGAACCGCTTCTGGGTGATCTTTTCCTGCGCGCAGGATGAGGCGCACAAGGAGGACCGCCTCCTGCCGCCGATCTCGATCTGCCCCCTCAGGAACGTGACCCCGGAGGAGGTCCTGGAAACCACCGGCTGCCGCATTTTCAAGGACCCTGACAGCTGCGAATCCTACCTTGCGGACGGCGAGCGCTGCAGCGTGCTGGGCACCGGCTTCGGCGGCTACGGCTTTACCAGCGCTGTCCCCTGGGATTATGACGGGAACGGGACGGTGGATCTGCTCTACACCTATTCCTGGGGCAGCGGGATGCACCGCTCCATCCTGGCCCTCTACGACCGAACGAAACGGGAGAGGCAGGAGCTGTATACCTACTACCCGTGGGACGAGAAAGCCTACGGCAGCGATCTGGTGGTAAAGAAGGAGACCGACAGCGCGGGTAACAACAGCTATCCCGTTTTCACCGTAGACGTTTCCCTGTGGGCTTATGGGCGTGGCTATGATTTTACCGAGCTGAGCTTTACCAAGCGGGCAGAAGCGGGCGTCGTGGACGCGATCTGGAACCCGATCAAGCCCGAGATACAGCCGCTGTTCTGGCCCGCTTCGAGAGACTTTTTCCCGCTGACGGAAGAGGCCTCCGCTGCCGACCCGCCGCGCTCCTGTGATTATTATATCGCCGATGTTTGCTTCCCCTACACCGGGGAGAAGGCGGCGGAGCTGCTGGACTTCTGTCAACAGGCCGAGAAGCAGGCGGAGCTTGGCGACTTCTATGTTCTGGACAGGTCGAAGCCCTTGCTGAAGCTGATCTTTACCTGGGACAACGGGATTTCCGCGTATTACCAGATCGACTGGAAAGACAAGGGCATCTTCGGGATCAGCTACGCCAACGCCCAGGCGGCGCTGCAGTTTCCCGCCGGGACCTATGACGCGCTGCTGGCGATGTGGGGAGAAGCCGGGGACCCTGTTGAGGAAGCCGAAGCCCTTGATCTGCAGCTCCAGAGCTGCAGCGTGACCTACGGCGGCGGCACGATAGAAGTATCCGGCGGGACGGCGGAGGAGCTGTACCGGATCTGCGCAGACGCCATGGACCGCGGTGAAAACACCGTAATCGGCGCCCACGAGCCGGAGATGCTGTACCTTCTTCTGAGCTTTCCCGGCGAAGACGACACGGATCCGGTCATCGCGCCCTGCTACTGCGTCTACGCGGACGACCGCGGTTGGTTCAGCGCTTCCGGATATGCGTCTTTTCGGCCGGAATTTTGCTTCCCCGCCGGAAGCTTTGACCGTCTGATCGACGTGCTGGAGCGGGACGGGCCGCTCCCCGCTCCCGCAGGCGAGCGCATCGAGGGCAACGAGGTCTACGCGCTCTTTGAGGACAAGGGCGTTTACGCCGTGCAGCTCTACGGGGCGGACGGGGAGCTGGTCTGGGCCTGCGGTCCCGTGAACCATGAGCCGCTGGTCGCGGAAGAGGAACCGGGGCTCTGGTCGGTGAGCGTCCAGGCCGGCACCGGGCTCTCCACCCGCTGGACGCTGTACTACGCCCCGGAGACGGGGACGCTCTCCCCCAGCTTTTATGCCGTCCTGGACCGGCAGGGGGACCGGCTGATCCACCTATATTTCAGCAATCAGCTGGAGGTCCGCGGGCTGTTCGATACCGGGGAGGGCACGATCCTCCGGCACTTCTCCGAGCCCCTGTCCAACGCGGTGGAGCCCTTTGTGTCCGCCCGTTTTACCGAGGATGGTACGGCCGTCGTCGTGACCTACCTGGCCGGAGAGGACTATCACGAGGTGACGGAGACGATCCCGCTGCCCTGAGATCCCACACGCGAAAAAAGAAGCTCCCGGAGGAGCTCCTTTGAGACTGTAGACAAAGTCGGTTTTTGTCATCCTGAGCGAAGCGCAGCGAAGTCGAAGGATCTAAAAAGCCCGTGTTTTCAAGACTTTAGATCTTTCGCACATTGAAAGAAGCTCCCGGAGGAGCTTCTTTTTTCGTATCTGCGGAGGACAATCACTTCCACTTGAAGGTGACGAGGCCGTAGATGTACAGGCCCGCCACGCAGACGGGGACCACATAGCGGAAGATGGGCTTCATCCAGGGCTGGACCTTCAGGCCCTTGCCGGCGTTGGCCTCCTCCACGAACTTGTCCCAGCCCCAGCCGATCTTGAAGCAGCAGAACAGGGAGAAGATCAGCGCGCCGATGGGCAGCAGGTTGGTGCTGACGATGAAATCCCAGAAGTCCAGCCAGGCGGAGCCCTCCGCGAAGGGCTGGAAGTGGAACAGGCTGTAGCCCAGGGCGGTGGTCAGGCCCAGCAGGAAGATGCCGATGCCGCAGACGATGCAGCCCTTGGGGCGGCTCCAGCCGGTGAGCTCCCGCACGCAGGCCAGGATGTTCTCAAACACAGCCAGCTCCGTGGAGAAGGCGGCGAAGACCATGAACAGGAAGAACAGGCTGCCCCAGATCCGGCCGCCGGCCATGTTGTTGAAGACCGTGGCCATGGTGTCGAAGAGCAGGGAGGGGCCGGCGTTGACCTCGATGCCGTAGGTAAAGCAGGCGGGGAACATGATGAAGCCCGCCATGATGGCCACAAAGGTGTCCAGCAAGATCACGTTCACCGACTCGCCCAGCAGGCTCCGCTCCTTGCCGATGTAGCTGCCGAAGATGGCCATGGAGCCGATGCCCAGGCTCAGGGAGAAGAAGGCCTGGTTCATGGCGCCCACCACCACGCTGCCGTCGATCTTGGAGAAGTCCGGCACCAGGTAGAAGGCCAGGCCCTCTTTGGCGCCCTTCAGAGTGGCGCTGTGGACCGCCAGCACCAGCATCAGCACGAACAGCGCCGTCATCAGGTACTTGGTGACCCGCTCCAGGCCGCCCTGGAGGTTGAAGCTCAGGATCACAAAGCCCAGCACCACGGCGATGAGCAGATAGATCACGTTGACGCCCGGATTGGTGATCATGGACACAAAGCCCAGCTCGGCGGTCTTGCCGGTGAGGAAACGGACGAAGTAATACATCATCCAGCCGGTGACCACGGTGTAGAAGGCCATCAGGGCGATGTTGCCCAGCAGGGCGAAATAGCCGTGGACATGCCATTTCTGGCCGGGCTTTTCCAGCTTCTGATACATGCCGACGGGGCTGGCCTGGGAGGCGCGGCCGATGGCGAATTCCATGGTCATGGCGGGCAGGCCCAGCAGCAGCAGGCAGAGGATATAGACCAGCACGAAGCCGCCTCCGCCGTACTGGCCGGTCATCCAGGGGAATTTCCACACGTTGCCGCAGCCGATGGCGCAGCCGGCGCTGAGCATGATGAAGCCCAGGCGGCTGCCGAGTCGTTCACGATTTGTATTCATCTCTCTCTTCCTCCTAAAGCGAAGTTGTTCTCAGTATACATCTTTTTTTCATTAAATCAATAGGAAAATGAAGCGGCTTGACAAAAAACGCTCCCCCGGGTCTCTCCGGGGGAGCGAAAGCTTGTACGATATGGTACGAATCAGTCCAGCACGTAGGGCAGGAGAGCGATCTGGCGGGAGCGCTTGATCGCCTCGGTCAGCTCGCGCTGATGCATGGCGCAGGTACCGGTGGTGCGGCGGGATAATCGATATAAGTCGCCTTGTCCACGCAGAACTGGCACACTTTTCTGCGCTTGCGGTTCTTGGGGTTGGTCTTATCGAAAGCCAAAGCGGTATCCTCCTTTTATAGTATCATCAGAACGGCAGTTCGCCGTCGTCATCCCCCAGGTCCGAGAAAGGACCCGCCGGGGCAGGGGCGGGAGCGCTGCGGCCGCTGTCGCCGCCGGGTCCGCCGTAGTTGTTGGCAGAGTAGTTCCCGCCGTAGCTGTCGCGATTGTCATCGTCGCGGCGGCGGCTCTCGCCAAAGTAGACATTGTCCGCGCTGATCTCCCAGTTGGTGCGGTTGTTGCCGTCGCGGTCCTGCCACTTGCGGCTCTGCAGGCGGCCGGAGACGACGATCATGCTGCCCTTCCGGAAGTATTTCGACACGAACTCGCCGGTCTGGCGCCAGGCGGAGCAGTCGATGAAATCGGTCTGCTTCTCGCCCCCGTCACGGCCGCCGAAGTCCCGGTCGACCGCCACGGTGAAGGACGCCACGGGCGTCTGGGACTGGGTGTATCTGAGCTCGGGGTCCCGGGTCAGACGGCCCATAATGACAATGTGATTCAGCATCTTGTCTCTCCTTACTCAGCCCGCATGGTGATCAGGCGACGCAGGATGCCGTCGGTGATACCGAGGATACGGTCCAGCTCAGCGGGGAACTCGGGACCGCTCTGGAACTTCATCAGCACGTAGTAGCCCTCGGAAATGTAGTTGATCTCATAAGCCAGCTTCCGCTTGCCCATTTCCTCCAACTCTTCCAGGGTACCATTTGCCTCAACAAGTGCCTTGAACTTCTCAACAACCGCCGCGGTCTCCTCCTCGGAGAAATTGGGGTTGATGATGTACATTACTTCGTACTTTTCGCTTGCTTTTGCCATGGTTGCACCTCCTTCTGGTCTAATGGCCCTCATGCACAGATGAGAGCAAGGATATTTACCCGCTTGCGCAGGCCATATTATTATAGCGGGAATTTGGAAATTGTCAAGATGATTTTTTGTGTTTGTTTTCAAAAATAATGCTCGTGCTTGTTTGCAGAAAAACGGCGGGGGACTCCTTGCCGCCGCCGGGCCGACTGTGGTAAAATGAGAAAAAAACAGACGGAGAACGAGGCCGATGATCGCAAACTATCACACCCATACCAGCCGCTGCGGCCACGCCTGGGGCGAGGACCGGGAATACGCGGAAAAGGCGGCGGAGGCCGGGCTCAAGATCCTGGGCTTTTCCGACCACACGCCCTATGATTATTTTGACAGCGAGCCCCGGAACCGGCCCATGCGCATGATGCCGGAGGAGCTGCCGGATTACGCCGCCTCTGTCCGCGCCCTGGCCGGGGAATACCGGGGCCGGATAGAGATCCTCCTGGGCGTGGAGGCGGAATACTACCCCAAATACTTCCCCCGGCTGCTGGAGCTGCTGCGGGAAAACGGCGTGCAGTACATGCTCCTGGGCCAGCACTCCCTGGGCAACGGCATCGGCGAGCCCTACTGCGGCCGGGCCTTCCCGGAGCCCGCCCTGCTGGAGCGTTACGCCGCCCAGACCGCGGAGGCGCTGGACACCGGGCTCTTCACGTACTTCGCCCACCCGGACATCATCTATTTTACAGGGAGCCGGGAGATCTACGCGCGGGAAGTGCGCAAGCTCTGCCGGGCGGCGCAGCGGACCGGGACGCCGCTGGAGATCAATCTCCTGGGCATCCGGGAGGGGCGAAACTACCCCAACGAGCTGTTCTGGCAGATCGCCGCGGAGGAGGGCTGCAGCGCCGTCCTGGGCTGCGACGCCCACCGGAGCGAGGATCTGCTGAATTTTGAGAGCGAGCGGAAGGCCCGCCAACTGGCGGCGCGGCTGGGTCTGCCGATCCTGGAGACCCTGCCGATCCGCCCCATCGGCTGAGGCGGAAGACGGGACAAATAGGGAAAATGCACGGCGGACCCGCGGTTTCTGCGGGTCCGCCGTGCGGTTTGTGGGATAGGGCATTGGTGCAAGACGGCGGGCGACCGAAGGTCGCCCCTACGGGGGAGACGGACGTGGTTGCGGGCACGGCGGGCGCTTCGTGAAGCGCCCCTACGGCGAAGGACGGACGCGGACGGGATCAGCGCAGGGCGGAGGACCCCTTCCGTCATCCGCCTCGCGGGGGATCGGCGGATGCCACCTCCCCCGATGGGGGAGGCAAGACGGCGGGGGGCCTTGCGCCGAACCACGAATGATGAACTCAAAACTCGCGCAGCGGGGCGCTGCCGTCGTCCTCACATTTCTCGATGGAGCGGACTTCCGCCTCATAACTGTAGTTATCACTGACACGGACGGTGAAGCGGTCGCCCACTTTTTTCCCCAGAACGACCTTCCCGAAGGGGGACTCCTTGCTGATCAGGCCCTTCCGAGGGTCGCAGCGCACGGTGGTCACCACCTGGATGATCGCCGTCTCGTCGTCCTCGGGCATGTAGATCTCCACCTTGTCAAAGAGCCCCACGCTGTCCGCATCGGAGCGGTCCTCGATGACACGGGCGGTTTTGATCATGCCCTCCAGATAGCGGATGCGGCTGCGGTTTTTATTCTGCTCCTGCTTGGCGGCCTTGTACTCAAAATTCTCGCTCAGGTCCCCGAAGGCCCGGGTGCGCTTGACCTCCTCGATCAGCTCCGGCATCAGGATCAGCTGCCGGTAATCCAGCTCCTCCTGCATCTTGCGCAGGTCTTCCCTGGTCAGTTCGTCGTTCATTGGTTTTCCTCCCCCAGATCCATGTGGACGGCGCTGAGACCGCTGCGGTCAAACTCGTCCAGATATTCGTCCATCCGGGCGTTGAGCTCGGTGTAATCCTCCGGCTCGTGGTCCTCCAGGCCCAGGTCCCGCCGGGCCAGCTCCTCGGCCAGAATATCGAAGAACATGGCGTCCTCATAGTCGGCGATGGCCTCGTGGATGCCGCCCTCCTCGTAGGCCTTGGAGGGGAAGATGTGGCCCCGCCAGCGCTGGACCAGCGAGGGCATGCCCGCGCCGGGGCTCAGGGCAAAGAGCTTCTCCTGCAGCAGGTCGTAGTCCTCAAAGCGGTCCTCGCCCCGGGCGGAGTTCAGGATCCAGTTGCCCACGTAGACCAGATCCAGCAGACGCCGGAATTCCTTTTCCGTCAGTTCGATTTGCATGTGCTCGCCTCCTTGAAAAGCGGTGGACATTTATTATATACCAAATTTGCAAAAGAACAAGTACAAATTGAAGCGGCGTACTTGCTGTGCCACAGGCTTGGCTCTTGTCGGCGGGCTGTCGAGGGCGCCAGCCCCTGCGGGCGCGGGCCGGACACCCCGCGTAGGGCGCGATGCAGCCATCGCGCCGCGGATCACGCACGCAGGAGCCAACAGCGGGCGACCAAAGGTCGCCCCTACGGCGCGGGACGAGGGTCGCCGGGCGCTTCATGAAGCGCCCCTACGGCCGGGGACGAACATCGGCGCGGGATGGCGGGAGGGGCAAGCCCCTCCCCTACGGCGGAGGACGGGCGTCGGCGTGTTATACCTCCCCTGTGCAAGGGGAGGTGTCGCCCGGCGTCTCACGCAAGCCGGGTGACGGAGGGGTTGTGCCGTATTCGGCGGGCGAAGGTCGCCCCTACGGCGGAGGACGGGGCTTGGGCGCAGAACGGCGGGCCGCCGAGGGCGTCGGCCCCTACAGCGCGGGACGAACGTCGCCGCGGATCGGCGGGCGATCCCCCGTAGCGCCGAGCATCGCTCGGCGAACCCCGCGCAGGACGACGCCGGGCAATGCCCGGCGCTACGGGGCGTTTGCGCGCCCCGGCAAAGCCTTTTTCAATCATCCCCGAAGGGGATACCACAATTATTCATTATTCATTTTTCATTATTCATTGAAAACAGCCCACGGGATTTCTCCCGCGGGCTGTTTTTCAGTTGCTTGCGTTTTCGGCGTCCGGCTTACTCGTAGAGGGCCTTCAGCTTCATCAGGTGCTCGTAGCGGGCCTTGGCGTTGTCCTCGTTGGCCTTGAACAGGCGGTCGGCACGATCCGGGAACTCGCGGGTCAGACGACTGTAGCGGGCCTCGTTCATGAGGAACTCCTGGTAGCCGCCGGCAGGCTCCTTGCTGTCCAGCGTGAAGGGCTTCTCGGCCTCGGGATTGAAGCGGAACAGGTTCCAGTAGCCGCAATCCACTGCCTTGTTCATTTCCTTCTGGCAGTTGGTCATGCCGCCCTTGATGCTGTGCATCTCGCAGGGCGCGTAGGCGATGATGAGGGACGGACCCTTGTGGGCCTCAGCCTCCACGATGGCCTTCAGGGCCTTGGCCTTGTTGGCGCCCATGGCCACCTGGGCCACGTACACGTAGCCGTAGGTCATGGCCATCTCGGCCAGGCTCTTGCTCTTGAGCTCCTTGCCGGCGGAGGCGAACTGCGCCACCTGGCCGATGTTGGAGGCCTTGGAAGCCTGTCCGCCGGTGTTGGAGTACACCTCGGTGTTGAAGACGAACACGTTCACGTCCTCGCCGGAGGCCAGCACGTGGTCCACGCCGCCGTAGCCGATGTCGTAGGCCCAGCCGTCGCCGCCGAAGATCCACATGGACTTCTTGTTCTGCTTGCGGCCGGCGGCCTTGGCCTCCTCAGCGGCAGCGAGAGCAGCGGGCTGAGCCTCGCCGTAGATCTGCTTGCCCATGTCGGAGCCCAGGAACGCGATGCAGTCGTCGATGGCGGAGATGTTCTCCTCCAGGGCCTTGATGAAGTCCTTGGTGGGCTGCTGGTTCAGGTTGCCGTCGTCATAGGTCTCAAGCCACTTGGCAGCGGCGTCCTTGATCTCCTGGCAGCAGGAAGGAGCAGCGATCATCTCTTCGACCTTGGCCTTCAGATCGTCGCGGATCTTCTTCTGGCCCAGGTACATGCCGAGGCCGTGCTCGGCGTTGTCCTCAAACAGGGAGTTGGCCCAGGCGGGACCCTTGCCTTCCTTGTTGACGGTGTAGGGAGAGGTGGCCGCGGGACCGCCCCAGATGGAGGAGCAGCCGGTGGCGTTGGAGATGAGCATGTGGTCGCCGAAGAGCTGGGTGACGACTGGCTCTCCATGGGAACCATCTCGATGGCGTGGGCAGGGCACTCGCCGATGCAGACGCCGCAGCCCATGCAGTCCAGAGGAGACACGGCCATGGTGTACTTGAACTCGCCCATGTTCTTGATGCCCTTGACGGCGGCAAGCTTGGTCTGGGCGGGAGCAGCGGCGGCCTCCTCGGCGGTGAGCACGAAGGGACGGATGGTGGCGTGGGGGCAGACGAAGGCGCACTGATTGCACTGGATGCACTTGGTCTCGTCCCACTTGGGCACGGTGACGGCGATGCCGCGCTTCTCGTAGGCGGCGGCGCCCAGCTCGAAGGTACCGTCGGCGTGGTCCACGAAGGCGGAGACGGGCAGGCTGTCGCCGTCCATCTTGTCCACGGGATCCAGGATGGTCTTGACCATCTTGACGGTCTTCTCGCGGCCGTGCTTGTCGTCGGCAGCGGCCACATCCTCAGCCTCGGCCCAGGCGGCGGGCACTTCCACCTTGTTGAAGGCGGTGGCGCCGGCGTCGATGGCCTTGTAGTTCATGTCGACGATGTCCTGGCCCTTCTTCAGGTAGGAGTGCAGGGCGGCGTCCTTCATGTACTGGATGGCTTCCTCGGGAGGCAGGACCTTGGCCAGGGCGAAGAAGGCGGACTGCAGGATGGTGTTGGTGCGCTTGCCCATGCCGATCTGCTTGGCCAGGTCGATGGCGTTGATCATGTAGAGCTGGATGTTGTTCTTGGCGATGTAGCGCTTGGAGGCGGCGTCCAGATGATGCTCCAGCTCCTCAAAGCTCCACTGGCAGTTGACCAGGAACACGCCGCCGGGCTTCACGTCGCGGACGATGGGGAAGCCCTTGGTGATGTAGCTGGGCACATGGCAGGCCACAAAGTCGGCCTTGTTGATGTAGTAGGGGCTCTTGATAGGCTTGTCGCCGAAGCGCAGGTGGCTGATGGTCACGCCGCCGGTCTTCTTGGAGTCGTACTGGAAGTAGGCCTGCACGTACTTGTCGGTATGGTCGCCGATGATCTTGATGGAGTTCTTGTTGGCGCCGACGGTGCCGTCGCCGCCCAGGCCCCAGAACTTGCACTCGATGGTGCCTTCCGCGGCGGTGGCGGGAGCGGGCTTCTCCTCCAGGGAGAGATTGGTCACGTCGTCCACGATGCCCATGGTGAACATGCGCTTGGGCTCGGCCTTGTTCAGCTCGTTGTACACGGCGAAGACGGAGGCGGGAGGCGTGTCCTTGGAGCCCAGGCCGTAGCGGCCGCCGATGACCTTGATGTCGGTCTTGCCGGCGTTGGCCAGCGCGGTGACCACGTCCAGATACAGAGGCTCGCCCTGAGCGCCGGGCTCCTTGGTCCGGTCGAGGACGGCCAGCTTCTTGGCGGTGGCGGGGATGGCGGCCAGGAGCTTGTCCGGGCAGAAGGGACGGTACAGGCGGACCTTCACCAGGCCGACCTTCTCACCGTGGGCGTTCATGTAGTCGATGACCTCCTCGGCCACGTCGCAGATGGAGCCCATGGCGATGATGACGCGGTCCGCGTCGGGAGCGCCGTAGTAGTTGAAGAGCTGGTAGTCGGTGCCGAGCTTGGCGTTGATCTTGCCCATGTACTCTTCCACGATGGCGGGGATGGCGTCGTAGTACTTGTTGGAGGCCTCGCGGTTCTGGAAGAAGATGTCGCCGTTCTCGTGGGAGCCGCGCATGGTGGGATGCTCGGAGTTCAGAGCGCGGTCGCGGAAGGCCTGGACGGCGTCCATGTCGCACATTTCCTTCAGATCCTCGTAGTCCCACACCTGGATCTTCTGGATCTCATGGGAGGTGCGGAAGCCGTCGAAGAAGTTCAGGAAGGGCACACGGCCTTTGATGGCGGCCAGGTGGGCCACCGGGCTCAGGTCCATGACCTCCTGGACGCTGCCTTCGGCCAGCATGGCAAAGCCGGTCTGGCGGCAGGCCATGACGTCGCTGTGGTCGCCGAAGATGTTCAGGGTGTGGCTGGCCAGGGTACGGGCGCTGACGTGGAAGACGCCCGGCAGCAGCTCGCCGGCGATCTTGTACATGTTGGGGATCATCAGCAGCAGGCCCTGGGAGGCGGTGTAGGTGGTGGTCAGAGCGCCGGCATTGAGGGAGCCATGAACGGCGCCGGCAGCGCCGGACTCCGCCTGCATCTCCTGCACCTTGACGGTAGAGCCGAAAATGTTCTTGCGGCCCTGGGCGGCCCACTGGTCAACATAGTCGGCCATGGGGCTGGAGGGGGTGATGGGATAGATTGCGGCTACTTCGGTAAAGGCGTAGGATACGTGGGCGGCGGCGTTGTTGCCGTCCATGGTTTTGAAGTGTCTCTGCATCTCTTTCATCTCCATGTATAGATTTCATGCGCGCGCCAGGAGGCGCCCGCTATATGACAAATTAAGCATACCATTTTTGCGCGCAAAACGCAACAGGAAAGTCTGCCAAAAAACAGAACGCCGCGCCCTTTCCCGCGAAAAATCCCGGCAAAAAGGCGGCAGACCACTCCCCCGCGCCGTCATGGCTTCGAAAGCAGCACGTCGAAGGAGCTTTTCGCCGGGCAGCCCGGGACGCGGCGGCGCGGGAATCCGCGGCGGCGCAAAAAAACCTTGTGCTTTCGGGAATTTTGCGTTATACTATATAAACGGTTTTATGCCAGTTCTCCCAAGGAAAGGAGCGATTTCAACTATGGTGACTATCACAAACGAAAAAGGCAGGATCTGCGTCACCAACGAGGTCTTCACCAACCTGGCCGGCAACGCCGCCACCAGCTGCTTCGGGGTGAAGGGCATGGTGGGCCGCGCCAAGGACAGCGGGCCCTTCCAGCTCCTGCGCCGGGAATCCATGTCCAAGGGCGTGGAGGTGCATTTTAACGACGACGAGAGCGTTTCTCTGGAGCTGCACATCGGAGTGGACCAGGGCGTGAACATTTCCGCCGTGTCCCGCAGCATCATGAAGGAGGTCAGCTACAAGCTGACCAAGGCCACCGGCGTTCCGGTCAAGAGCGTGGACGTTTTTGTCGATACGATTATCGGGTGAAGGAATCTGAGAGAGATGAGAGATTATATTGACGCCGCAGCCTTCAAGGAGTGCATCCTCTGCGCGGACGCGGCTTTGCAGGCCCAGATCCAGGCCATCAACGATCTGAACGTGTTCCCCGTGCCGGACGGCGACACCGGCACCAATATGGGGCTGACCATCAACAACGCCGCCGCGGAGCTCCGCAAGCGGGACTTTGAGAACGTGGCCGCCGCCGCGGACTGCGTGGCCAGCGCCATGCTCCGGGGCGCCCGGGGCAACTCCGGCGTGATTTTGTCCCTGCTGTTCCGGGGCATCTCCAAGCGCCTGAAGGGCATCGAGACCGCCGGCGTTTCCGAGTTTACCGCCGCCATGAACGACGGGGTGGAGGCCGCCTACAAGGCCGTGATGAAGCCCGCCGAGGGCACCATCCTCACCGTCTCCCGCCTGGCCTCCGCCGCGGCCGGCAAGGCCGCCAAGGGCGGAGCCGGCATGGAGGACGTGCTCTGCGCCGCCATCGAGGCCGGAGACGCCGCCCTGGAGGACACGGTGAACCAGAACCCGGTGCTGAAGAAGGCCGGCGTGGTGGACGCCGGCGGCATGGGCTACATGGTCATCCTCAAGGCCATCCTCGCCTCCCTGCGGGGGGAGATCAGCTCCGAGCAGACCGCCGCCCCGGTGCAGGAGGAGAAAAAGCACGTCTTCACCGCCGACCAGGTGTTCGTGCCGGAGGTCAACATTTTCGACACGGTGTACGTGGTGCGCAAGCGGGATCCCCATGTGAACCTGCTGCCCCTGCGCCTGTATCTGGACAGCATCGGCGACTCCCTGGTCATCAACGAGGACGAGGAGATCTTCAAGGTCCACGTCCACACGGACATTCCCGGCAACGCCCTGGCGGAGAGCCAGAAGTACGGCGACCTGGACATTGCCAAGATCGAGAACATGCGGCTCCAGGCCCTGGACATGATCGGCGGCGTCAAGCCCAAGAGCACCGACGATCTGGAGGCCGTGGAGAAGGAGCTGGAGACCGGCTGCGCGGCCGCTCCGGCGGAGCCCGTTTCTGAGCCGGAGCCGGAGGAAGCGGCGCCGGAGAAGGAATACGGCGTGGTCACTGTCTGCGCCGGCAAGGGGCTGGAGAGCCTGTTCCGGGATCTGGGGGCTGACGGCGTGGTCACCGGCGGCCAGACCATGAACCCCTCTACCGACGATATCCTGCGGGCGGTCAAGGCCACCCCGGCCAGCACCGTCTTCGTCTTCCCCAACAACAAAAACATCATCATGGCCGCCGAGCAGTGCGTCCCCCTGACGGAGAAGCACGTCATCGTCCTGCCCACCAAGACCGTGCCTCAGGGCATCTCCGCCCTGCTGAACTTCAACCCCGACGAGTGCGAGGAGTCCCTGGTGGGGGCCATGGGCGAGGCCATCGGCAAGGTCCACACCGCCATGATCACCTACGCCGCCCGGGATTCGGACTTCGGCGGCCACGCCATCCACGCCGGCGAGTATCTGGCCCTGCTGGACGGGGCCCTCATCGGCAGCTATACCAACATCAAGACCCTCTTCAAGGAGTTGAGCTGGGCCTTTGACGATTTCCACCCCGAGTTCATCACCATCTATTACGGCGAGGACGTGCGGGTGGAGGACGCCAACGCCGCCGCGGCCACCATCGAGGGCAACTTCCCCGACGCCGAGGTCAGCGTGGTGGAGGGCGGCCAGCCCGTGTACTACTACATGATCAGCGTGGAGTGAGTTCAGGTTTTAGGTTTTAGAAATAAACCACGGCGCCCCGGGAGCTTTTGCTTCCGGGGCGCCGGTTTGCTGTTCGGGGAAACGCTTTGCCGCTCAGTCCGCGATGTACAGGGTCCCCGACACGCTGTTGAGCTGCACCTGGTCCAGGTTGATGTAGAAGCCGGACCAGACCTTGGACTCCATGTTGATGTTGGCCCAGCCGGAGAAGAAGGCGTTGGAGTAGCCGTGGTAGAGACTGAAGTCGGTGCCGTAGGCGCTGAAGCGCAGGGCGTAGCGGTCAAACACGGCGGACTTGGTGGCCGTGGCCTCCTTCATGGGCGCGGTGTGGCCGCCTCCGTCCCCCTGCCCGTAAACAGGCGCGTCGGGATAGCCGAAGTCGTTGGTGTGGCCGTATCTGAAATTCTGGGTGTCCACGTCCAGGGTGTTGTAGTACACGTCAAAGGTGAAGCTGAACTCCACCCGGTAGTCCCCGTCGCTGATCACCTGGTTCTGATACTCCTCCCGCAGCACCACGCAGTAGGTCTGGCAGACCTGGGCGATGACGCCGGAGCTGTTGATGGAATAGAGGGGGATCTCCCGCAGCTGGAAAAAGTAGTACCAGTTGTCCGGGGTGATCTCGACCACGTGATAGGGCCGCAGGTCCGGCGTGGGCTTGGGCGTGGCTGCGGGATCGTCCTTGGAGGAGGGCCAGAGCTCGATCGCCGGCAGCGTGGGCAGCGCTCCCTCCGGGATCTCGGCAGGGGCGGGCTCCCCGGCGGTGGCTCCGCAGGCACAGAGCCCCAGACTCAAAACCAGGGCCAGCAGGATACACAAGAGGCGTTTCATGGCAATCTTCCGTTTCCAATAGAGAGTGAACCTATTATAGCGCCGCGGGTCCGGCGCGTCAATCGAAGAAATTGCGCTTGTTGAAGCCGGCGGTCATGAAGCGCCAGGCCGCCTTGCCGGTGGTGAGCCACTGGATATGGGCGTTGTTTTTGCTGTTTGTCAGCATTTCCTTCACCAGGTGGGCGGCCACCACGTCCGGCTTGTCCCCCAGGATGTTGTAGACCTTCTTGGTCTTCTCCGGCAGGGCGATGCTCTCCTTCCCGCCCAGGGCTTTCACCGTGAAGTCGGTGATCATGATCCCCGGGGACAGGCGCCCGGCCTTCACCCTGCTCCCCCGCTCCTCCAGCTCTTTGGCCAGGGCCACGGTGAAGTGGGTCACGGCCCGCTTGCTGGTGCCGTAGAGGTTCAGGCCCAGCATCATGGCGTCGTTGCTGCCGTAGCCCTCCAGGTTGTAGATGAAGCCGCCCTCCGGCTGCTTCTCCATCTGCCGCGCCGCCAGGCGGCTGCCCAGGATGGCGCCCCGCAGGTCGATGTTCAAAATGGCGTCGATCTCCTCCTGGCTGAGCTCCCAGATGGCCTTCATGGGCTGGTTCACCCCGGCGTTGTTGATCCAGATATCGAGTACGCCGAATTTTTCCACCGCAAAGTCCAGCAGGCCCTGCAACTCCTCTTCGGAGGCTACGCTGCCCGCGAAGCCCTCCACGGCTCCGTCCCCCGGCAGGGCGCGCAGCTCCTCCGCCGCCTTCTCCAGCCGCTGGGGATTCACGCCGTTGATCACCAGGTTCCAGCCGTTTTTATGAAAGAGCTTGGCCATCTCAAAGCCCAGGCCCCGGGTGTTGCCGGTAATGACGACAGTCTTCATGCACGATCGCTTCCTTTCGTAAGACGCGTTTTTCTTATTGTACCAGCCTTGCGCCCGCTTCGCAAGAGGAGCGGGAGGAAAGTGAACAGATAACAGGGAACAGTGAATAGTGAACAGTGAACAGTGAACAGATAACGGTGAATAGTGGATGGAGAGTGTCATTCTCTATTCAAGGCGGCGGGGAGGGGTCCCCGCCGCCCCAGACGGTCGACAACGCTTGTTTCTGTCATCTTACTACAATGAATTACCTGGCAGCCAGTCAGGAATCGTCCAATTCATTGTAGTAAGATGACAAAACCCGGCTTTATCTGCAGTCAAAGGGAGACGCTTCTTTGCGAAGCGCCTCCCTCTTGGAGCGTACTTTGTGTGGGAAGAGCGATTACTTGCCCATGTTCATCTGGGCAGCGACCTCGGCGGCGAAGTCCTCTTCCTTCTTCTCGATGCCCTCGCCCTTGACGAAGTGGACAGCGTCAACAAA
>CACYLY010000074.1 GCA_902775355.1 Oscillospiraceae bacterium
GGATATGTCCCCCGCCCTCCGCCTTCAGGGCCTCCACATCGGGCTTCTGGGCGATGAGCTCGACCTTGATGGGATTGGCGCCGAAGGTCTTGGGGTCGATGCCGGCCTCTCTGGCCTCCTCGCTGGTCATGGCGCTGACCATGGCATCCTTGATGGCGGCGGAGCTGATGGTGGCGCCGGACACAGCGTCCACCTCTCCCACGTTCTGGGCCTGGAACATGGCCGCGGGCAGCTGCTTGACCGCCTCGGTGCCGATGCCCTCGGTCTCATTCTGTTCGGTCACGGCGATGCGATAGATCTTGCTGCTGTCCGCAACGACCTCCACCGTCACGGGGCCGTTGCGGCCGTCGGCGGTGCCGGTAAGCGTCGCGGCGGTCTCGGGGATCTCGCTGTCCTTCACGCCGGCCACGGGGGCGGCGTTGCCGGAAACGATGCAGAAGAAGGCCAGCACCACCAGCAGGACGCCGCAGGCGATGCCGATGCGGTCGTAGCGCTTCTGTTTCTTCTTTTTCTTATCCATGTTATCCTCCCTGAAGCACGTCCGGATCCTCTCTCACGATCCGGAGGGTTCTTCTTGCGCAAAACGCCGATTCGATCGCCGGGGGAGGCCGAAGGAATCAGCGTTTGCTTGTATATTTTAACAAATTACGCGGGAAATAGCAAGGGCTTTTTCGTTATTCTGTCGTTTCCGGCAGGTCTTCGATATAGACCCAGGACGTGTTGTCCGGCAGGTAGTTGATGACCACGGGCACAAAGCGGTCGTGGGGATTGCCGAGGGTCACGTTGCTCTCGATATCGGTATAGTTATAGGTATAGGTATAGCGGTCCGTGCGGTAATAGATCCGGTCGTAGAGCTTGAAGAAGAGCACTCCGTTCTGCCCGGTGCCCTCGTCATAGCGCACCAGGGAACGGGCCGTGTCCAGGTAGATGGACAGCTGCCTGCCCTCCGGCCGGTCCTCCAGCTGGTTGGCCACATACAGGGCGAAGCCGCAGATGGCGTTGATGGGGCTGGGGGCGGCGGACATCTCCCGGGTGTAGAGGAAGCCCATGGGGGCCTGGCCGTTGACGGCCTGGGGCACGGGATGCATCACGTCCGCCAGGATCACCTCGTCAAAGCCCAAGTCGTAGAGCTCCAGGACCAGGTCGATGATGTAGCGCCGCAGCTCGGCGTTGTAGGGGTCCATCCAGTAGCCGGTCTCGTCAATATAGTCCGAGCCGTTCTCCGTGCGCAGGGCGAAGCCCGTGGTGCGGGTGGCCAGCAGCCCGTCCACACAGCAGCTGATCTGGGCTACCAGCCAGAGGTCCTTGTCCTGATCCGCGGCGTAGGTCCGCAGCTCCTGGAGCATCCCGCCCATGTCGGCGGTGAGCTCGTTCTGCACGCTCAGGGAATAGGCCTGGGCCAGATCCGTCTGGGAGACCCAGAGCAGATAGCCGGACCGGGGCTTCATCTCCAGCACCAGGGCGTTGCCGCTGTTGAGCTGCTCGGCGCGCTTGAGCAGGTTCTCCCGGTTCACGTCCTCGGCAGCGATGTAGATGGCGCGCATGGGCTTGGCCTGCCTGCCCGCCCGGGCGGTGATGCGGGAGTAGTCCGGCTCGTCAAAGATCAGATCCACGGGCACGGACGCAAACTCCCGCTCCTGGCTGCTCTCCGGATCCAGGGGCTTCTCCTGCTCCTCGCCGGGCAGCACCACCTGCACGCCGTCCTTGGTGATGACCACGTACTTCTGCAGGCCGTAGAAGGCCACCACCACCAGGGCGATCAGCGCCAGGCCCACCACGAAGGGGATCAGGGCAAAGTTGCGCTTTTTCTTTTGTCCTCTGTAAAATTCCCGATTTTTTGCCACGATTGTTACCTCTTGTCAGAAGGAGGGGGCTCAACCCTCGATCTTCGCGATTCTCCTTTTATGCCGCTCATCGTCGGAGAAGGGGGTGTCCAGGAAGGTGTCCACGATCTTCAAGGCCAGGCCCTCCCCCACCACGCGCCCGCCCAGCGCCAGCATGTTGGCGTCGTTGTGCAGACGGGTAGCCTCGGCGCAGAAGCAGTCCGTGCACAGGGCGCAGCGGATGCCGGGGACCTTGTTGGCGGTGATGGAAATGCCGATGCCGGTGCCGCATAGCACGATGCCCCGGTCGCATTCGCCGGAGGCCACCGCCAGGGCCGCCGCCCGGCCGAAGTCCGGATAATCGCAGCTGGCCTCGCTGTAGGTGCCGTAGTCGTGATAGGCGATTCCTCGTTTGTCCAGGTGCGCCATAACGGCCTGCTTCAAGGCATAGCCGCCGTGATCGCTGGCGATAGCAAGCATGATGGATCCCTCCCGAGTTGTTTTGTGTTAAAATATTGTATCACGCTTTTGCGAAAGGTTCAAGGGAAAGCCTTCCGGCTTGCGCTTTTTTCGAAAAATGTTCACAGACGCGTTGCGTTTCCGCAACAGTCATGTTATACTGGTAAAACAAGGTTACATAACAACCGATTATTTGAAACTTGCACAGGCCTTGAGGGGATGACCATGAGCGAACGATATAAAAAGCTGTATCATCTGGAGCATCGGCTTTACGCGTCCCAGGCCCCGGTGCTCATCGAATCCGGCGCGCTGCTGCTGGAGCAGCATTCCAACGCCATGCTCTGCCAGCTGTGCTTTCTGAACATCCAGGACCGGCCCATCAAATCTCTCCGGGCCCAGGTGCAGATGCTGGACGCTCACGGAGAGCCCCTGGGCAAGGTCGTGGATCACCGCTATCTGGACCTGGATCTGAAGCGGGAGGAGGAATGCGGCCGGGACAGCGCCATCGTGCTGCCCTCGGACCGGGCGGCCTCCTTCACCGTGCGCATCACCCAGGTCAGCTTTGCCGACGGGGAGGTCTGGGCCGATGAGGACGCGGTCTGGACGGAGCTGCCCCGCCAGCTGCTGCTGGACCAGGCCTATGAGGACGCCAATGAGCGGGAGCGTTTTCTCCGCCGCTTCGGACGGGACAGTCTGTACCTGCCCCTGCGGACGGAGGAGCTGTGGTTCTGCACCTGCGGCGCCGTGAACCACAACCTGGACAAGCGCTGCCACCGCTGCCGCCGCCGGCGCAGCGCCCTGCTGGGCCGGGAGGCCGCGGCCCCGGCCCCAGAGCTTCTGGAGGAAACAAGCTTCCTCGACCGGAAGCCAAAGCTCGCCCCTCTGCCCCGCCGGAAGCGCGGCCTGCTGCTGGGCACCTGCGCTCTGGTCCTGCTGGCCCTGCTGGCGGTCCTGCTCCTTCCCCGCCTGAAGGCGCTGAAGCCTGCCGGCCGGGAGCCCCTGCCCGCCGGCGCCCAGGCTTCCGGGCCGGAGACGCCCAAGGAGAATGCCCCTTCGGACGGCTCCCCGGCAGAGGATCCCCGGGCCGCGGACTATGCCAAGGCTCTGGCCCTGCAGGCCGAAGCGGAAGCCGATCCCTATGGCGAGGATTTCTACGCGCTGTGTCTCTCCGCCGCCGAGGCCTTTGAGGCCCTGGGCGATTATGAGGACAGCGCGAGCCGCGCCCTCCAATGCCGGGAAAAGCTCGTTCTTCGCAATGAAACGTTGCTGAAGGAAGACTATGCCGCCGCCCGGGCCCTGCTGGAGAACGAGCGCTACAGCGAAGCCCGCGCCGCCTTCCTGGCCCTGGGCGATTACGAGGACAGCGCGGAGCAGGCCAGAGAGGCCGCCTTCCGCAAGGGCGAGGCGCTTTTCTTCTTCCTGGACGGGCACAGCGTCAAGGGCGTCACCGCCCGGCTCAGCATGGAGCCGGGGCAGGAGAGTCTGGTGGCTCTCCCCCGGGCGCAGCTGCTCTCCCTGGGCACTTCCGGTGTGGAAGAGCTGCGCGCCTGCTTCGGCGAAGACCCGGTGATCTTCATCGGCAGCGAGGATGCCAGCCGGCCGGAACAGACTCTGGAGGAGGCCACGGCAGGGCTGCTCCGGGACCTGGGCGACTACCGCAGCAGCGCCGAAATGGCCGCCCTGCTGCCGGAGATGGTGGACCGGAGCGACGAGTTCTTCACCCTCTGCGCTCTCGGGGACCTGGACGGCGCCCGGGCCTGGCTGAAGGACTACAAGCGGCCCTTTGCCGACCGTGAGCTCTGGCTGCAGCGCCTGGACCGCTACGAGAGCTTCTGCGGGGACTGGACGCTGCTGGTGGGCGACCCCAATGTAGTGCCCTCCCTCAGCGAGCTGCCTGACAAATGCTATGAGATCCGCTGCGTCGTGATCCTGACGCCGGAGGAGGCCCGGCTCCGCTTCCTGCTGAACGAGGGGGACGAGGCCGGACCCGAGCTCAGCGCGGATCTGGACGAGCTGCGCTTCTCTCTGAATGTGAAAAACCTCTGCTACCTGGCCCAGATCAACGCCAGCGGCAGTCTCAGCGTGGCGCTTCTGCGGGACGGAGCCAACTGGCGCGCCGTGGAATACAAGCGCCCCTGAACGATCCGGGGCATACGAAAAAGGGTCTGTGAAAGAGGTCATTTAAGAACGAGGCGGCTGAAACACTGGCCTGTAGGGGCCGGCGCCCTCGACGGCCCGGCAGAAGAAACAGAAAGTAAACGGAAATCTCCGGCGAATTCAGACTTTTGCTGTTTTCGCCGGAGATTTCTATATCTTTTTTTCTTTGTACTGTACGGGCCGCCGAGGGCGTCGGCCCCTACATTCGGTCTTGGGCTTTTCTCGCATCCCCTTTTCATTGAGATTGCGGCAGAGACCAGCATATCCACTTTTGAAGTCTTTTGAGCTCCAAACTCCCTCCGACGATGCGGAAAGCTCGGCCTGTGCAGTCCGTCACCAGCATTTCCGCTCTGGGGAGGAATCGACTCGGAAGTTTTCTGAGACATCCTGCGCTACTCAAATATCCCTGATAGAAAATCAGGACCCGGCATCTCTCACAAAACACGAACCATCTGGGATCTGGCATCGTGTCCGGGCCGTCTTCTTTATACTTTATGCCCAGAAGTCTTTCCTCTCTGCGCAGACGCAGCAAGCCCGGAAGGGGGCCGATCAGAAACAGGAAAAGCCAGAGGAGGAGCATCAGCACGGGCCCGCCAAACAAGGAAAACAGAAAGATCTGGTAAGCCGTAAGCGGACCCTTCTGGATGAGGCCGAGAATCAGGTAGAGTCCCATCAGGAAGCCGGCCAGCCATCCGCAGCTGATGCTGACCTCTCTCATGCTCAAACGAATGATGGAGCTCCTCGATCTTCCGTTTTCAGCTTTCATCTTCTCCGCCTCCTTCAGTATTAGGGACGCCCTCTCACCGTAATTGTTCCAGAGATTCTCTCTTTCAAAAAACAGGACGGATTCGGTTGAATCCGTCCTGTTTTTTCGTTGTTTTGTTTTGGGCTTCAGTGGTCGTGGCCCTTGTCCGCGCCGCCGGCGCCCACGCCGAAGTGCAGCTCCTTCATGCCCTCCACCTCATCGCAGATGCCCTTGAGGGCGCAGATGGAGCAGTCCGTGGGCAGGCCCTCCAGAATGGTGGCCAGGGTGTTCAGCGCCTCGCCGGACTTCTTGGCCAGGTCCTTCAGGGCCTTGTAGTCAAAGCCTGGGGCCGTCAGGAAAATGACGGTGGCGTTGAGGACGTTGATGTCCTTCTTGTAGGCCCGGATGTAGTCCGCCCCGATGCCGCGGAAGCTGACGCCCTTTTTCAGCGCCTTTTTGCTCACGCGGATCTGTTCCCGGTAGTTCTCCGGGGACATGCGCACCATGTAGCCCTCGGGATAGACGTGGTACTTGGCGAACTCGATGTCCTTGAGGATGCGGTAGACCTTGTCGCTGTCGTCGTCCAGCACGCCCACCCGCAGCAGCACGATGCGGGCGAAGTCGCAGTCGCCCTTGATGTCCTTCAGGTCCGGGCCGTAGAGCAGCACCTGATCCTTGTCCACCAGCTTGGGCGAGGAGGTAAACAGCACATAGTTGGCGGAGCCTCTCCCGGCCGCGCCCAGCTCGTAGGCGGCGTCCTTCTGCAGCACCAGCTCGCTGGAGCCGATCTCGGTCCAGCAGTCCCGCTCGCTGTAATCCCAGACCGTGGGGCGGCCATGCTCAAGCAGCGCCTGGGTCTCCTGAATCAGGGAATTGAAGAGCTCCATTTAGAATACCAGGTCTACCTTCTTGCGGTCGAACATGGTGTTGACCTGCTTGTAGGCCCAGCCCAGGACCTTCTGGTCCAGGTTCCAGAAATACACCACAAACAGCACGCCCACCACGATGCCCAGGATCTTCAGCAGCTTAAAAAGCACCTTCGCTAATTTAGCCATGTATCAAATAACTCCTTTCCTTTTTGGCTCCCCCTCCGGGGGAGCTGTCGCGCAGCGACTGAAGGGGTGTACGTATTTGCACAACCCCTACCGCCCCTGCGGGGCACCTCCCCCGAGGGGGGAGGCAGGCACGGCTCTCACTTCTTGGCCAGGCCCTTCTGGCGGGCATACTCGGCAGCGCCCAGAGCGCCCATCAGCTGCGGGTCGGTCTTGAGGTTAATGACCTTCAGCTTCAGCACGTGCTCGATGGCCTCCTTCAGGCCGTCGTTCTTGGCGCAGCCGCCGGTCAGGGTGATGCTGTCCGTGGCGCCGGCCTTCGCGATCTCGTCCGTGGCCTTGCCCTCGCCCACCAGGGTGATGACCTCAGACTCGGCAAACACCGTGCACTGGGCCGTGATGGGGATCACGTTCTTCGCGGTGAGGGACAGCTTGCTAAACTCGGGCAGGCTCAGCTCGAAGGAGCGGGCCATGGCCTCGAAGAAGCGGCCGGTACCGGCGGCGCACTTGTCGTTCATGGCAAAGTTCTTCACCGTGCCGTCCGTGTCGATGCTGATGCCCTTCACGTCCTGGCCGCCGATGTCGATGATGGCCTTTACCGTCGGGTCCGTCACGTGCACGCCCATGGCGTGGCAGCTGATCTCAGAGATGTTCTCGTCCGCAAAGGGGACCTTGTTGCGGCCGTAGCCGGTGCCGATCAGGTACGTCAGCTCCTTGCTGCTGTTCAGGCCCACCTTTTTCAGGACCTCGTCCATGGCCGCGATGGCGCTCTGCTCGGAATTGATCTTGCTCTTGATGGTGGTGTC
>CACYLY010000075.1 GCA_902775355.1 Oscillospiraceae bacterium
CGTCCCAGCCCAGACCGTGCTCGTCCATGAACAGGCGCATCAGCTCGAGGATGATGAGGGTGGGGTGGGTGTCGTTGATCTGGATGGTGTGATGCTTGTGGAAGCTGCGGATGTCGCCCCAGACCCGGATGTGCTTGCGCACCACGTCCTGGGCGGTGGCGGAGACGAAGAAGTACTGCTGCTTCAGGCGGAGGGTCTTGCCCTCGATATGATCGTCAGCGGGGTAGAGCACCTTGGTGATGACCTCTGCCATGGTGCGCTGCTCCATGCTCTTGACATAGTCGCCCTCGGAGAAGAGGTACATGTCCAGGGAATTGGGGCTCTTGGCGTCCCACAGCCGCAGGGTGTTGATCTCCTTGCCGTCGTAGCCGGCGATCAGCATGTCCCGGGGGATGGCGATGACGGCGTCATAGCCGGTGTGCTCGGCGTGGTAGTGGCCGTAGTTGTCCCAGTGGGGCGCGATCTGCCCGCCGAAGCGGACCTCCACCGCGTCCTCGTAGCGGGGGATCAGCCAGCTTTCCGCGGCGATCTTCCAGTTGTCGGCTACCTCGGTCTGCTTCCCGTCCTGGAAGCGCTGCCGGAAAATGCCCAGCTCGTAGCAGATGGAATAGCCCGTGGCTTCCAGGCCCAGGGTGGCCATGCTGTCCATATAGCAGGCGGCCAGGCGGCCCAGACCGCCGTTGCCCAGGCCCGCGTCGGGCTCCTCTTCAAAAATGTCGGTGGCATTGCGGCCCAGGTCCTCCAGCGCGCCGGTGACGGCCTCGGAAATGCCCAGATTGAAGGCGTTTTTCATGAGGCTGCGGCCCATCAGGAACTCCATGGACATATAGTGGACTTCCTTTTCGGCGTGGCGGGGATCCTCCACCGCCAGGAAGCGGCTCATGATCTCGCGGATGACCATGGCGGTGGCGCGAAAGACCTGCTCGTCGGTAGCATCGGCGGAAGTGGTGGCAAAATAGGCGCAGAGCTTGTCTTCAATGGCGCTGCGCACTTCGTCGCGGGAAATTTGTCCGATCATAGGGGAAAGTACCTCCAGAGAAATGAATCACGAAAAGAAATCAGATTTTTGCGTCCTTGGGGACGACGGTGGGCAGATTGGGGCTGCCGATGAGGGTGGCGCCGCGGGAGAAGCAGGCCTGCTTGTCCGCGATCACATACTCCAGGCGGGCGTCCTCCTCCACGGTGCAGTTGCGCATCACGATGCAGCCCTTGAGCTTGGCGCCGGCGCCGATGTGGCAGCCGGAGAAGATGACGCAGTCCTCCACCTCGCCCTCGATGATGCAGTTGTCGCCCACCAGGCTGTTGTGGGACTTGGCGTGCTCGCCGTAATAGGTGCTCACGTCCTCGTGGATCTTGGTGCGCACCGGGCGGTCCGCCGGGAAGAGCTCCCGACGCTTCACAGGATCCAGCACGTCGCGGCTGGCCTGATAGTATTCGTCCACGCTGCGGATGATCCGGGCGTAGCCGGGGTGCAGGTACACGTCCATCTTGCCGCCGGCCTCATAGAGGAAATAGGTCATGGCGTCCTGGTGGAAGCGGTACAGGTTCCGGGTGCGGCACACGTCCATCAGCTCCAGCAGCTTGTCCTTGTTGAAAATGTAGCCCTCCAGAGAGGCCACGCCCTTGCCGCCGGTGCGGAACAGGTCGATGTACTTCACCAGGCCGTCCTCGCCCAGGAGGTAGCGGCTGTGAGAGCTTGCCAGATCCTGCCCGGCGCAGATGGCGGTGGCGTCGGTGCCAGCCTTCTCATGCTGGCGGATCACCGCGTCCAGGTCGATGTTGGCGGCCATGTTGCCAAGCAGCAGGATCACATGCTTCTGGGGGATGCTGCGGATGTAGGCGGACACGGCGTTCAGGGCCTCGATGGTGCCGTTATAGTTGCCGGTGTGGTACTGGGGCAGGCCGAAGGGGGGCAGCATCCTGAGGCCGCCGCTCTTGCGGCTCATATCCCAGGCCTTGCTGCTGCCGATGTGGTCCAGCAGGGACTGATAGTCCCGCTGCATGATGACGCCCACGTCCAGGACCCCGGCGTTGCGCAGGGAAGACAGGGCGAAGTCAATCAGCCGGTAGCGGCTGCAGAAGGGCAGAGAAGCGGCGGTGCGGTTGGCGGTCAGATCCCGCAGGGCGGGCTCGTCATGGTAGGCGAATACGATGCCGTGATAATCTCTCATGGTTCAGACCTCCTCCCCGGTGTAGATCATGGCCGCGGCGGGCACGACCGCCCCCTCGCGGATGGTGATGTCGGGCCCGCAGGTGGCGACCCCCCAGGCGTCCGTGCCGTCGGGCTCCGCGCCCACGTGGGCGCCGGCCTTGATGACGGTGTTCTCGCCTACGATGGCGTATTCCACCACCGCGCCGGGCTCCACCACGGCGCCGGGCATCAGCACGCTGTAGAGGACCTTTGCGCCCTCGCCCACCCGGACGGAGGGGGAGAGCACGGAGTTCTCCACATGGCCTTCGATCTCGCAGCCCTCGGTGACGATGGAGTGGATGATCTCCGCCTTCTCGCCGGTGTAGTGGGGCGGGCAGACGGGGCTGCGGGAGGAGATGGGCCACTCGGGATCGTAGAGGTTGATGAGCGTGGTGGAGAGCATGTCCATATTGGCGTCCCAGAGGCTGGTGATGGTGCCCACGTCACGCCAGTAGCCGTCGAAGCGGTAGGGCCAGAGCTTTTCGCCGTTACGGAGCATGTTGGGGATGATGTTCTTGCCGAAGTCCTTGCTGGAGTTGGGGTCGGCCTCATCCTCGATCAGGTACTTGCGCAGCTTCTGCCAGTTGAAGATGTAGATGCCCATGGAGGCCAGGTCGCTCTTGGGGTGCTTGGGCTTCTCCTCAAACTCGCTGACGTAGCCGTCCTCGCCCACGTTCATGATGCCGAAGCGGGTGGCCTCCTCCAGGGAGACCTGCAGCACCGCGATGGTGCAGGCCGCGTCCTTCTCCAGATGCTCCCGGAGCATCTTGGCGTAATCCATCTTATAAATGTGGTCGCCGGAGAGGATCAGCACGTTCTCCGGGTCATAGTTTTCGATAAAGGCCAGGTTCTGATAAATGGCGTTGGCGGTGCCGGTGAACCAGGAGCCCTGCTCATGGGCGCCCAGGTAGGGCGGCAGGATGTAGACGCCGCCGTCGGACACGTCCAGGTCCCAGGGCTGGCCGGTGCCGATGTAGGAGTTGAGCTGAAGGGGCTTGTACTGGGTCAGCACGCCCACGGTGTCGATACCGGAGTTGGCGCAGTTGGAGAGGGGAAAGTCGATGATGCGATACTTGCCGCCGAAGGGGACGCTGGGCTTGGCCACGTTCTGGGTCAGGGCATAGAGCCGGGAGCCCTGCCCGCCTGCCAGAAGCATGGCGATACAGCTTTTCTTCATAAGCAGCCTCCTTTGTTGTTGTTTTCGATATTTCCTGCGGCAGACGCCGCAAACAGTACGGGGATACGGGGCGCTTTGGCCGGGCTATTTCGTATTGAACAGGTTCATGGCCCGGTCGGGACCCTTTTCGATGTAGCACTCCACCGCGTCGGCCGCCCGCTCGGCGGCCTTTTCCATGTCCTCCGCGTCCTGGTTCTGGAAGGTGGAGAGCACCCAGTCGATCATCTCGTATTCCGGGTGGGGCGGCGCGCCCACGCCCAGCCGGATCCGGGGGAATTGATCCGTCCCCAGCTGGGCGATGATGTTTTTCAGCCCGTTGTGGCCGCCGGCGGAGCCCTTGGTGCGGATGCGGAGCTTGCCCACCGGCAGGCTCACCTCGTCCGACACCACCAGGATGTGCTCGGCCGGGATCTTGTAGAAGCGGGCCGCCTGGCTCACCGCCTGGCCCGACAGGTTCATATAGGTCTGGGGCTTCATCAGCAGGACCTTCTCGCCCCCCAGCTGGCATTGGGCGGTGAGGGCCTGGAAGCGGGCCTTGTTGATGGCGATGTTTTTCTTCTTCGCCAGCGCGTCCGCGGTCATGAAGCCCGCGTTGTGGCGGGTCCCTTCATATTTGAGCCCGGGGTTTCCCAGGAAGGCCACCAGCCAGTTGGGGCCGCCTTTGGATGAAAACAGCATAGATCGGTCCTTCCAAACCCCGCGCAGGGGGCATCAGTTTTAATTGACGTTGTCGAAAATGCTGGAGATGGAGACCTCCTCGTAGATGCGGCGGATGGCCTCGGCAAAGACGGGGGCGGTGGAGAGGTAAGAGATCTTGCCGCACTTGGGCTTGTCCGCGGGGTAGGGGATGGTGTCCAGGAACAGCAGCTCCTTGATGCAGCTTTCCTCGATGCGCTCGATGGCGGGGCCGGAGAGCACGCCGTGGGTGGCGCAGGCGTAGACCTCCTTGGCGCCGCCCAGCTCCTTGATGGCCTTGGCCGCGCCGCAGAGAGAGCCGGCGGTGTCCACGATGTCGTCCAGCAGGATGCAGGTCTTGCCTTCCACGTTGCCGATGATGTTCATGACCTCGGACTGGTTGGCCTTTTCCCGGCGCTTGTCCACGATGGCCATGTTGCAGCCCAGCTTCATGGAGAAGTTGCGGGCCCGGGCGGTGCTGCCCACGTCGGGGGAGACCACCATGACGTCTTCGTTGTTCTTGCCGAAGAGGCGTACGAAATGCTTGACAAAGAGGTTGGCGCCCATCAGATTATCCACCGGGATGTCGAAGAAGCCCTGGATCTGGGCGGCGTGCAGGTCCATGGTCAGGACCCGGTCGGCGCCGGCGGCGGTGATGAGGTTTGCGACCAGCTTCGCGGAGATGGGATCGCGGCTTTTGGCCTTGCGGTCCTGCCGGGCGTAGCCGAAATAGGGGATCACGGCGGTGATGCGGCCGGCGGAAGCACGGCGCATGGCGTCGATCATGATCAAGAGCTCCATCAGGTTGTCATTGACGTGGTTGCAGGTGGACTGAACGATAAAGACATCCTTGCCGCGGACCGGCTCATACACCGAAATGGAGCATTCGCCGTCGGCAAACTGGGAGACAGCCGCATTGCCCAGGCCCATGAAGAGCTCGGAGCAAATGGCTTTCGCCAGTTCCGGATTGGAGTTGCCCGTGAAGACCTTGATCTCTTTGCCGTGTGCAATCATTTCTCTTTGTCCTCCATCATTCTATTCATTTGTAGATAGCCGTAAAGACCCACTATGGGACTATCATTTTATCACACTCGCGGGTAAATGGGAAGAGAAACCGTCATTTTCCGTCTGCCAAAAAGCAAAGAAAAAACCGATTTACAAGCAGGCATTTTTTGTATATAATATCCTACACGATTTTTTAAGGGGTTATGATAAAAAGGAGATCGAACCATGCTGGAATTTGAAGAATATAAGGCAAAGCTGAATGCGGCGCGCCCCTCTCTGGAGCTCCTGCAGAGCGCGCTGAAGCTGGAAGCCGCCCACAAGGAGATCGAGGAGCTGGAGGCCGCCAGCGAACGGGACGGCTTCTGGAACGACGTGCAGAACTCCCAGCGGGTACAGAAGCGGCTGAAGCTGCTGAAGGGCAAGTGCGAGAACTATGAAAAGCTCTGCACCGCCTGGGACGATATGATGACCATGTGCGAGATGGCCATGGAGGAAAACGACGACTCCATGCTGGATGAGCTGAAGGAGGAGTATGAGTCCTTCTCCGAGAAGGTGGAGTCCACCCGGCTCTCCACCCTGCTCACCGGCGAGTACGACGGCAACAACGCCATCCTCACCTTCCACGCCGGCGCCGGCGGCACGGAAGCCCAGGACTGGGCCTCCATGCTCTACCGCATGTATAACATGTGGGCCGAGCGCCACGGCTACAAGGTGAAGGTCATGGACTACCTGGACGGGGACGAGGCCGGACTCAAGAGCGCCACCATCATGATCGAGGGCGAGAACGCCTACGGCTTCCTCAAGAGCGAGCACGGGGTGCACCGGCTGGTGCGCGTCAGCCCCTTTGACGCGGCGGGCCGGCGGCACACCTCCTTCGCCGCGGTGGAGGTCATGCCCGAGATCGCCGCCGACGACAATGAGATCGAGCTGCGGGACGAGGACATCGAAATGCAGGTCTACCGCTCCTCCGGCGCCGGCGGCCAGAAGGTCAACAAGACCTCCTCCGCCGTCCGCCTGATCCACAAGCCCACGGGCATCGTGGTCTCCTCCCAGGTGGAGCGCAGCCACTTCCAGAACCTGGAGAACTGCAAGAACATGCTGCGCGCCCGTCTGGCGGAGATCAAGGAGCGGGAGCACCTGGAGAAGATCAGCGACATCAAGGGCGTGCAGATGAAGATCGAGTGGGGCAGCCAGATCCGCTCCTACGTGTTCATGCTGGTGAAGGACCTGCGCACCGATTACGAGACCGGCAGCATCCAGAGCGTGATGGACGGCGACCTGGACGGCTTCATCAACGCCTACCTCTCCATGCGCGCCGCCAATTGAGTTTTTGTTTTAGTTTCTAGGTAAACGATGATTCAATCGGCGAGAGCAGATTGCGAGAGAATTTGGGTTCTGATGAAGGCAGTTTTTCGAAGGAATACTTTGTGTATTGCAAGAAAAAGTGACGAAATCAGAGCACAAATTGTCCGCAAGATGCCGAAGGCGATTTGATCAGCGGTTACCTAGTTTTTAGGGGAGAAAGAACTTGCGCAGATGCGTTTCGTCCTCAGTCCCTAAAAACTGAATTCTTAAAACTAAAACCTATCTCCTGCTGGGGCCGGAGTCTTCGTCGCCGAAGATCAGGTCGTCAATGTCGGTTTCCATCGAAATCCCTCCCCTGTTTTTTGTTAGAACTCTTCATTCTATGCTGCCGAAGAGGGAATATGCCCCTCCCGGCCTCCGTTTTCGCGAAGAATTCTCTTGAAACCGGGGCCGGTTTGCGTTATACTATGCAAGATTTCATCTGAATTCAAAATTTCACTATTTTTTCGTAAAGGAAGAGATCCATCATGAGTGCATCCACCGAAAGAAAGAACCGCGCCGCAGCCAAGGCCGCCGGTACGGACAAGAAGACCAACGCCGCGCTGGAGGCGGAGCAGAAGGCCCGCAAGAGCAAGCGGAAATGGATCATCGGCACCGTCGCCGTGATCCTGTGCATCGCCCTGGTGCTGTTCCTCAGCTCCCCCCTGATGTACCGCATCACCCCCGCGGTCAGCGTGGGCAGCAAAACCTACTCCCCCGCCGAGCTCAGCTACGTCCGCTCCAGCATCAAGCCCAGCCTGGCCGGCTACGGCTATGATAATCTGGCCGCCTACTTCGGGCAGGAGACCGCCGATTCCCTGCTGGACAACGCCGTCAATTCCAGCCTGGTGGAAAACGCCGCCCTGCTGCAGTACGCCAAGGACAACAACATCAGCCTGAGCGCCCAGGAGAAGGCCCAGATCGCCAAGTCCATCTCGACCCAGATGGATATGCTGAAGGAAGCCGCCAAGACGAACGGCGTGAGCCTGTCCACCTACATCGGCTATGTGATCGGCCCCGGCGTCAACGAGGGGATCATGCGCAGCAACATGGAAGACAGCCTCCTGACCCAGAAGGCCTATTTCAGCAAGTTCTGCTCCCTCAGCTTTACGCCGGAGGAGCTGGCCGCCTACTATGAGGATCCCGCCGACGCGGATCTCTTCAGCTATGCGATGTTCCTGGTGAAGGCGGACGAGACCCGCAGCGCCGAGGAGGCCAAGGCCGCCGCCGAGGCCGTGGTGATGAGCTTTACCGACGGTTGGGACGAAGAGGTGGAGCCCGACGTGGCCCTGACCGACATCCTGGCCGAGGAATTCCCCGAAGAGGCCCCCACCGTCCGCACCGGCGTCACCGGCTCCCAGCTGGATGAGACCGCTCGCGCCTGGCTGACCGAGGAAGGCCGCGCCAAGGGCGACATCACCAGTCTGGAAGCGGCCGACGGCACCGGCTGGTACGTCTTCCTCTTCCTGGACCGCACGGCCAACGACGCCCCCGCGGCCGCCGTGCGCCACATCCTCATCAAGGCCGAGGCCGATGAGGAGGGCGT
The DNA here is from genome assembly GCA_902775355.1 of Oscillospiraceae bacterium. Lineage (GTDB taxonomy): Bacteria > Bacillota > Clostridia > Oscillospirales > Oscillospiraceae > Limivicinus. The sequence continues at coordinate 7,939 of CACYLY010000075.1, forward strand.
GTATACCGACGAGGCCAAGGAGGCCGCCCGCGTGAAGGCCCAGGAGATCCTGGACAGCTTCAACCAGGGCGACAAGAGCGAGGCGGCCTTCGCCGTTCTGGCCTATCTGCTCTCTGAGGACACGGGCTCCCGCAACAACGGCGGTCTCTACAGCGCCGTGACCCAGGGCCAGATGGTCCCGGAGTTTGACGCCTTCTGCTTTGAAGACCACGCCTACGGCGACACCGGCCTGGTCTACGGCGAGAGCGCCGCTTACGCCGGCTACCACGTGATGTTCTACGTGGAGAAGCTCCCCGCCAAGGACGCCGCCGCCAGAGACGCCCTGCGCAGCACCGCCATGACCGAGTGGCTCAGCTCCCTCACCGAGGGCCTGGAGCCCGTCACCCGCTGGGGCAGCAAGTGGTAATCCAATCCTGATAACAAAAACGCCGGGACAATCGTCCCGGCGTTTTCGAAATCCTCCCCGAAAGGAGAAGAACCATGGATGAAATCTTTCTGCGTGCCCGGATGCTGCTGGGCGAGACCGCCATGGAGCGCCTGCGCGCCTCCCATGTGGCCGTTTTCGGTCTGGGCGGCGTGGGCTCCTGGTGCGCCGAGGCCCTGTGCCGCTCCGGCGTGGGGGAGCTGACCCTGGTGGATCGGGATCTTGTCAGCGAGAGCAACCGGAACCGGCAGCTCTGCGCCCTGGGCTCCACCGTGGGCAGACCCAAGGCGGAGGTCATGGCGGAGCGGCTGCTGGATATCAGCCCGGCCTGCCGGGTACACCCCATCCTGGGCCACTACGCCGCCGCCGACCGGGACCGCTTCTTCGCGGACTACGACTATGTGGTGGACTGCATCGACCTGGTCTCCTGCAAGCTGGACCTGATCCTCAGCTGCCGGGAGCGGGGCATTCCCGTCATTTCCGCCCTGGGCACCGGCAACAAAAAGGACGCCTCCCTCCTGCGGCTGGACGATATCGCCAACACCTTCGGCTGCGCCCTGGCCCGGGTGGTGCGCAAGGAGCTGCGGGCCCGGGGCGTGGAGCACCACCCGGTGGTCTTCAGCCCGGAGGAGCCCATGACGCCGGAGCAATTGGAGGCCCCGGATCCGGGCCGCCGCAGCGTCCCTGGCTCCCTGGTCTGGGTACCGGCCACCGCGGGCCTGCTCCTGTGCCAGAAGGTCGTGCTGGACCTGGCAGAACGCCCGCCTTTGCCTTCCCCGCGCACGGGGAAGGTGGCATCCGCCGATCCCCCGCGAGGCGGATGACGGATGAGGTCTCTTTGCGCCGGTTGAACGGAGAGACCTCGCTTCGCTCAGGGACCTCATCCGGCGCTGCGCGCCACCTTCCCCCTGCGGGGGGAAGGCAGATAACGCCCCGTCCCGCCCCGTAGGGGAGGGGCTTGTCCCCTCCCGCCGTCCCGCGCAAACGTCCGTCCCGCGCCCGTAGGGGCGACCTTTGGTCGCCCGCCGATCTGCGCCGACATTCCGTCTTCGCCGTAGGGGCGATCCCTTGCGGTCGCCCGTCAATGGCTCCCTTGCGTCAAGGGGGCTGTCACGGGGAGCGCAGCGAGCCGTGACTGGGGGATAGATCCGGATGGTCGCAGGCCGTATCCCCCCGCCCCAGTTTGCGAACTGGGGCACCCCCCTCCAGGCGAGGGGGGCTTGCCTGTCCAGGGGGCCGGCCCCTGCACACGCCTTCCTCCGTCGCCCGGCCTGCGCTGTCCGGCGCTCATTCCAGGTGCTCGACGTAGAGATACCAGTGCGGGATCACCGGGGTAATATCAAAATACGCTTTCTCCACCGGCTCCTCTTCGCAATAGAACAGATAGACCTCGCTGTATGGAACGTCATAGTCGTCATCCACATACCGGGAGAAAGAGCAGATATCGTTATCCACGATGCGATGGCTGAAATCCGTTTCCGCAAAATCGAAGACCGGCTCTTCGCCCAGCGCCTGGATTTTTGTGATGATGGGATGCTCCGTGAAAACGCCCACTTCTCTCGGGCCCGACCCGCGAACGTCTTTTTTGATGACGGTATGCGACTGATGCAGCTTCTGCCATGTCACGGAATACCAGAAGGTGGTGTACTCGTTCTCCGTCTCGCGGCTGCTGTATTCCATCATGACGGCGACGATCTCCTCCATCTCCGCCTGATGCGCGGTCAAGAAGTCCTTCATCGCCTCCATCTGCTCTTCTGTTCGCCGCAGGCCCGATTTGCTGTCCGGGGGTCCGGGATAGGTCGGTCCCGGGCTCTGTTCCGCGGCGGGGGCCGCTTCGCCCTCCGCCGCCGGGGAAGGCTCGACGACCGGCGTCTCCGGGCTCCGCTCCGCGGCGGAGCAGCCGGCGAGTCCCGGAACACAGGACAAAAGCAGCAGCGCGCAGAGAAGCAGGCAGATCTTGTTTTTCATCGGAAGCCCTCCTTTGCCTTTCTGCCGGTATAACGTCTGTCAGGCCGAAAAGGTTTCAGCCCTTTCTTGTAAATAAGGATACCACAGCGCCTCTTTCCCGGCAAGAATTTTCCGCTCAGGGAAGCGGCATTTTCCCGGCTTCCTCAAAACGCGGATCTCGAGGCGCAAAAACATGCCGATTCCGTCGTTTCTTGCCTTTTTCTGCAACTATTTCTTTATCTTCATTTTCAAGGGAACTTTTTTGCGTTTGCTTCGTCAAAGTACCATCCAAGCGCCGGATTCCGGGAAAAACCCAGGAATCGGCGGATAAGGAGGCACTTATTTATGAAAAAGACGCTATGTCTGATTCTGGCCGCGCTGCTGCTGCTCTCCCTCTGCGCCTGCGGAGAGAGCTCTTCCCAGGCCGCCAGAAGCGAAGCCAAGGCCGCCAACGGCTATGCCATGGCCGACGAGGCCTACTATGTCGAGGAACCCGCCTACGAGCCCTCCCCGGCCTACGAGTCCGAGGAGGTCTACGGGCTCTCCGCCGCCCAGAACACCTCGGCTCCCGGCGGCACAAACGACGCCCCCTCCCAGCGCCCGGGGAAGATCATCTACTCCTCCAACGTCCGGGTGGAGACCACGGATTTTGACGGGACGCTGGCCGCTCTGGACCAGCTGGTGAACGAGTACGGCGGCTGGGTGGAGTCCAGCAGCATCAACGGCACCAACTACGCCGAGCGCAGCCGGGGCGCCGTCAGCCGCCGCAGCGCCAGCTACACCCTGCGCATCCCCAGCGAGCGCTTCCAGGAGCTGATGGGCAGTCTCTCCTCCCTGGGCAACATCCCCTACTCCCATGTCTACACCGAAAACGTCACCGCCCAGTACTACGACGTCCAGGCCCGCCTCACCGCCTACACCGCCCAGGAGCAGCGGCTTCTGGAGATGATGGAGATCGCCGAGACGGTGGAGGACGTGATCATGCTGGAGGACCGGCTCACCGAGGTCCGCTACCAGATCGAGGCCCTCCAGTCCACTCTGAACAACTGGGACCGGCAGGTCAGCTTCAGCAGCGTGTACCTGGACATCTCCGAGGTCCAGGAGTACAGCCCCGAGCCCCAGGTCCAGCCCAGCTACGGTCAGCAGCTGAAGGCCGCCCTGCAGGAGGGCTTCCATGATGCCGGCGCCTTCTTCAAGGGACTGCTGCTGTTCCTCACCGGGGCCCTGCCCACGCTGCTGGTGCTGGCTGTGCTGACGGTGGTGGTCGTCCTGCTCGTGAAGCGCGGCCGGAAAAAGAGAAAGGCCGCCCGGGAAGCCGCCCGTGCCGCCCGCTCCGCGCCCGCCGCGAAGCCCGCCGCCTCCGACAAGCCGGAGGACCTCTGAAAGGAGAAGATCCCATGAAGCGACTCCTGCCCCTGATCCTGATTTTGATCCTGCTGCTCTCTGCCTGCGGCTCTGCGCCCCGGGACGAAGCGGAGCAGAGCCCCGCGCCGGAGGACGAGACCGCGGAGGAGCCCGCGCCCGACGGCGAAGGCCCCGATCCCGACGAGCTGCCCATCCTGACCGATGACGGCCACTTCGCCCCGGATGACGGCCACTTCACCCCGGATGACGGGGTCCCCACCCTCGGCGGCGGGACCGTCACCCTGGACGGCATCAGCAGCTATCTGCGCGTCGACCTGCCCGAGGGCTGGACCTGGGCCCAGGCCGGCGGCACCCCGGAGGGCACCGTCTACGGCCTCTGGCCCGAGGCGGACCCGGACTTCAAGGTGGAGCTGCACTACTGGCCGGAGAAATTCGCCATGTGCGGCACCGGCGTCACCATTCAGGATTACACGCTGCCCAACGGGGAGAAGGCCACCCTGGCCTATGAGCGGATCGACGAGGAGATCTCCTGGGTGCTGATCCTGCCGGAGGCCCCGGATTCCTTCACCATCCAGTTTGCCGTCCCCTATTCCCTGTATGAGAGCCACCGGGCGGAGCTGGAGCTGCTGCTGGGCACGATCCGACAGGGCGTCCTGGCCCATCCGGACGTGGTAACGCCCGAGACCTCCGCCGACTGACACCGATTCGATCCACAGGAAAACGCCCCAACCTTAGGGCGTGCAGCTAAGGGAGTCGATAGGTTTTGCGAGGCCCTTTTCCGCCCATACGGCACAGAAAACACCGGAAATACACAAAGTATTCCCGGTGTTTTCTATATTGTCTGGACGAAAAAACGCTCTCGCAAAA
>CACYLY010000076.1:0-6074 GCA_902775355.1 Oscillospiraceae bacterium
CCTTGCCCGCGCGTGTGCGGAAGAGGGCATCCCGCTGATCCATGGGGCGATCTGCGGCTGGAGCGCACAGGCGGCCGTCATCATGCCGGGGGATGATCTCATAGACAGGATCTACCCGGAGGGCGCCAAACTCGGCAGCAAGACTTCCCTCTCCTTCACACCGCCCTTCTGCGCCGCGATGCAGGCGGCGCTCTGCACCCGGCTTCTCGCCGGGCGGCCGGTGGAGAGCGGTCGCCTCTATATGGCGGACCTGCTGGACATGGAGTGGGCGAGCCTGTTTTGATCGAGGGCAATATGGAAGAGGCGATCCAAAAACTCTACGTGGAGGCTTCCTCCCGCTGCAATCTCCGGTGCAAGATGTGCTTTCGGCACAGCTGGGTCGGTGAGCGCTTCGGCGATCTCGACCCGGCAGTCTTTGCGCGCGTGATGGACGAGCCTGTTCTGCGGGATACCGGGACTGTCTTTTTCGGCGGTATGGGGGAGCCTCTGGTGCACCCCGCCCTCGCGGAGATGGCGGCCCTCGCGTCGGCGCGGGGGAAACAGGTCGAGCTTGTCACGAACGGAACGCTGCTGACACGGGAAAAGGCCCGGGAACTGCTGGATGCGGGCGTCTCCCGGATCTGGGTCTCCATCGACGAGCTTTATGAGAACTACGGAAAGATCCAGGTCGGCAGCGATTTCGGCCTGGTGCTCGGGAATCTGGAGGCCTTTAACGAGCTCCGGCAGGGAACAAAGGCTCGTCTGGGCATGACCGCCGTCGTCATGCGGTACAATATCGCGAGCCTCCGCCGCATCCGGGAGTTTGCCGAGCACTTTCAGGCCGACGATTTGAATCTCAGCCACATGATTCCCAACCGTCCGGAGGATGTGGAGCAGGCGCTATGGCCCATGTGCGATGTGGCCGCCATCAAGGCCGTGACTGACAAGATCGGCTACACCTGGCGCTTTGAGGGCTTTGACATGGGGACGGCGATTCCCATGTTCAAGTTCTCCAAGCGATACAAGGAGCTGCTCTTCCCGGATGAGGAGAGCCTACAGGAGGCGGAGCTGTTCTCCTGGAAGGGAAAGCCCGTGACCCGGCGCACCAACTGGTGCCGCTTCATTGAGGAGGGCCACTGTTTCATCCGCTGGGACGGGGACGTCTCCCCCTGTATGGGCCTGCTTCACACGGCGGACACCTATCTGGGTGACCACAAGCGCCGCATCCGGCACCATGCCTTCGGAAACGTCCATGAGCAGAGCCTCGGCGTGATCTGGGACGACGAGGAATACCGGGCCTTCCGTCAGCGTGTACATGAATTCAAGTATGCGCCCTGCCTGTTTTGCGGCGGCTGCGAGCTGCTGGAGGAGAACGAGACCGACTGCATCGGCTCTGCTGCGCCCGCCTGCGGCGGTTGCCTCTGGGGCCAGGGATTCGCCGTGTGCCCGTAAAAACTCAAAGCCACGCGTAAAACGCGTGGTTTTTTTATTAAGAGAATCTAATCTATTGCATGCGACGGCAGCATTTACACTGGATGTGTAAAAAAAGGCCGCACCGTGCATTGAATATGCTGACTCCGGTAGAAAAAGAGCAGGAGTTTGCCAATCAGCCGCAATAAAAAAAGATCCCCCACTTTTAGGCTTCCGGAGTACGGGAGTCCAAAAGTGGGGACCTATTCAGATAGTCTCTCCGTATTTTCCTTTACGCGGGAAGCCAGGCGCGATTGACCACGTTGATGGGCTCGCCCTCCAGGAAGGCGCCCAGATTGTTCTCGCTGCACGCCATGATGCGCTCGCGGCTCTCTTTGGGGGCCCAGCTGATATGGGGCGTGATGAGGCAGTTCTTCGCCCCCAGAAGCGGGTTGTCCGGCCGGATGGGCTCCGTGGAGGCCACGTCCACCGCCGCGGCAAAGACCTTGCCCGAATTCAGCGCGTCGGCCAGATCCTGCTCCACCACCAGCGGGCCGCGGCTGTTGTTGAGGAGGATCACGCCGTCCTTCATTTTGGCGATGGTCTTCCGGTTGATGATCCCCTGGGTGTCGGGGAACAGCGGGCAGTGCAGTGCGATGACGTCCGATTGCGCCAGCAGCGTATCCAGATCCGTGTACTCCGCGATAGCGCGGCCCTCCGGCGTGGGGCGGCTGCCCGTGGCCAGAACCCGCATGCCCAGCGCCCGGGCGATGCGCCCGGTGGTCTGGCCGATGCGGCCAAAGCCGATGATGCCCATGGTCTTGCCGTCCAGCTCGATGAGCGGATAGTCCCAGAAGCACCAGTCAGGGCTCTCGCTCCATCGGCCCTGATGCACCGCGTCGGAGTGGTGCTGGACATGGTGGCAGATCTCGAGCAGCAGCGCGATGGCAAACTGACCCACCGCCGCCGTGCCGTAGGTGGGCACGTTGGACACGGGGATGCCCTTCTGTCCCGCGTACTGCACGTCCACGATATTATAGCCCGTGGCCAGCACGGAGATATAACGCATCCGGGGGCAGGCGTCCATGACCCGGGCGGAGATAGGGCACTTGTTGGTGAAGACTATCTCCGCGTCGCCGATACGGCGGATGATCTCGTCCTCGTCATAGGGCGTCCGGTCATAGACCTGCAGCTCGCCAAAGCGCTCGATGGGCTCCCAGCTCAGGTCGCCGGGGTTTTCCGTATAGCCGTCAAGAACCACGATTTTCATCTGTCGTTTCTCCTCTCTGTCTTTCAGACCAGGGCCCAGGCGCGGCGCAGGCAGCGCTTGGTATTGGCCAGCACGATCTCCTCGTCCTCGCCGGGGCGGGGCGTGACCTCCATGGAGAGCACATAGGGATCCTCCGGGCAGAAGAAGCCCTCCTCCTTCAGCACCCGCAGATAGTCTGCCAGCTCAGCGACGTCGTTGGCGCTGTTGGGATAGCCCAGACGCGGATGCAGATCGCCGTAGCCGTCGCAGCCCTTTTTCACCACGGCGTTGCCGAAATGGAAATGGGTGATATAGGGGCGCAGGGTGCGGATGACGAAGCGGCTGGTCTCATAGGTGGTGGGGAAATGGGACAGATCCACCAGCAGGCCGAAATTGTTGTGGGTGGTGCGCATATCCGCGGCAAAGCGGGCGGCAAGCGGTGCGGGACCGATCAGCGCGGCCTTGTCCATGTCATAGTCAAAGACCTCCAGCTCCACGCTCATATTCTTCTCCGCAGCATAGTCGCAGAGCCTCCGGGTGGTTTTCAGCAGCTGGGCATAAGCCTGTTCCTTGGTCTCCTCCTGCCATTTGCCCGCCAGAAAGGCGATGCCCCCGGCCCCCAGGTATTCCGCCTCGTCGATGGCCTCCAGCAGCGTGGCTTCGGCCTTCAGCCGCTCTCCCTCCTCCAGGGCATTGGGGTTCAGCTTCGGTCCCAGCAGCCGGGGCTGCGCGCCATAGCAGACCTTCATGTGGCTCTGGCGCAGGATCTCCCGGGCCTCTTCGTTCCTCTCGCCAAAGCTCTTGAGCTCGATGGTGTCAAAGAAATCGTCCCGGGCGACCCGGCGTAGCGCCTCCATTGGCTCTGTCTTGGGCCAACTCATCCAAAGGATCGTTCCCACCTGAAAATACTGATGAATGGATTCCTTCATGCGATCATCCTCCCTTTATCCTATATGCCAGAATTCATGCTCATTGGCAAGCCGCAGTGCTTTTCGCACCCGGTACAGTCCATTTTCCACTCCTGCAGCGGCGGCTCTCCCTTGATGGTCTTCAGCAACCGGAACAGCTCGTCGAGGCGCGTCTCCTCTCCCTCCACGGAGAGCACCACGCTTCCCGCGCTCAGTCCGATGCCGCCGGAGGCCACATGAGTCGCCCGGCAGCCGGAGAGGAGCCGGATGGCCTCGATCTCCGTGACGATCACGCCGTCGCCCACCACCGCGTAGCCGCAGCCGCGTCCGATGGATCGCTCGTAGCCGTCCCGTCCCCGCATGGCGCGCTCCGCCTCCGGCACGGAGGCGATCAGCTTTTCCAGCCCCACCGGGATCAGGATCGGGCATTTTCTCACGGTGTGGGAGCGCCAGAAGGCCATAAGCAGCCCGCCGGCGGCGTCCCCCAGCAAAAAGCCGGCAAAGCCGGCGGGATCAATGGCGTTGGCGCCCTTGATCAGCAGATCCTCCCGCCCCAGGGAGGCGGCCGCCTCCTCGGCGAGGCGGCGCTTTTCCTTCTCCGGCCAGACCACGCGCTCTCCGCCCGCGAGCAGCACCGCGCCCAGGCGGTCTGCCGGTGTGCGGCAGGTGCGGCCATAGGCGATGCAGCCGCAGGGGGTCTTTTTCAGATCCAGCTTTTCGCCCAGGATCTCTTCCAGGACATACCCGGCGGTGGAGCCCTGGGAGATCAGAAGCTTTCTGCCCTCTCCCAGCCGCTCCGTCACCAGCGGCATCCGCGCCGCAGCCCTGGCGATGAGCCGCTTGGACTCGGCGCTGGTGAGGGTAACAAACAAACTCATGCTTCTTCCTTTCCGTCCGCTTTTACCGGGCAGAGCAATAAAAAGAAAGCAAAAGAGACCGGGATGCGGCTCTTTTGCTTTCTGTCCTCGCTCAGCCGCGCTCTACCGTTCCTTCCCAGGTATCCACGGCTCTCTTGCGGGAGTGCTCGTCGTACCAGTGGCGGGTGACGGTCTTGGCCCGGGTGTAGAAACGTACCCCGTCGATGCCCAGCACATGCTGGTCGCCGAAGAAGGAGTTCTTGTTGCCCGAGAACGGGAAGTAGGCCGAGGGCACGGGGATGCCCACGTTGATGCCCACCATGCCGCCGTCGGTCAGCATTTCGAACTGACGGGCGTAGTAGCCGTTCTGGGTAAAGATCACCGAGCCGTTGGCAAAGGGATTGGCGTTCATGACCGCCAGACCCTCTTCAAAGTTCCTGACACGCTTGATCAGCGTCACCGGGCCGAAGATCTCCCTCTCGCCCACGCTCATGCCGCTCGTGACGTGATCCAGAATCGTCGGGCCGACGAAGTAGCCGCCCTCAAAGCCGGGCACCACGATGTCGCGCCCGTCCAGCACCAGCTCGGCGCCCTCGTCGATGCCCTTCTGGATCCAGCGGCAGATGGACTGCTTATGCTTTTCGTTGACCACCGGGCCCAGCTTGGTCTCCGGGTCATAGGAGCAGCCGACCTTCATGGCCATGGCCTTCTCCTTCAGCAGCGCCACAAAGGCGTCGGCGATGCTCTCCTGCACCACCACCACGGGCAGTGCCATGCAGCGCTGGCCGGCGCAGCCGTAGGTGGAGTTGATCACGGCGTTCACCGTGCTCTCCAGATCGCAGTCCTCCAGCACCAGAGCGTGGTTCTTCGCCTCGCACTGGGCCTGGACGCGCTTGCCGTGGGCCGCAGCGATAGAGTAGATATGCTTGCCGACCTCCGTGGTGCCCACGAAGGTCACGGCCTTGACCCGCGGGTCGGTGAGCAGCACCTCGGACTCCGCCCGGGAGCAGGTCACTAGGTTCACGACGCCCTTGGGGAAGCCGCCCTCGTCATAGAACAGCTCCATGATCCGCATGGCGGTCAGCGGTGTAAAGGAGGCCGCCTTGAGCACCACCGTATTGCCCGTGGCGATGGCCAGCGGCACCATCCAGCCCCAGGGGATCATGGCGGGGAAGTTGAAGGGCACGATCCCTGCCACCACGCCCAGCGGCATCCGGTAGGTGGCCGTATCGAAGCCGGTGGTCACCTGCAGCGAGGCCGAGCCCTGGGTGATATAAGGCGCGGAGCAAGCCAGCTCAGTGGGCTCGATGGCCTTGAGCACGTCCCCTCTCGCCTCACTGAGAGTCTTGCCCAGCTCCTTGGAGCAGAGCAGCGTCAGCTCGTCGAGGTGCTCCACCAGGATGTTGCGCCATTTGAACAGCATCTGGGTCCGCTTGCTCAGGGACATCTGAGACCATGCCGGGAAGGCGGCGTCCGCCGCGGCAATGGCCTCCTCCAGCTCGTCCTGGGTGCAGCAGGGCACCTCCGCCATCAGTTCGCCGGTGGAGGAGTTGGTGACGGGCATCCACTTTTCGGTTTTGCTCTCTTTCCACTCACCGCCGACGCAGTATTTTTTTCTTTCCACTTCGCTCATGCTACAGCTCCTCCCTGTTTCCGTTTCAATACGCGCTT
>CACYLY010000076.1:6187-9364 GCA_902775355.1 Oscillospiraceae bacterium
CCGGTCTCCCGGGCGCAGCGGACGATGCACTCCCGATCCACGGGCTTGATGGTGAACATATCCACCACCCGGGCCGAGATCCCCTCGTCGGAGAGCAGCGCCGCGGCCCGCAGGGCCTGGGCCACCTCCATTCCGGCGGCGATCAGCGTCAGATCGCTGCCCTCGCGGATGATCTCCGCCTTTCCCAGCTCGAAGTCCGACTCCGGCTCGTAGATGTCATAGACGGTCTTGCGCGGCATGCGCAGATAGAACACGCCCTTCGTCTCTGCGATCTGCGGCAGGAGCTTTTTCATCATTGTGGGATCCGAGGGCTCCACAATGGTGATGGTGGGCATGACGCGCATGATGCCCACGTCCTCGAAGGCCATGTGGGTACCGCCGTTATAGGTGGCGCTGACGCCGGCGTCGCCGCCCACGATCTTTACGTTCTGCCCCGCGTAAGCGCAGGACAGGAAGGCCTGGTCATACACTCTCCGTGTGGCGAACACGGCGAAGGTGTGGAAAAACGGCACCAGCCCGGCGGCGGAGAGGCCCCCCGCCATGGCGCAGGCGTTCTGCTCCTGGATGCCCAGGTTGAACGAGCGCTCCGGAAAAGCTTTTCCGAAGGCCTTGGTGCCGCAGGAGCTGCTTAAGTCGCAGTTCAGCGAGACGATGCGCTCGTCCTTCCTGGCGGCCTCGATCAGCGCGGAGCAATAAGCGTTTCTCATCTCCTCGGGGGAGATGCGGATCTCTTCTCTCAGCTTTACCATGTCACATCCCCCCTCGGATACGTCCCCGCGGCCAGTCTTCTGTCGATCTCCCGGGCGGCCTCCTCGGCCTCCTTCAGTCCGAATGTCAGGTAGTGGTTGAACTCCACCTTCTCGGCGAAGCTGATGCCCAGGCCCTTCCAGGTATCCAGCAGGATGACGTGGGGCTTGCCCTTCACGGCCTTGGCCTGCTGCGCCGCCTCATAGATGGCCCGGCAGTCATAGCCGGGGACGGTGCGGGCGTCAAAGCCGAAGGCGCGGAATTTGTTTTCAAGGTCCAGCGGCTGGGAGATCTCCTCCAGCCGTCCGTCCAACTGTTTCTTGTTCCAGTCCACGAACACGATAAAATGGTCGAGCTTGAGGTGGTTGGCGGCCTCGCAGGCCTCCCACACCTCGCCCTCGTTCAGCTCGCCGTCGCCGACGATGCAGTAAGTATAGCAATCCTTATGCCGGATGCGGTTGCCAAGCGCGATGCCAACGGCGGAACTCATCCCCTGCCCCAGCGACCCGGTGGACATATCCACACCGGGGGTCCTTTGGCAGTCCGCGTGGCTGGGGAGACGGGTTCCCGGCTGATTGACCGTTGAGAGCCATTCCCGCGGGAAATAGCCCCGGACGGCCAGGGCGGCATACAGCCCAGGGCCGCAGTGGCCCTTGGAGAGCACCAGATAGTCTCTGCCCTCCCATTTGGGGTCGGCGGGGTCGATGTTCATCAGCCCGCCGTACAGCACCGCCAGCACGTCCGCGATGGAGGCGGAGCCTCCGATATGGCCGAAGCCCGCGGATCCGATGGCTCTGGCCGTCTCTTTGCGGATCTCCGCGCTGAGTCTGGTCATTTCTTCAAAGTTGACCGAAGGATCCAAAATGATTCACCAGCTTTTCATCAGATTATGGCGGATGAAAGCCAGCCGACGTTTTTCTCAGGCCTCGAGACTGTACAAGATCTCCTCGGCGCAGGCTCTGTCCACGAACAGCACCTTGATCGCCTTTTGCCGCAGCGCCCCCATCAGCGCACGGGCGCGCACCTTGCCGAAGGCCACGGCAATGATGTTGGCCCGTCTGACCGTCTCCGTTCTGGTGGCGATGATGTGGGCGTTCACCGGGTGGTCGAGGAGCTCGCCCTTCTGGTTGAAAAACCGGAAAAACAGATAGCCCACGCCCCCGTGGCGAATGATGTCGTTGACGTCCTCCTGGGAGAGATACTTGTTCCAGACCGAGTGGCGGATATCCATGTCCTGGGACACGTATCCGACGCCGGTGATGATGATATCGCAGCTGGAGGCCTGGCGCATGGTCTCATTGACGGCGGCCTCCTTCTCCAGAGCCTCACGCAGCTCCTCGTTATCCACGTACAGTGGCGCGTTGAGGTAATACGCCCTCCCGCCGTACAGCTGCAGCATACCGCGGATCAGATCGCCGGAATCCCGCTCCGGGTTGGAGTGGGCCTCCGCGCCCGTCAGCTGGACCAGCTTGAGATCCAGATTCCGGGGCGGTTCCTTTTTCAGCCAGCTGAGCACCCCCGCGAACACCGACCCCCGGGTCACGCCGATGCACATATTGCGCTGCAGATTGGCGCTGATGTAATCGGCGGCATAGTGGGTCAGCATATCCAGGATGGCGTCGTCGCTCTTGTCACCGGCGTTATAGACGAACACCTCGTTCAGCCCGAAGCGGTACTTGAGCGCCTCCTCCAGCTGAAGGCTCCGCTCGCTGAAATAGTTGATCTTGATCTCCACCACTCCCGTCTCCTTGGCCCGGGACAGCAGCCGCGAAACATTGGAGCGGGAAATGTGCAGCTTTTCGGCAATCTCGTTTTGGGACATTTCCCTGTTGTAGTAAAGCTCTGCGATATCCGCCAGGAGGCTCATCCGTTCCTCCCGGCTGTTTTTTTCGTTTGAGAGCTGGCTGGCCATTGAATAATCAACCTTTCTGTTTTGTATTTTTGTGTCAATTATAGCATAGCTTCGCCGCTATTCAAACACTTATCGGGCTGTTTTAGTCCGCGTTCTCCTGTTCCTGCGCCTTCTTTCTGGCCAGTCTTCTGTCCAGCAGCATATTGATGATCGGGAAGAGGATGCCGATGGCCACCAGTACCGTGCCGAAGGACGGAGAGATCAGCGCATGGGGCAGATCGCCGTAATAGGAGAGGGTCCGGCGATAATAGACCTCCAGCATGCTGCCCAGGGTAAAGCCGATGATCAGCGGCATGGTGGGGTACTGGTTGTCCGCCAGGATCCAGCCGATGACAATAAACAGCAGCAGGCTCAGCAGGTCAAAGGAGCGGTTGTTGATGGTATAGGCGCCCACCGCACAGAACAGCACCACCGCAGGTACCAGATAATACAGCGGCACCTCGATGATCTTCACCACAAAGCGGATGGAGCAGGCCTGGATCACATACATGAAGATGTTGGCCAGCAGCACCGCGATG
>CACYLY010000077.1 GCA_902775355.1 Oscillospiraceae bacterium
CGAAGCATGCCGTTCAGCACGTTCGGGATGAAATCCTCTCTGCTCAGTTCCGGATCGGCGTCCAGGAAGGGCAGCAAATCCGTCAGCAGACCGCTGTCCATGGCCCCGTCCGGCAGGATGCCCGTGTCGATCAGGTCGTAGTCTCCCGCGGTAGCAAGCTGGATCAGATCCTTCGTCATCTCCTCCTTGCTGCCGCTGACGGTGGTGACGCGGATCTTGTAGTCGGGGTCGGTGTTGTTGAAAAACAGGATCGCGTCCATGTATTGTCCGGCCCCCTGCATGGAGTCCGGGATGAATTCCTCGTCCTCCATGAAGCAGAGCAGCTTCAGCTCGGTCCTGGGCCTGACCATGCCGCGGCTGACCTTAACGAGACAGTGCCTCGCCGGATAGTAGCAGTCTCCCGATGCGGTTTCGATCAGTTTGTTCGCGCCGAGGGACTGGGTATCCAGGGCCACGTCCATCCAGTTGAAAAACGCAGTCGTCTCACCGCTTGCGCAGTCCACGCCCAGCACCGTCCGGTCGCTTTCCTTGGCGAACAGGTGTCCGTTTTCGCTCTCGCAGCGGGTCATTGGCTCTGTCTGAAAACTATCCTCGAAGCAGCCCCTTTCCCGGTTAAAATGCAGAAGGCCGTCACCCTGCCCGCCGAAGTAAAGCTCGCCGTCGACCCGGCAGCAATTCCCGGACCAGCAGCCGTTCAGGGGGATCGTTTCCTGCTTTTCGCCCCGCCGGTCGATCCGATAGGCGTTTGCATGATCGCAGAGCAGCGCGCTCTCCCCGTCCAGCGCGTAGAGATCGGTAAAAATGGGGCGGTTCCCCTCCGGGTCAAGCTCCGCCCGGAAGGGGATCGGAACGCGCTGCGCCGGTGTTCCCCCATTCAGTTCGCACAGGATCAGGCTGAATTCCGGGTCGCCGTTTTCCGGCCAGCTGCACAGCAGCGCCCACAGCAGCCCGTCGGAAACCGAAAGGCCGCGAATGCTCGCCAGATCGCTCAGGCCGCTCCGATCAAATTCCAGCTCGCCCCAGGCGCCGCTTGCGGTATCATAGGACAGGATCGCCGGGAAGCCGTCCTTCTTCGTTCCGAACCAGATCACGCCCTCTGACAGAGAGAATTCCTCCGTCATGCCGTTCCAGCCCGTAAGGTCCTCCGGGATCGGGATCGCCTGGGCGATCCAGCCCTCCGTCAGGCCCTCCCCTGGCTCCGACACAGGGATCTCCGCCTCGTCGCCCGTCCCGCAGGCGCAGAGGCTCAGCAAAAGGCACAGCAGCAAAAGCGCCGCCGTCAATCGTTTTTGCTTCATCTCATCCCTCCGCCAGGCCGCAGATCGACCAGTTCATCGGCTTTTCGCCGATGGAATAGCGCAGCCCGGTCTGCTTGACTGTGATCCCCTCCGCCAGGGCTTCCAGTTCTTCAAAGGAAAACGCGTCGTCCGCCGCGTGCAGCAGCAGGAGGTATTGCCCCTCCGGGTGGAACAGCAGCAGGTGCTTGGTCAATTCGCGCTGTCCATTTCCCCCATCCCGGTCTACAACGAACTCCAACCGTTGGTATTCTCCCCAGCTCTCGTCCCGCAGGATCTCCGCCGTTCCCTCGGGCCAGCCGAAAATCAGATCCGTCCCGTGCAGCTCCGGGGCATCCGCTATCTCGATCATCAGGATCAGTCGGCGCTCGCCCTCCTTTTCGTGGATGGAAAGCCGGTAGTCCCAGGTCTCCGCCTCCTCCCGGGTGAGTCCCGCCTCCCGCAGCGCCTGCTCGTAGCTGCGCACCTGATCCGTCGGGTAGTACCGTTTGTCCGAGAAGGTCTTCAGGGTCTCGCTCAGGGGAAGATGCAGGGGCTCCCAGTCCTCCCGATCCGCAAGCGACGGATCCAGGCGGAAGGCATAGCAGTATCCCGGCTCCTCCGTGTCAAAATGAACGGCAAGCGCGCAGTCCCCGTGGTTGAGATCCATGTGAAGGCCTTCGTTGGGACTGCCCTCCGCGCCGTCATAATAATACTGCTTCTCGTCCTCCGGCTGCGGCTCCCGGTAGGACATGGCCGCGATATAGACCGCATAGCCGCAGGCCGCCAGCAGCAGGGCCAGGATCGCCGCCGCCAGCAGCGTCGTCCACAGCCTGCGCCCGGTGCGCCCGGTCTCGGCTTTTTCCACGCCGTAGCCGAGGAAGTCCCGCGCCTCCAGCACGAATTCGGCCCGGACGCCGCTCATGGCGTGCAAAAGCGTGTAGGCGTTCACAGCAGTCCCTCCTCCCGCAGATAGCCGCGCAGCCGCCCCCGCAGGCGGTACAGCGTGGTCTTGACCTTGCCGGGGGAGCAATGGAGCCTGGCCGCGATCTCCTTCACCGGCGCGACGAACCAGTAGCGGGCGACAAAGATCTTGCGCTCTTCCGCCGGCAGCGCGGCCAGAAAGGCGTCGATGGCCTGCTCCAGCTCCCGCTCCTCGATCTGCCGCTCCACGCTGCCGCCGCCGGGCACGCAGTCGCCCAGCTCGTCAAGGGCCAGCTCCGTCTCCCCGCCGCCGCGCTTCCGCCGCGTCCGGCGGCGGTAACGGTCCAGCGCCAGATTGCGGACGATGGCGCCGAGAAAGGCGGACAGCAGGGACGGGCGCTTGTCCGGCATCAGGTTCCAGGCGCGAAACCAGGTGTCATTCACGCACTCCTCCGCGTCCTCATGATTGGTGCAGATGTTGTAGGCGATCGTGTGGCAGTAGGGCCCGTACTTCCGGTCCGTCTCCGGAATGGCCTGCTCGGAACGCTGCCAGTACAGATCGACAATCGCCGCGTCTTCCATAGGAAAACCTCCCCAATAAGCGCTCTCACCCTTAAAAACGTCAAAACAGGAAAAAGGTCGCAGATTTTTTCAAAAGAAATGTGTCCGGTCTCGAAGCTCCGCCGCTTTGCCGGCGGACGCTTTTGCGGTTATTTGACATTTCAAAAACCGGCCCGGCGCATCTGCGCCGGGCCGGTGTTCACAACACAATATGCTTCCTGCGAAAAATTACTTCTCCACGATGTGGACGTTGACGTGCTCGTAGCTGAACTTGACGCCGTGGGCAGCGAAGCTCTCGCGGACGTTCTCGTTCAGGTTGAAGTACACGGTCCAGTAATCCGGGCTCTTGCACCAGACGCGCACCACGTATTCCACGGTGCTGCCCTTGTAGTCGATGAGGCGGACGAAGGGGGCGGGATCCTGAAGAATCAGCTCGTCCTTGGCGATGGCGTCGGCGATGGCGGCCTTCACTTCCTCGGTGGTGTTCTCATAGGAGGTGGTGAAGGTGCGGTCCACGCGGCGCAGCTCCTCGCGGCTGTAGTTCAGCACGGAGGCGGCGGTCACGTCGCTGTTGGGGATGGAGACGGCAATGTTGTCCAGGGTGTCCAGCTGGGTGTAGAACAGGCCCACGGTCTTCACCAGGCCGGTCTTGCCGCCCACCTCCACAAAGTCGCCGGCGGCGAAGGGCTTGGTGATCAGCAGGGTCAGGCCGGAGAAGAGGTTGGAGAGGATGTTCTGCACGGACAGGGACAGGGCCAGGCCGACGACGCTGACCAGAGCCACCAGGGAGCTGGTGTTGATGCCCAGGGCGTTGGCCACGATGATCAGGGCGATGACCCACAGGACCGCCTTGATGGCGGAGGTGACGAAGCCCCGGAGGGTGGCGTCCAGCTTCTTGGACTTGCCCAGGGCCTTGTTGACGCCCGCGGTGATGATCTTGATGATGATGAAGCAGATGACCAGGGTCAGGATTGCCGAGAGCAGGCTGGAAACCGAGATGTCGCCGATTTTGAACGCGCTGATGGTTTCAAAGAAGGATTTCTTTGCTTCGGTCGCGACGGCAGCGGCGCTGACGTCTTCTGTCAATAAGGTGAACATGCTTTTCTCTCCTTTACTGTTTTTTCGTGGGGTGGGTTTCTATCCTCAGGTTTTTTGCGCACAAGTTTATCTGCGGCTGCCCAGATAGCCCTCCAGGATCAGGCTGGCGGCCACGGCGTCCACGGTTTTGCGGTGGACCCGCTCTTTTTTCCCGGCGGCGTGGAGGATGGCGTGGGCCTCGATGCTGCTGCGGCGCTCGTCCCACAGGACCACGGGCAGGCCCGTGTCCCGCTCCAGCAGGGCCTTGAATTCCCGGCTCTTTTCAGCCCGGGGGCCCTCCGTGCCGTCCATGTTCTTCGGCAGGCCCAGCACCAGGGTGCCGACCTCCCGCTTTTTCGCTTCCTCGGCAATCCGGAGGCTGGCCCGCTCCATGTTCCACTCGTTCAGGGTCCAGGCCTCGCCCGCCATCATGCCCAGCAGGTCCGAGACCGCCAGGCCGATGCGCGCATCGCCGTAATCGATCGCCATGACTCTCATAGGCACCGCCTCCCAGTCTTGCCTCCCCCTTCGGGGGAGGTGTCGAGCGAAGCGAGACGAAAGGGGGCGTGCGTTGACAAACGACCCCTATCGGCGCTTCGCGCCACTTCCCCCGGAGGGGGAAGCAAGTTCATTCACGTGAGTCCGAAGCAGGCGCGGACCGCGCCCGCCATGTACAGCGAGCCCACCGCGCAGGCCATGCCGTCCTCCCCGGCCTGTTCCCGGGCGGTCTCCACCCCCTCGGGGATGGAGGCGCAGACGGCGACGGGCTTGCCGAAGCGCCGCAGATACGCCGCCAGCTCCTCCGCCGGCAAGGCCCGCTCGCTCTCCGGCGTGACGCAGACCCAGGCGTCCGCCGCCTCGTTCAGGATCTCGAAGAGGGCGGGGTAGTCCTTGTCCGCCAGCACGCCCACCAGCAGCACCCGGCGCTTGTCCGGGAAATAGCGCAGGAGATTTGCCCGGACGCTCTCGGCGCACTGGGGGTTGTGGCCCCCGTCCACGATGAAGGGCGGCTCCTGGCTCACCAGCTCGAAGCGGGCGGGCCAGCTCGCGGCATAGAGCCCGTGCTCCACGGCCTCCCGGGGCAGGCGCCAGCCCCGGCGGCGCAGGACCTCCACGGTCTCCAGGGCCACGGCGGCGTTGCGCAGCTGATGGTCCCCCAGCAGCGCCAGGGCGTAGGGCTCGTCCTTGTACAGGAAGCTCTGGCCCTCCAGGCTTTCAAATTCCGGCTGCAGCCGGGAGAAATCCGCCACATGCAGGGCGCAGCCGGTCTCCCGGGCCTTCCGCTCCAGCACCGCCAGCACGCTCTCGCCCTGCTGATAGGCCACCGCGTCGCAGCCGGGCTTGAAGATGCCCGCCTTTTCCGCGGCGATCTGCTCCAGGGTGTCCCCCAAAATCTCCGTGTGGTCCAGGCCGATGTTCATGATCACGGCGGCCTCGGGGGCGCCGATGACATTGGTGGCGTCCAGCCGGCCGCCCAGGCCCACCTCCAGTACCACGACGTCGGCCCCCACCCGGGCGTACCAGAGCAGGGCGGCGGCGGTCATGAGCTCGAACTCCGTGGGGTGGTCGGCCATGGCGTCGGCATGAGGCCGGATCTCCGTCACGATCTCCGCCAGGGTCTCGTCCTCGATGGGGCGGCCGTTGAGCTGCATCCGCTCGTTGAAGCGGAAGAGGTAGGGGGAGGTGTAGAGCCCGGTGCGGTAGCCGGCGCAGCGCAGGATCGAAGCCAGCATGGCCGCGCAGCTGCCCTTGCCGTTGGTGCCGGCGATGTGGACAAATTTCAGCTTGTCCTGGGGCCGGCCCAGCCGCTCCAGCAGCTCCTCCGTCCGGCTCAGGCCGGGCTTGGAGCCCATCCAGCGGGTGCCGTTGATGTAATTGAGCGCTTCCTGATAGTTCATGCCGCATCTCCTTTCCTGTATATTAGCACACTCTCCCCGCCCCTGCAAGGCTCTTTGACGAGACAAAGTGAGTTTTCATCGGACAAGGCCCCGTCCTCCGTCTGTCAACCCGCGGAGGCGGAGGCGGCGAAGCGTGTCTTTGCCTCCCTCTCTGAGGGTCCTGGGTGTGGCGCGGCGCGTCCCCCGCAAGCGCCGTGAGGTCGGGAGTTTGAAGACGGGAGACGTTCGCAATGACAGTTTCGGAGCGTTGGCGCGTGTTCGCGGGCGCTTCATGAAGCGCCCCTACGGGGGCGAGACGACCACCCGTAGCGCCGACCATTGGTCGGCGACGACGTCGGGCAATGTCCGGCGCTGTGAGGGCGGCGGTGCGAGTCGGCGGGAGGGGCAAGCCCCTCCCCTACGGTGGGGATGGGACGCCGGGACAAGGCCCCCTTGCCTAAAGGGGGCTGTCACGCGAGCTTGCGAGCGTGACTGGGGGATATTGAACCGTAGAGTGCCTTTAC
>CACYLY010000078.1 GCA_902775355.1 Oscillospiraceae bacterium
AATAACTCTATTTTTCATCATGTTTTCGCGCTTTTCTATCCTGTTTATGCCAAAACCCCGGTTTTTGCTTCTTGAAAACCGGGGTTCTTTGACAAGCTGCGGCACCAAAAAGCGGGCATCCAAAAGGATGCCCGCTTTTTGGTGCCGGTGACCGGACTCGAACCGGTACGGGATCTCTCCCAGGGGATTTTAAGTCCCCGGTGTCTACCGTTCCACCACACCGGCGTGGACTTGACCAATGTATCACGCGGCGGGAGAGGTGTCAAGTCCCCGCAAACTGCGCAGACAGCTCTTGACAAGCAGGGGAAAAGCTGATAAAATGCTCCTGCTTTCCGAGGAGAGCGCCCAAAAAAGTGAATAGAAAGCTTCGCATCGAAGCGGACAGCCGGACGTTCAAGGGGTGTGCTGCACCCTTTTGACGGCGGCTTCCGTGCTTCGGTGCTTTTTTGCGCCCTGCGCGGCCCTGCACCTTGAAAACCGCACAGCGGCTCCCGCCCCGAGGCGAAGGGACGGGAGCGCGGGCAAAACCATTCGCGCAAAACCCATTCGCTTTCACAAATAATCACTTTTTTGGGAGGATCATGATGAACTACAAAATCAAAAACACCGACGAGCGCCTGTCCTGCTGCATCGGCTACGACCGCAAAACCTGGTTCCGCAGCCAGGTCCCCTGCGCCTACGACACGGAGACGGCGGCCTACGCGGCCTGCCGCATGATCCGCCACCTGCCCCCGGTGCGGGACCGGCTCATCGCCGAAGCGGTGAGCCTGGGTCTGCGCTCCGGGCGGCAGGCCAGGGCCCTGCAGCGCCGGATCCACACCAGGGCCGCCGCCCTGTCGCTTCCCGGCGGCGAGGCCTGGATCTATCTCACCGTGCGCCAGGGGGCCATCCAGATCCGCGGGGTGCGGGTCGAAAAGAAAAAGCCCCGGACCTGAGCCGCCGGCCAGGGCAAGGCGCTGCGCCTCAAGCTGTCGACAAAGTGTCGACAGCTTGAGAGACAAAAATGGAAATTTCCGAAAAAGTTTCCATTTTTGCAAGATTGAACGTAAAGGGGGGGCATACCCTCCCCCCCCTTCACAATCCAGCCATGCGCATCGAAGGCTTTCCGCACGGCTTCGTCTGCAGTCTGAGGCGCTGCGCCCAGCAAAGGGCGCAGCGCCTTGGTGATCGCTGTGTAATTAGCTGTGGAGCCTCAGTCCACGGTGACCAGGCCGCTCTCGGAGACGCGGATCTCCATCCCGTCCTTCACATAGGCCAGGAAATCCTCGCCCAGATTGTCCACCACGGGCATCTTCGCGTCCGTCCACACGTCGGCCAGAATCGCTCCGGAGGCGGCCAGGGAGTCGATGGGCTTGGAGAAGAGCATGCAGGCCGGCTGCTTGCCGTAGGAGCAGACGGTGAAGAGCACCATGCCCCCGGTGGTGGAGCCGATGGTCTGGGGCAGGCACAGGGCCTTGCCCAGCATGGACTTCTTATAGAGGTCGGGGTTGTTCTGATCGCCGCATTTCACGGCCTTGTCCCCGAACATCAGGGCCATCTGATAGCTGGCCAGGGTGTTGAAGCCGCCGTGGCTCACCAGAGCCTCGGCCTTGCAGGCGCCGGGGACTACGACGCGTCCTTGAAACTCTCTCATTTGGCACCTCCTGTGATGATCGCCAGGATCTCCGCCTCCGTGTAGTAGCGGGCGCTGGTATAGGTGCGCAGCTTGTTGGAGGAGGTGATGACGGCCTTCTTCTTGCAGAGGGGATTGTTCATGTACATCAGCGGGCAGATGTAGCTGAGCACCACGCCGCTCTGCTTGAGATAATAGGCCTCCATGGTCTGCTCGAATTCCTTCAGCACCGGCACCGGGGCGGTGAACACCGTGGGCACCGTGACCTTCCTGCGGCCGTTCTTTTCCAGCCCCTCCTGGATGGCCTTGGCCCAGTCCTTCAGCTGCTGCAGGCTCATGTGGGGGCAGCCCACAAAGCAGAGCTCGGGCTTGGCGTCGGGTTTCTTCCAGATGACGGGATAATTGTCCTTCACCCGCTGCAGCTCGGCGTCGTCGATCACATAGACCTGGGCGTTTTCCGCGATCAGGCTCTCGCCCAGCTCCACGGCCTCGGGGGTCAGGCCCGCAATGTGGTAGAGGCCCACCGCGCCGTTGGAGGCGGTGGCCGCGCCGAAGTCCTTCAGATAGGCCCTGGCCTCGTCGTTCAGCTCGTTGCCGAGCCACTTGTCCAGGCCCTTGACGTAGGGGACCTCCTCCATCACCTTCATGCCGATGGCGGAGCCCAGCAGCTGGGCCTCGGGCTTCTTCTCGCATTTGACCTCGATGATCCAGGTGGCCTTGCGGCCCTCGTCGGTCAGCAGGCCGAACTCCGGCACGAAGCCGGCGATGCTGCCCATCAGCTCCAGCATGCCGGAGTTGCGGTTGCAGCGGGCGCCCAGGACGGAGTTGGCGTAGACCACCGCGGAGGACTCGGCCCAGGACAGGACCTCGCCCTTCTTCGGGGTGTTGCCCACCTGATCCAGATAGCAGGCGCAGGTAAAATCGTCGTCGCTGGTGATGCCCAGCTTGCGCACCTGCTCCTCGTAGCGCTTCTGCTGGGTGTACATGATCTTTTTGAACACCAGGTCGTCCAGCAGGGAAGAGGGGACCCGGGGGTCCAGGGGCTTGGGGTCGGCGGTGAACTTCTGCCCCTCGGGCAGCCCTGCGGCGATCAGCTTGTCATAGAGGTCGTACACCGGCTTCATGACCTCCAGACCGAAGGAGATCACCGTGTGGCCGTATTTGCTGGTGACAGGCACCATGCGCGTGGCGCCGAAGGCCTCGCCGTACATGACCAGAGTCTTGACGATCTTGGCCATGATCTCGCCCTCCTTGCCCTCCAGCAGGGCCTGCTGCTCAGGCGTGAGAATCATGGGGTACCACTTCCTTTGTTATAAGATGCTATCATTTTAGCACCCCAAAGCGCACAAGTCAACGAGAGCGGGGGCACTTTGCCGCCCGAATTCGACGCTCTCCGGGAGAGGCCGACAGAGAAGGCTCCGGGTCGGCGAGGGCGCCGCAAAAAAACGCTCCGGAAAGAAGGAAAAGCCTTGCAATTTCCGTGCCGACATGGTATTTTTTATACGGGGTATTATGCCTATATCAGGGGGCCTTTGCGCTCTGAGCTGGCAGAACACCCGGACCGGGGCGGCTTCTTCCGCAGGAGGCGGCGGTCCCGCCGGGGAAAATCAAAGGAGGACGAACTATGCGGACAAAACGGTTTATTGCATCCCTTTTGGCACTGCTGATGCTCTTCTCGCTGATGCCGACCCTGGCCTTGGCGGAAGACATCGGGGAAGAAGACGAGGGCGAGGTCGCCATCGTCGAGGAGGAACCTGAAGTCCCCGAGGACGAGGAAACGGCCGAGGTCGAGGCTCTGCCCGAGGTCGACGAGCCCGAGGCGGATCCCGTCGCCTATGACCTGTGGGTCGCCGGCGTGCAGGTTACGGACAGCAACAAGAACAACATCGTGACCGGTGTGCGTTTCGACTCCGACACCTCGACCCTGACGATCCAGGGCAACGTCGGGGAATCTCTCAACAATCCTGAGAATCTGACAAACGGTGCGGTGATCTACTCGGAACTGCCCGACCTGACCATCACCACCGGCGCGAACTTTACCTTTGCGTCCGATACCGCTGAAAAGCTGATCTATGCCAACGGCGGCAATCTGACGCTGAAAAAGACCAGCACCCAGTTCTTTACGCTCAGTGCCGAGTCTGCGTATTACGGCATCCTTGTGGACAATGGCAATCTGACCCTTGATTGCCATCTGGATCTCACGGCTCCTGACGCTGAATACGGCATCTTTGTAAACGGCGGCAATCTGCTGCTGGATAAAGTGGCGATCGGCACGACAAATTATGTTCCTGTGGTCTTCGTCCACTCGGCGAACAACGGCGCCGGCATCTTCGGCGGCACGCTCAACGGTACGACCGGCCTGACCAAAAGCGTTTTGACCATCAACGGGAAGCGGCTTGGGTTCAATGATCCGACGCTTCAGGGCGATACCGTGACGAACGCCATGGTCGTTTCGGACGGGGACCTGAGCCTTGGCGGTAAGCTGAGTATTAATTCCGCTGCTGCGAAATACGGCATCTATGCTCCCGGCGCAGTGCGCAACGAAGGAACACTGAACGTGCTGCTTTCTTCCGGCAATGCTCTCGTTGGCATTTCTACCGTGGACGGCTTCACTTCCACCGGAAACGTGACTGTCGATCTCTACGATAACAACATGGGCTACTATGGCACGGGTATCTTGGCCCCCGACGGCGCGGTCTATATTGACGGCAACTATTCCTCCAGCGCCTTAATCGGCATCGACTGTGCCGGCGGAGACGTCACGGTCACGGGAACTGCCAATATCATGACCGGTACCTGGGATGACGGCAGCTGTGGCATCCGTACGGCCAACGGCTACGGTGTCACCCTCGGGTCCCTGTCCCAGGTCGGGACCATCAATTATGCGATTTACTCTGACGGCGACGTTCTCGTGAACGGCTACGTGTATATTATGAACGGATTCCCCATCGGCGGCGAGGGCATCCACAGCGTGAACGGCTCGGTGTCCTGCAAAGGCACTGTCGACATGGGCATCAGCGATGACAACGAGTTTGAAGACGAGAATCTGAATGCCACGGACGTGTTCATCTACGCGGGCGGCGAAGGCGGCATCCAAATCAGCGGCAATGCGTTCTTCAACTCCACACGGGCTGTCGAAGCGCCTGCCGCGCTCACTGCTCCCAACGGTCCCATTACGATAGACGCCAACCTTGATATCACCGGCGGCGGCCTGGATCTGATCCTGGCCGGCGGAGATATCAGGATCGAAGGCAATGCCACGCTGAAAAATAATCTTTCCGCGACTACCGTGAAGCCATATAACGGCAGAGCCATGCGCAGCACCGGCGGCTCCATTTCCGTGGGCGGCGCCCTCAAGAGCTTTTCCTCTGAGGCCGGTATCTCTGCAAACAACGACGTCCGCATCGCCGGAAACGCCACCGTTGGCGTCAGCGTCCTGAACGAGCGCGATTATGTTATTCGCGCCGAGAACGGCGAGATCCAGATCGGCGGCGATCTGCAGACCACCGGCATGGCCGCCAACTCCCTCTGCGCCGGCACCTCCATTCAGGTGGAAAAGAATGTGACCATCACAAACGCCGCTGAGGATGGCATCGGCATGAAGGCCGGCGGATTTATCACCTTTGTCAGCGGCAAGTGGGATGTGGACGCCGGCGCCGCCGCCCTGCAGGCCGGCAACGGCATCGAGATCCCCGAGGGCTACGGCGTGACCCTCCCCGAGGGTGGTAAGGTTGCCGTGGTCGACAGCCTGAACACCATCACCGAGGCTGACGGCGCTACCATCGCGGCCCATGCGATCATCGAGGAGAAGGAAGAGGCTGCCATCATCACCATCATCCTTGACGCGGTCGAGGGCACCGTGGAGCCCGCCACCGTTGAGATCACCGCCGGCGAGGCCATCGGTGAGCTGCCCATCCCGACCCGCGAGGGCGGCTGGAAGTTCATCGGCTGGTTCACCGCGGCTGCGGAGAACTACATGTCCGCCGGCCAGGGCACCCAGGTGACCGCTGAGACCACCTTTGACGAGACCAGCACGATCTTTGCCCACTGGCGTCTGCCCGGGGACATCAACGGCGACGGCAGCGTGAACAACAAGGACGTGATCCGTCTGCAGAGGCACCTCAAGACGGGCGACGTGGAGGTCATGACCTTCAACCTGGAC
>CACYLY010000079.1 GCA_902775355.1 Oscillospiraceae bacterium
CGCGTCTCTGGAACAGGATCATTCCTTTGACCTGGCGCTGCTGGACATCATGCTGCCCGGCATGGACGGCTTCCAGCTCTTTGCGCTGATGGAGAAATACAACATCCCGGTCATCTACATGACCGCCAAGACCGACAGCGAATCGGAAGTGCGCGGGCTCAAGGAGGGCGCGGAGGATTACATTGTCAAGCCCTTCGAGATCGTGACATTGCTGGTGCGGATCGAGAAGGTGCTCTCCCGTACCGGGCGACTCAATCAGGTCTACCGCTTCCAGGACTTTACCCTGGACGCGGAAAACCGCACGCTGACCCGTGCCGGAGAGCTCATTGACCTGCCGCCGCTGGAATTTGACGTATTCGCAGTGCTGATGAAGAACAAAAACCGCACCGTTTCCCGGGAGCGCATCCTGAACGAAATTTGGGGCGAGGACTATTTTGGGGACATTCGCACGGTGGATGTGCGTGTGGCGAACCTGCGGAAAAAGCTGGGACTCAGTGACGAGATCCGCACGATCTCCAAAACCGGCTACCGGCTGGAGGAGCGGCGGAAATGAAACTCTGGAAAAAAGTATCCCTGCTGTGCAGCCTGGTGCTTGTGCTGGTCGTAGGCGCGTGCACAGTCCTTCTCATCACGCAAGCCCGAGACGAGATTTTGGACAGCGAGGCGGCGACCCGCTCGCTGATGAAATACTGCTTTACCCAGTACGCCGACAGTGAGGCCGTGCTGATGCTCTCCGGTGAAACCCTCTATTCTTCCCTCTCCCTCGATCCCAGCGAGTATCTGACGCCGGAGGGCAGTGACACGCCCCAGCGTTATACCGGCGCGGTAAACGGGCGTCAGCTCCTGATCGTGGGCAGCGACGCAAGATTGCCCTATACCTTTACCCACAACCTTGAGGGACTCGGCTGCATGGTCTATATCGTGCAGGACATTACGCCGGTCTATGATCAAATTCGAACGCTAACTTTTCAATTCGTTGTCATTGGCGCGGTTTGCATTGGGCTTGGCCTTGTGCTGATCGCCCTGCTGGTGCGGCGCTCCCTGCGTCCGCTGCAGGAGCTGCAAAGCGCGGCGGCCCATATTGCGGAGGGCAACTACGCCGAGCGTGCAGCCGTGACCTCCTCCGACGAGGTCGGCGCACTGGCGAAGGATTTCAATGCTATGGCGGCCTCCGTGGAGCAGCACATCGCGGAACTCACCGAGACGGCGGAGCGGCAGCGCCTTTTCATCGGCGGCGTGACCCACGAATTCAAAACGCCGCTGACCGCGCTGCTGCTGAATGCGGACTCCCTGCAAAACACCTATCTGGACGAGGAGGAGCGCAGCGCCGCCCTCGCGCGGATCGAGCATCAGACCCGCTGGTTGGAACGGCTGGTGCAAAAGCTCCTCAAGCTCATTACGCTGGATCAAAAGCCGGAGCTTCAGCCGGTTTCTGTCCCGGAGCTGCTGGATCGTGTGCGGGAGAGCACTGCGGATACGCTGGCTGCTCGAGGCGTTTCTCTGGAAACGGATTGCCGCGTGGAATCCCTGGAGCTGGACGCCGATCTGATGCAGGACGTGCTGGTGAACCTGGTGGACAACGCAAGCAAAGCGTCCCGCGAAGGGCAGACCGTGACCCTCTCCGCGGACGAGACCGGCTTTGCCGTGCGGGATCAGGGCTGCGGCATTCCCCAGGAGGAAATTGACCGCATCACCGAACCCTTTTACATGGTGGATCGTTCCCGCAGCAAAAAGCTGGGCGGCGTGGGGCTTGGCCTTGCATTGGTGAAGGAGATCGTGCAGGCACACGGCGGGCGATTGGAGATCGAAAGCACAGTTGGAGAGGGCACAACGGTGCGGGTGATTCTTGCTTCCCCCTCTGGGGGAAGTGGCGCGCAGCGCCGATAGGGGGAAGCCCCTTCCGTCTCGCTGCGCTCGACAGCTCCCCCGGAGGGGGAGCCAAGGGTGCAACAATAATATTTCGGTAATCTTTCGGTAACGACTTTTCTTTTGCTTGCGCTTATGCTGGGAGCGTGGCCGAAAGCTGTAGGGGCTGGCGTCCCCGACAGCCCGCTTGGAGAAAGGCGGTCGGCCAACAACGGGACGTCGAGGACGCCGTCCCCTACGAAGAGGTAGAAACCATGAAAAAGACAATTTCTCTTGTTCTGGCGGGCGTGCTGGCCCTCGGCCTGCTCGCCGGTTGCCAGGACACGCCGGACACCCCGGCCGTGATCGTCAAGGATCAGGAGCAAATGCTGGAAACTGCCGAAAAAGGCCGGGAAAACTCCGCGCTGTTTGCGGCCTTGGAGGTGCCCGATCGCTTTACCGGCGAATGGACGGGCTTAAACGGCAAACTGACCGTTACGGCTGACGCGGAGATCCTTCTTCCAGACGCCGATAAGATCCCCACCGGGCGGGTCACCGCGCGGGAATTCAACCAGGACGACCTGGATAACTTCCTCCGGGTCTTTCTCAAAGGGCAGCCCTATTACGAGGTTGTGGAGATAACAAGGCAACAAGCCCAGGAAAGGCTCGAATACTATCAGGCCATGCAGCGGGGTGAGATTCCGCTGCAAAATGGCGCAGACTATGAGGACCTCCCGGATGCGATTGCGGAGTACGCGGAGGCTGTACGCACCGCGCCGGACGAGAACGAGCTGCGCCTCGCGGCCACCAGCTTTGTGGACAAAAGCTACCTTGCCGAGATGAACGGTTGGGGCACCGTGGACGGGAAGGAAGTCCATCTGGACGTCATCCACTGGGGAGACGACAACTTTGATAAGGCGGCTTACTTCGTTTCGTCTTACGGCGACTGGAACAACAGCTATTCCATACCTTCTGCCCATGTGGAAAATGATCTGCCCCGCGAGCGCGTTTTCCCCTCTTTCTCGGAGGAAGAAGCTCTGCAGATGGGGGACGCTCTGATGGATGAGCTTGGCCTCGGCGATGTGAAGTGCGACCTGATCGAGCCGGTTTTTTTCTTTAACTATGCCTACTACTACAGCGAGGAGGAGCATGGCGGTTGGGCGAATATGGATCCGGACGCGCTGATCGAGGACACAGGCTATCGGCTCCGCTATATGCGCTGCGTGAACGGCTTTCCCATCAGCTGGACGCCTCATGCGGGCAGCGCTGTAGAGCATGAGGCCGCCCATGACGCTTTTTGGTCGTATGAGCAGATGGAGGTCTGCGTCACCGCCGACGGGGTCGTGTACTTCTCCTGGGAATCCCCCTACAATGAACCGACAGTTGAACTGGAAGACACCCAGCTCATGAGCTTTACAGAGATCACCGACATCTTCCAGCGGATGGTCATGGTCAAGAACAGTTATCTGGAGGATGGCGACGGCACCACCTACTATGTGGATCGGGTACATCTTGGCCTGATGCGTATCAAGGCCAAGGACACCCGGGGTGAGGGTCTGCTGATCCCTGTGTGGGATTTCTGGGGCACCAGGGACTTTCCCGCCGATTCGGGCGAGTATGTTGACGAGCAGATCCTTCTCACCATCAACGCCATTGACGGCACGGTCATTGACCGAGATTTGGGCTATTAAGGAGGGCTGGATATGAAAAGGATTCTTTCTTTGCTCCTTCTTGCCTGCCTTGCTCTCGGCTTGCTTGCAGGTTGCCAGGCCACGCCGGACACCCCGGCGGTTGTCCAAAAGGATCAAGAGCAGATGCTCCAAACAGCCCAGCAGGGTAAGGACAATTCCGCGCTGCTGGCTGCGCTGGAGGTGCCCGAGCGCTTCACCGGTGACTGGACAGGTGTGAACGGTTTTGTGCATGTCACCGCCGATGCGGAGATCGTGCTGCCCAACGCCGACAAGATTCCCACCGGCAGCATCGGACGCCGGGATTTCACCCTGGAGGATCTGGATAACTTCCTCCGTGTATTCATGAAGGGTCAGCCTTTTTATGAGGAGGTCTATCTCACCAGGCAAGAGGCCATGGCACAGCTGGAATACTATCAGGCCATGCAGCGCGGTGAGATCCCTTTGGCCGGCGATGCCACTTATGCAAAGCTGCCGGATGTCATCGCGTACTATGCAGAACAAGCTCGAACCGCTCCGGACGAGGGAGAACTCCGGCTTGCCTCGACCTCTTTTGTTTCCGACGGCCCCCTGGAAAACATGAGCGGCTGGTCAGAGGTCGATGGGAAGAAGGTGCATCTCTGGGTGCAGAACTTTCCGGATGTTTGGGATTCTGCTGTGTTTTATGTGCAGGACTACGGCGATCCGAATTACGACAATTCTCAGCCCTCCTCCGCTGTCCCCGATGGGATTCCCAAAGAGCCTTTCCAGCCTGACTTCTCCGCAGAAGAAGCGCAGCAAATGGCCGACGCGCTGATTGCGGAGCTGGGCTTTGAAAATGTGGTCTGTGACAAGATCACACCTGTATTTTTTGCCGATGCAATGACGCTGCACGGCGCGATCCCTGAACCTGACGGTGCTTCTCCCGAGCTTTCCTATTCCCAGCGCTGGAACGACCCCGAGCATTTTGTTCTGGACACAGGGTATCAGCTCCAGTATGTCCGCTGCGTGGAAGGTTTCCCCATCGCCTATACCACTCATAGAGGAGACTATGTAGAGCATGAATCCTATAACAAGGTGTGGGTCTACGAGCAGATCCAGGTGGATGTAACAAAGGACGGCGTGGTCTATTTCTCCTGGATTTCACCCTCCACAGAGCCGGTTCTGGAGCTTGCTGACACGCAGCTCATGAGCTTTGACGAGATTTCCTCCATCTTTGAGCGGATGTTCATGGTCAAGTACAGTTATATTCAGACCATCAACGACAACGGAGGCGACTCCCACCCGCATATGCGGATCGACACGGTGCGGCTCAGTCTCATGCGAATCCGGGCCAAGGATGATACCGACCGGGGCTTGCTGATCCCTGTGTGGGATTTTTGGGGAACGTATGTCGTTCCCGGAGAACCGTCCATCCCCCAGGAGCCGGAAATCTTCCTCACGCTCAACGCCATCGACGGAAGCATGGTTGACCGAGATTTGGGCTATTAAGGAGGGCTGGATATGAAAAGGATTCTTTCTTTGCTCCTTCTTGCCTGCCTTGCTCTCGGCTTGCTTGTAGGTTGCCAGGACACGCCGGACACCCCGGCGGTTGTCCAAAAGGATCAAGAGCAGATGCTCCAAACAGCCCAGCAGGGCCGGGACAATTCCGCGCTGCTGGCCGCGCTGGAGGTGCCCGAGCGCTTCACCGGTGATTGGACGGGTGTGAACGGTTTTGTGCATGTCACCGCCGATGCCGAGATCATTCTCCCCAACGCTGACAAGATTCCCACCGGCAGCATCGGACGCCGGGATTTCACACAGGCGGATGCGGACAATCTGATGCGTGTTCTGCTGAAAGGAAACACGCTCTACGAAGAGCTGGGCATGACAAAGCAGCAGGCGCTGGAGCGTCTGGAGCAGCTGCAGGCCATGCAGCGGGGCGAGATTCCCGTGGATCTGGACGGCGGTTATGACGCACTGCCGGGAGCTATCGAGCGCTGCGCGGAATACGCCCGCACCGCGCCGGACGGCGACGAGCGCGTCCTGGCAGAAACCAGCTTTGTCTCCCGGAGCGAAAGCCTGGAGGAAATTAAGGGATGGGCAGAGGTTGACGGGAAGAAGGTGCACTTCTTTGTCCAAAACTGCCCTGGCTATTTGGATCATGCAAGTGTTTTTGCCGATGGTTACGGTGATGTGAACTTCTCCTCCGCGGTTGCCATTTCCCTGATCCAGGACGAGCTCCCCGAGCCGCTGACTGTGGACTTTCCCCGGGAGGACGCCATCCGGCAGGGCGACGCGCTGATGGCGGAGCTGGGTTTTGAGCATGTCGTCTGTGACGAGGCGTATCCCGTTCTTTTCACCCGCTCGATGCCTACTGCCGTGTCCATAGATGAGACGGATGATGCACCTTCCGAGGAAAACTGGAAAAGCTATATCCTCGCC
>CACYLY010000080.1:0-864 GCA_902775355.1 Oscillospiraceae bacterium
TGACCGTCGTGACCGTCGAATGGAGCGGCAGGGACGGGATCACGGTGACCGAAAAGGTCTACGATCTGACCGAGCACGAGGAGAGCCAGGCAGAAAGCGGGGAATAGAAAGGAGATCAAAAAATGGCAGAGAAATCCGGGAAGATCAGAATAGACAAGAATGGTGTCAGGGAAAACAACAACCGGCCTGCACCCAGAAACACCATTGTAAACTGGCCGGAGGGCGGGCCTAAGCCAATCCGTAAAAGGGAGAAGGTTACAAACTTCGGAAAAGCCCGCAGCGGCAAGTTTTAAGTAAGATAGAAGAAAGGAGATCAAAAAATGGCAGAGACCAAGGAAAAGAAAAACGACCAGGCCCAGGACCAGGCCCAGGACCAGACCCAGGACCAGACCCAGGAGCAGGCTTCGGAGAAGGCTCCGGAGCAGGAGGAGCTGATCACGATCCGGCTGCCGATCACCAAGGAGATGCAGGACGACGTGTTCGTGCGCGTCAACGAGCGCACCTGGCTCATCAAGCGGGGCGAGACCGTGAAGCTGCCCGCCTGCGCCGTAGAGGTGCTGGAGCACTCCGAGCAGGCTATGCTGGAGGGCCTGCGCTATCAGGCGCTGAAGGAAAGCAAAAACTGAGGCGCAGGCGCGCGAAAACAGGGAGCGGGCTGCGCTCCCTGTTTTTGATAGGTGAGAAAAAGCCGCTGCGCGGGGACCTCATCCACCGCAAGCGGTCCCCCTTCCCCGTGAGCAGGGAAGGCCAAGAGGAAAGGAGAACGAAATGCTTGTATGCGAAGCGATCAAAGAGGCGGACCGGCTGAAGCCCAACGCTTTCCCAACTGAAGACAAGCTCCGGTGGCTGGAGCGGCTGGAGCGC
>CACYLY010000080.1:888-5882 GCA_902775355.1 Oscillospiraceae bacterium
CGAGATGTATATCCACTGGCTATGCGCCCAGATGGACTATTACGAGCGGGAGCCGGACAGCTTCAACGCGTCGAACGGGATGTTCGAGGCGGTGTGGGTAAGCTTCCGGAACTGGTACAACTACAACAACAACGCCAACACAGCGGCGAAAAAATACTTCTGAGGGGGCGGGAAGATGCACTATCCGAAACTGAACGCCCGGCAGAAGACAAGGACCATGACGGACAGCTGGCCGGGGTACGTGCATAAATTGCGGATCCGCGAGGGCGCCTGCTACGACATGCAGAACCTGAGCGGGGACGAGTATCCGCTGCTGGCCGTGCGGAAGCCCCGGGGGCTGGTGGGAACGCTGACCGATCCGGGCGGCCTGCTGGAGAAGGACGCGCCCTGCTGGGTATCCGGCGGGACCCTGTACGTCAACGGCCTCGCCACGAGCGTGACGGGCCTTGCCGCAGGGGAAAAGCAGCTGGTGAGCATGGGCGCTTACGTGCTGATCTGGCCGGACAAGGTCTACTACAACACGGCGGACCCGACGGACACGGGCAGCATGGAGGCCAGCTACCAGACAACGGGGACGGTGACCTACACACCCTGCGACGTGGACGGCAATCCCTATACGATCAGCAGCACCGGAACCACGGAGCCGACGGACCCGACGAACGGTGAGATCTGGGTGGACACCACGGACGGCGCCATCGTGTACCGCCAGTGGAGCCAGGTGGAGGTCATGTGGGTGACCATCGAGACGGTCTACACCAAGGTGAGCTTCACCAGCCGGGGACAGCTGCCGGCGCTCTTCCAGATCAACGACGGGGTAACGATCTCCGGCAGCCAACTGGATGATATCAACGGAGAGAAGATCCTGTACGGCGTCGGAGGAGACGAGAACACGGACGACTATCTGGTGGTGGTGTGCCTGCTTTCCGCGGAGCAGACAGACGAAAACCAAAACGTAAAGATCGAGCGGAAGCTGCCGCAGATGGACTTCATCTGCGAGTGCCAGAACCGCCTCTGGGGCTGTTTCTACGGCAACAGCGGCGGAGAGAACCTGAACGAGATCTACGCCTCCGCTTTGGGAGACTTCAAGAACTTCCGGCAGTACCTTGGCCTGTCCACCGATGCGTGGACGGCCAGCGTGGGATCCGACGGGCCTTGGACGGGAGCGGTGAACTATCTGGGGACGCCGTGCTTCTTCAAGGAAAACCGGATCCACCGGGTCAGCGTGAGCTCCCAGGGAGCGCACCAGCTGCAGGAGACGGTATGCCGGGGCGTGCAGAAGGGCAGCGCCAAGAGCCTGTGCGTGGTGGGGGAGACCCTGCTGTACAAGAGCCGCACGGACGTGTGCGCCTGGCAGGGAGGCTTCCCGCAGAGCGTCAGCGAAGCGCTGGGAGACGTGAACTACTACAGCGCGGCGGCCGGGGCCTTCGGAGAGAAATATTACATCAGCATGAAGGACGGCGCCAACGCCTGGCACCTGTTCGTGTATGACCTGGCGACCAGCCTGTGGCACCTTGAGGACGCGCTGCAGGCGCTGTGCTTCGCCAAGTGCCATGACAGCCTGTACTGCATCGACGCGGCCACCGGGAAGCTATGGGACCTCCAGGGAGCCGCAGGGACAAAGGAGAGCGGAATCCCATGGATGGCGGAGAGCGGGATCCTGGGATACGCCTACCCGGATCACAAGTATCTGAGCCGCTACGACGTCACACTCTGGATGGACCGGGGCGCGGAGCTGACGGTCTGGCTGGAGTATGACAGCAGCGGAGAGTGGACCGAGGGGGGGCGCATCGAGAACGCCGGCATGGGCACAAGGACCCTGCCGATCCGGCCAAGGCGCTGCGACCACATGCGGCTGCGGCTGACAGGCAGCGGAAGCATGCGGCTCTTCTCCA
The DNA here is from genome assembly GCA_902775355.1 of Oscillospiraceae bacterium. Classification (GTDB taxonomy): domain Bacteria; phylum Bacillota; class Clostridia; order Oscillospirales; family Oscillospiraceae; genus Limivicinus. The sequence goes on from CACYLY010000080.1 coordinate 2,781, forward strand.
TCGCCAGGATCATGGAGGTGGGGAGCGACAGCTAAGACGAAGGGACAACCCCTCCGTCTGCTTCGCAGACACCTCCCCTTGCACAGGGGAGGTCAAGAGGAAGGAGGCGTAAAGCATGAGAGAATTGCCGCCGATCCTGCAGGGAGACGCCCTGCAGCAGCTGGCCGCGCTGCGGGACTATCTGGTGCGGCTGGCGCGGGGAAGCGAGCAGGAGATCATACAGACCGTGGCGAAGAACCCGGAAACGGTGCGAGAGGCAGCGAGCAAAGCCGGCGCCGGAACGACCGGAAGCGGATTCGGGAGCGGGACCGCAGAAGACGCGGCCAGGAGAGCCGCGGCGCTGCGGGCGCTGATCGTGAAGACGGCGGAGGACAGCCGGAGCCGGGACAATGTGCTGGCGGAAAGCGTGGGCGAGCTCAGCTACGAGATGCGGCAGAGCTACGTGGCGCAAAGCGAGTTCGGAGAATACCAGCAGGAGGTCCTGCTGCTGATCGACGCCACGGCGCGGCAGATCGTGGAGAGCTACGGCTATCTGGAGATGATCCGGGCAACGAATGCCGAGCTGGGAGAGATGGGAGACGCGCTGGCCGCCTATACCACCGAGATCAGCGGGCAGATCCGCAGAGGATTCCTGGAGGACCCGGACACGCATCTGACGGTGCTGGGCATCGCCATCAGCCAGCAGCTGCAATTTACCGGGCAGGAGATGACCGACGGGGGCTGGACCTACTACGAGCTGTCGCCCGGGCAGACCCTGGGCCTGTACACCTCAACGGGCTGGCAGTTCTGGGTGAACGGGCGGAAGGTGGGCTGGTTCGACAGCTCAGACGGCATGCTGCACACCGTGAGCCAAATAGTGGAGCAGGAGATCCGTGCGGGAGACTGGGTGATCAGCCACACCGGCGGATTCGGGATCAAGTATATCGGATAGGAAACGGAGGAGACCCCTTCCGTCTTCCGCCTTGCGGGGGACGGCGGAAGACACCTCCCCCGGTGGGGGAGGCAAGAAAGAAAGGAGATTGAAATGGCAGAGAGGAAAAGAGACGAGCTTCAGAACGAGGGATCGATCCCGGAGCTGGAGGAGCTGGCGGGATCTCAGCCTGCCGCAGCCGAAGCGCCCGCAGCGGAGACGGCGCCGACGACCGAGGTGCCGCCGATGCCGACCTATGACGACGCGGCCAGGCAGAGGCAGAGCGCCCTGTACGAGCAGATCGCCAACCGGGGGCCGTTCCGCTACGACGCGGAGCAGGACCCCCTCTACCGCATGGCCCGGGACCGCTATGTGCAGAACGGCAGAATGTCCATGAAGGACACCATGGGCCGGGCGGCGGCACTGACGGGGGGCTACGGCTCCAGCTACGGCCAGGCCGTGGGGCAGCAGGCCTACGACCGGCAGCTGCAGGGGCTGGCCGACATGATCCCGGAGCTGTATCAGACGGCGTATGCAAGGTACAGGGACGAGGGCGACCGGCTCAAGGACCTCTACAGCATGGCGGGGGCCGCGGCGGACAAGGACTATGACCGCTATCGGGACGCGCTGGGAGACTGGCAGTACGAGCGGGCCTGGGCGCAGCAGCAGGACGAGACGGCCTACGGACGCCAGAGCGAGGCCTACAGCCGCCTGTACGCGCTGATCGGCGCCACCGGGTACATGCCCAGCGCCGAGGAGCTGGCCGCGGCAGGCATGACCCAGGAGGCCGCAGACGCGATCCGCAACGAATACCTGCGCCAGACCGGGCAGCTTCCGGTCGCCGGCGGCTCCGGCGGCGGATACTACGGCGGAAGCGGCGGAAGCGGCGGGGGAGGAAAGAAATACACGCTGCAGGACGTGATCAACGACGTTTCCGGAGTAAAACACTCCAATCAAAGGCAAGACTTTTACATGGCTTACCAGCAGGCCATCAAAAACGGAACGGCAGGTTTCACGCAGAAAGAGCTGGATGACCTTTTCACTTCTAAACATTGGTGATCACGGGAGGGCCGATCTATGGCTAACAAGACATATTCTGTCGAGGAGCTTCGGAAAGCGATATACGGAGACAAAGACGACCGGGAGAACGCGTCCGGACATAGTACGGAGGATCCGGTTCAGGCTCTGCGGGCGAGGGTCGCAGAAAGCCAGGAACAGCGGGGAGGGGCGGGGAATCCGCAGCCGCCGCAGCAGAGCCAGGCACAGGACCCTCTGAAGGAAATGAGGGACGCCCTGTATGGAGCGGCGAGAGGGATGACGTTTCGGCAGTCTCGATCCGGAGACGTGCCGAAGCGAGCCGCACAGCCAAAGAGCACGCCGGCACCAGAGGCGACGAAAAAGAATCCGCTGAAGGACGCGGTGTTGGCTCTGGCAAAGACCCCGAGCAAGCCTGCCATGCAGAAGCCTGCTGCCGACATGCAACTTGACACCAGCCTGAAGGGCACCCCGAACCAGAGGACGGACGTCGCCGGGCTGCTTGGCAGCGCACGGGGAAGGGCACTGTACGCCTATAAAAACAGGGACGCCGGCGCAGAGGAACGGGCTGAAGCAATCAGCAAGAACCTAAGAGACAGCAGCTGGGAGGGGCTGACTGAAAGGAGAGAGCTTGCTGAGCTCGACGTGGACTGGCTGCTTGAGGACGCGGAGAAACAGCTCGCCGCAATGCCGAAGACCGATCCCCGGTACAGCCAGACGCAGGCGCGGCTAAACCAGCTGAGGCAGATCAGGGGCACCCTTCAGATGCGGCGAGATTATATCGGGAGCTTTTCCGGAGAGGACGACTTCGACAACATGCAGTCTGCTCTGCGCGGAATCGACATGTACCGTCAGGCCGGGAAGACGGCAAACGAATACTACAAGCAAGCAAGAAACGAGTCCAACGCCGCCTACAGCCGATATCAGGACGCGCAAATCGAGCTCGAAATCGCAAAAGGCCGCGAGGGCGCAATAAAAAAGGAACTCACGGATTTCTATAACAAGGTTGACTATTCCAAAAATCCAGAGGGAGAGCTTGCTCTTCCGAACGGGCAAGTGATCCGAGGCCGAGACGCCATCGAAAAATACCGAGAGCAGCTGATCGAAGAGTATGCTGCCGAGATCGAAGGCCTGCCGAAGCGGATCGAAGATGCGGA
>CACYLY010000081.1 GCA_902775355.1 Oscillospiraceae bacterium
TTATCTGCCCTGGATCGTCCTGGGCGTCGCCATTCTCGCCATCCTGGCCAGCGGCTATGTCAAAGCCCCGCCCGATATGGCCTATATCATTTCCGGCCTGCACAAGAAGCCCCGGATCCTGATCGGCAAGGCCGGCGTCAAGATCCCCTTCCTGGAGAGACTGGATAAGCTGTCCCTGGGCGCCATCCAGATCGACGTGAAGACCGGCTCCGCCGTCCCCACCGCCGAGTACATCAATGTGAAGGTGGACTCCACCGTCTCCGTCCGGGTGGGGCGGGAGCCGGAGATGATCGCCCTGGCAGCCCAGAACTTCCTGAACGTGAGCAGAGACCAGATCGCCCACAAGATCAACGACCTGCTGGAAGGCAATATCCGCGAGATCGTGGGCCAGATGCGCCTGACCGAGATGGTGGGCGACCGGAAGCTCTTCAGCGAGAAGGTGCAGGCCAACGCCGTGCCCGACCTGCGGGCCTACGGTCTGGAGCTGATCACCTTCAACGTCCAGAACTTTATCGACGACAACGACGTCATCACGAATCTCGGTATCGACAACGTGGAGCAGATTCGCAAGGGCGCGGCCATCGCCAAGTCCAACGCCCAGCGGGAGATCGCCATCGCCGAGGCCGCCAACGCCAAGCAGGCCAACGACGCCAAGGTCCAGGCCCAGGAGGAGATCGCCAAGCGCAACAACGACCTGGCCATCAAGCAGGCGCGGCTCCAGAAGGAGGCCGACCAGGAGCGGGCCCAGGCCGAGGCCGCCAAGGGCATCGAGGCGGAGAATCAGCGCAAACTGAAAGAGGTCGCCGAGACCGACGCCAACATTGCCCGGGCCCAGCGGGAGGCCGAGCTGAAGCAGAAGCAGATCGAGCTGAAGGAGTACGAGCTGGACGCCGTGGTGCGCAAGCAGGCCGACGCCGACAAGTACCAGGCCGAAAAGCGCGCCGAAGCCGAACTGCTTGCCCGGCAGCGCCAGGCTGAGGCCGAGCGCTATGAGCAGGAGCAGGCCGCCCAGGCCCGGATGAAGGCTGCCGAGGCCGCCAAGTTCACCAAGGAGCAGGAGGCCGCCGGCCTTCTGGCCGCGGGAGAGGCGGAGGCCCAGGCCGTTCGTGCCAAGATGCTGGCGGAGGCCGAGGGCATTCGCGCCAGAGCCCTGGCGGAGGCCGAGGGCATCCGCGCCAAGGCCCTGGCCGAGGCGGAAGGCATCGACAAGAAGGCCGAGGCTATGCGCAAGTACGGCGAGGCCGCCATCATCGAGATGATCGTGGGCGCTCTGCCGGAGATCGCCAAGAACGTGGCCGAGCCCCTGAGCAAGGTGGACCGGATCACCATGTACGGCGAGGGCAACAGCACCAAGCTCATCGGCGACATCGTCAACGGCACCAGCCAGATCACCGAGGGCATGACCCAGGGCCTGGGGCTGGACCTGCGGGCCCTGCTGGCCGGCGTCCTGGGCGGGAAACTGGCCGCCGCGCCGGAAAAGAAGGAAGAGCCCGAAACCGACGCGGAATAAGCGAAACACACAGCAACACACAGCACAGTAACGCACAGCACAGCAAAGCGCCCTCCGGCTTTCGCCGGAGGGCGCAATGTGTAGAAAAAGCCCCAAGACAGCGTATCGACGCGCATGGGGGGATTGTGAAGGGGGGAGGGTATGCCCCCCTTCACGTTCAATCTTGCAAAAATGGGAACTTCTTCGGAAGTTTCCATTTTTGCCGCTCAAGCTGTCGACACTTTGTCGACAGCTTGAGCGCCCTCCGGCATTCGCCGGAGGGCGCTTTCTTCATGGGGGAGGCTTTCAGGAGGGGATGGGCTTACTTGGTGCCGAAGATGCGGTCGCCGGCGTCGCCCAGGCCCGGGACGATGTAGCCGTGGTCATTCAGGTGATCGTCCAGCGCGGCCACAAAAATGTCCACGTCCGGGTGATCGGCCTGCATCCGGGCCACGCCCTCCGGGGCGCCGATGATGCTCATGAGCTTGATGTGCTTCACGCCCACTTCTTTCAGGAAGGTGATGGCGGCGGAGGCGGAGCCGCCGGTGGCCAGCATCGGGTCCACCACGATCACGTCCCGCTCTTCAATATCGGGGGGCATCTTGAAATAGTACTTCACGGGGTCCAGGGTCTCCGGGTCCCGGAAGAGGCCGATATGACCGACCTTCACGTTGGGCATCATGCTGACCATGCCGTCCACCATGCCGAGACCGGCGCGGAGGATGGGCACGACCGCCAGCTTCTTGCCGGCGATGCGGCGGCACTTGGCCATGGCCACGGGGGTCTCCACGTCGATCTCCTCCAGGGGCAGATCCCGGGTGGCCTCGAAGCACATCAGCATGGCGATTTCCGAGACCAGTTCCCGGAACTCTTTGACGCTGGTGCCCTTATCCCGCAGGATGGACAGCTTGTGCTGGATCAGGGGATGGTCGAATACGCATACTTTGCTCATGTCGATTTCTCCTTTATGTGAAATTCATGGAAATACGAGTGTTTCGTGCGGGGTGTGCCGCGAAGCGGCACGGATAATAAATCATCGCCGAAGACGATACCACAATTATTCATTATTCATTTTTCATTTTGCATTCTCTCCTGGCGCTCCCGCTCGGCCTGGCTCAGACGCAGGTACACGGGCAGCAGGCTCTGGGAGTCGCCGGGCGTCTTGTCCCGGGCGGCCATGGCAACGCCCCAGGCGCTCTGCCACAGCAGGTTCTCCGGCGCCATGCGGAAGGGGAGACCGGCCTTTTCCAGGAAGCGAGCCGTGAGCACGGCCCCGTCTCCCACCAGGAAGGGGGCTTCGTCCCGCTGCCGGAGTTCCGCCGCCAGTTCCTCCAGAGACAGGGGGCGATCCGCCGTCAAACGGGCGGGCTTCCCGTCCCGGATCTCAAACAGGGCGTTGTAGACCTGGCTGCGCCGGGCGTCCATCACCGGGCAGACGAGCCCGCCGGCGGCCAGCCCGTGCCAGGCCATACTCTCCAGGGTGGAGACGCCTACGCAGGGCTTGTCGCAGGCCCAGGCCAGACCCTTCACCGTGGACACGCCGATGCGGATGCCGGTGAAGGAGCCGGGACCGTGGGCCACGGCGAAGAGGTCCACGTCCGACAGCTGCAGCTCCGCGTTTTTCAGCAGATCCTCCGCCATGGGCAGGAGGGTCCGGCTGTGGGTCAGGCCGCTGCACTGGCTGTATTGGGAGATCAGGCTCCCGTCCCGCGCCAGGGCCACCGAGGCGGCCTTGGCCGAGGATTCAAAGGCAAGGGTGATCATGCGCCCGCCTCCTCAATGGTGATTTTCCGCGTGGTGTCTCCCAGTTTCTCGATGGTGACCCGGATCTCGTCCCCGTAAAAGGCGTCTTCCACCTTCTCGCTCCACTCCACGGCGCAGACCGCGCCCCGGGCCAGGTAGTCCTCCCAGCCGATCTCAAAGAGCTCGTCCGCCCCGGAGAGACGGTACATGTCGAAGTGGATCAGCTCCCGGTCCCCCAGGTACTCGTTGACGATGGTGAAGGTGGGGCTGGAGACCCGGCAGTTCAGGCCCATGCCCCGGGCCATGCCGCGCACAAAGGCCGTCTTCCCCGCGCCCAGGTCCCCGTACATGGCAACCACCGTACCGCCGGGGAGCCCTTCGGCAAAGCGGGCGCCGATCTCCTCCGTCTCCTGTTCATTGTTGGATAAATATGTCTGCATATGCTCTTTTCCGCCATTGTTTACACAAATGTTATATTCTTCTCACAGTATACCACCGAACAGGCCGTTGCGTAAAGAGAAAAACTGTGATAAAATAGCCGACGGCAAAGGAAAAGCTGTGGACAATCCGTCATGATCCCGGAAGGGGAGTGATTCAGATAAAGAAAATTCAACCGTATATCCGGCAATTCGCCCAGCGGGCCGACCTGTTTCTGCTGGTGGTGTGCGTCATCTGCTCCATCTTCGGCACCCTGATGATTTATCGCGCGTCCTCCAACATGGTGGCCGCGGGCTGGGATATGAACACCAACAAGCAGATCATCGTGCAGACCTTCTCCATCTTTCTGGGCATCGCCGCCTTCGTGCTGCTGACGGTGATCGACGCGGACCTGCTGGCCGGCCAGTGGAAGGCGCTGATCATCATTCAGGGCCTGCTGCTGGTGGCTCTCCGCCTCTTCGGCCAGGACGACGGCACCGGCAACTTCGCCTGGATCCGCTTCGCCGGCATCGGCATCCAGCCCTCGGAGATCATCAAGGTCCTGTACATCATCGTGGCGGCCAAGCAGATGACCTGGCTGAAGGAGTACCGGGACATCAACTCCTTCTGGTCCGTGGTGCTGATGGCGGGCTACTTCGTCCTGGTCTTCGGCGCCATCGTCGTGGTCTCCTCGGACCTGGGCAGCGCCTCCATCATCCTGTGCATCTTCCTGACCATGTTCTTCGCCCTGGG
>CACYLY010000082.1 GCA_902775355.1 Oscillospiraceae bacterium
CGCTTTCTGCCTGGCTCTCCTCGTGCTCGGTCAGATCGTAGACCTTTTCGGTCACCGTGATCCCGTCCCTGCCGCTCCATTCGACGGTCACGACGGTCATCGTCCCATCCGTCGGGTCCGTGTACGACCCCTGGAACACAATTTTCTGCATGGATGCCGACTGCAGAGGCAGCACCGCTCCCCCCAGCATGCCGAAGACGGCCTTTCCCTTCAAGGTCATTGCGGAGGCCTTATTCCAGCTCGTGTCTGCGCTGTAGTCTTCTCCGCTTCCCTCGAAGTGGATCACACTCGTCATGTTGGTGTCAGTGACTTTGAGGTACCCGTTTCCGTCCGTGTAAACCGGCACGGCGTCCTCACTTCCATCCGGCAGCAGCCCTGCGTTCTTGGCCTCGCTGGTGGCGCGCACGCCGCTGGGGGCTTCCGCCGCGTTTGCGCTCAGCAGCTCCGCCACCTCGTCGGGTACGCTTACCGTCGTCCCGCCTTTGTAGACATAGGTTTTGCCGTTGATCGTGATTTCCAGTCTGGTCGCATATTCCGGTATCTTTACTGTCTTTGCCACGCTGCAATCTCCTTTCTTTTCCCCGCAAGGGAGAGAGCTTGCGCCCTCCCCCTTGGTTTTTGTCATTGCGAGCCGTAGGGAGCGATCCCCCTGATCGCTCCGCCGTCTTCCGGAGGCATGTGGGCATGCCCTTCTACGGCGTGGCAATCCGCTCTCTCGTCTCCTACGAACTACAAACTACGAACTACGATCTTAGTTTGCGATGGCGTTGGCGCTGTAGCGCCGGCACATGTGCTCCACGCGGATCAGGTAGCTGGGCAGCAGGATCTCGGCGGTCTTGAGCGCCTTCCAGCCCACGCTGGAGCGCTGGTCCAGAGGATCCGACGTGCCGGCGGAGCCCTTCTGCTTCACGATGGTCTGCAGGCCGCCGCCCTCCACCTCGGTGGTGCCGTAGGCGCCGTCGCCGAAGAACAGAGAGGCGAACACCGCGTAGTAGGCGGGAGTCGCGCCGCTCTGGGCGGGGCAGGTGCTGTCGCGCCAGATCTTGGCCTCGGTGCTCTGGACAAAGCGCACGCCGCCGATCTTGCCGATCTCGCCCTCGTAGAGGTTGGTGGTGTCGGCGTACTTGTGGGGATCGCGCCAGTCGGGATCCCGCATCAGGTCGTAGGCGGTGTAGGGGTGGATGATGCCGATGTAGTCCCCGTTGATGGTGGGGGCGTTCTGCGCCCTCAGCTCGGCGACCACCTGCTCCACCAGGTCCACCGTCAGCACAGCCGTGGCATCCAGGCCGGCACGGGAGCTTACCGCGGTCTCGGCGCCGGTGCTGGCATTGATCTTGGGCGCGTACATCACGTTGGTGCCGGCCACCAGCACGTTCCTGGTGATGGTGTCCAGGGTCATGCCCGCCTGACGGCCCAGAAGCTTGGTGGCCTCCAGGATGGTGTTGTCCAGGGCGGTCAGCTCCAGCACATCGGACTGCACGATGAAGTCGCCGTACTGGGCCACGGTGGCCGTGATGGCCTTCACGTCCAGCTGGTTGCCGCTGGGGGTCACGCCCTCGGTGAGGGGCGTGGTGGCCTTGGCCAGCGGGGTGAAGCTGCGGAACTCGATGGTCTTGCCGCCGTTCTTGGGGATGGGCCGCTTCTGGCCGAACTGATCATGCACCAGGTTCGCCTGGGCATAGTCCAGCAGGCGCATGTCGTAGTAGGTCTTCATTTCGGGCGACAGATCGTTGCCCTGGCTGTTCAGCAGGGTGGTCTGCACCGCGAAAAGCTGGATGAAGTTCAGGATGCTGTAGAAAAGTTTTTTCATTTTTTCGTCTCCTCTCAAAATTCAAATCTCGTTCCTTGTAAGCTCCCCTGTGCAAGGGGAGCTCCGCGAAGCGGTGAGGGGTTGTCCCTCCTTTGCTCTTCGAGGAGATCAGCCGCTCAGAATCGGATCTTCTCTCCTCGTGCGACGCGGCGCTCGATCTCGTCCCGGTCTGCCCGGGTGAGCTGCGTCACGTCCGTCTTGCGTGTGGTGGTTGCGCGAGGCGCCATGGCTCCCTCGGCGGGGCGTCTCTGCCCGGCCTGCACGGCGTTGGCCACCCGCTCCTCTGCGCGTTTTGCTCCAAACTGAAGGGCGCCCTGGATCATCTCGTCCTTGTGGATCACCTCATAAGCAGTACGCACGTCGATCCCGCTCTGCAGCAGGGAAAGGAACTGCGGATTCTTGGCTTCCTGGCGCAGATCGAAGTGAGGATACACGCTTTTCAGCGCTTCTCCCTGCTGCAGCCAGCCGTCATATGTCTTTTCCGCCGCTTCCTTCTGGCGATAGGCTTCCAGCTGCTTCTTCAACTGCGCGTTTTCCCAGTCCATCCTGTCCTGCCGCATGATCTCCTGCACGGTGGTGTTGTTCTCCATGGCCCTGCGCTCATAGAGCGCAGCGTCCTCCCGGATGGCCTTGGTCAGCTCCGCCATGTTGCTCGGGTCGATGCCGTAGTGCTTGCCCAGGATGTCCAGCGTGCCGGAATCCTGCAGCTGCTTGTACGCGGCCACGGTCTGCTCTGTGCCCTTCAGGCGCTTGCTCACCGTGTCCTGGATCCGCTGGGTATAGAGATCCTTGTACTCCCCCTTGATCAGCTTGTCGAACTCTGCAGCCCTGTCTGCGGGCTGCTCCTGCTCCGCGGCGACCGGAGCCTCTTCCTCCTCCGGCAGTCCGTACTGGACGTCAGCCAGGGGATTTGCTCTGCCTTTTCTTTGCGGCTGGGCGAGTGCCGCTTCCGTCTGCCCTGCGGGGCTCTCCCCGCCCGCTCCTGCCGTACCTGCAGCGCCGGCCGTGCCTCCCGCGCCGCCCTCTCCAAAGAGCTGGATGAATCGGATGGAGCTTAGTGATAAATTGCACATGGTCTACCTCCGGCCCGTTCGGTGGGCGATCCCATATATTCAAAGCGCCCGCTCTAAGCAACCTCCCCTGTGCAAGGGGAGGTGCCGCGAAGCGGCGGAGGGGTTGTCACCCCACGCTCTGAATTTCGATGTTTCCCGGGTATGTCTCGGCCAGCAGCCGCATCCCCGTCTCCGCGACCCAGAACAGGTGCCGGGTCTCCTGCATGTATTCCGCCTTGGGCTTTGCCGTCACCAGCACCCGCCCGTTGCGGATCACGATGTGGGCACATTTCTGGAGTCTTCCCGCCTCCTCCATGCACTTGACGCACTGCGCCGCCGTCATGGCCAGCATGGACGCTCCCGCGCATACCGGGTCTTTGCCCAGCTCCGCGAAGCCCGCGTGCCCGATGACCTCCATGGTCATGGCTTCCTCGCTCTTCTCAAATCTGACGCTGATCATCTCGCGCCCTCCGTTTATCTGTCATTGCGAACCGTAGGGAGCGATCCCCTGATCGCTCCGTCGTCTACCGGAGGCATGTGGGCATGCCTCCCTACGGTGTGGCAATCCGTTTTCCTTACCGCGGTGCCGTGCTCTCGGCCACCCGCTCCCGGGCCTTGCTCGTCACGCTGCTTTCGCCCTGGCCGCCCAGGCTCACCGGAGCCGGGACGCCGCCCGCTCCCGGGCCCATGGCCGCGCCGCCCGCTCCCGCGATCTGCGCCTGCAGCTGCTGGGCGAAGTCGGTGCCGTTGTCCGTGTCCACTCTTGCCGCCAGCTGCATTGCCAGCGCCTGGGTCTGCTGCAGCATGTCGGTCAGCGTCTGGAACTGCTGGACCTGCTGGATCACCTTCTCTCGGCCCTTGAAGTCCATCATCTCCAGGCATGCCAGGGCGCTGTCCGCATTGCTCGGCGAGAAGAAGCCCGCGCCGTAGAGCTGCAGCGCCAGCTCGTTCTGGGCCATCTTGGTGTAGGGGCTGCTCTTTTCCGCGGTGACCTCCAGGTCATACTGCGGCAGCCGGTACCCGTCCTGCGGGTATCCTGTCATCGGGTCCACCGGCCCCTGCGGCTGCGGCTTCATGGCCTTGTTGGAGAACTGCACGTAGCTGGCGTCTCCGCCCTCGCCCAGGATCCGGAACCAGCGCGGCACGTCCATCAGCTTCCGGAAGGCTCGGTAAGATCCCTTGATCGTGTCCCGGCTCAGCTTCGCCCCCGCCTCCTGCATGGCGGCAATGGCGCTGGCCGCCGTGGCTCCGCTGTTGGTGCCGCCGTTTGAGACGTCCCGGTTGCCCGTGGTCTCCTTCAGCTGCTCGATCTTCCGGTCCAAAATGGACATGTAGATCTGGTTCAGAGGGTTCGGCTGCACCGGCAGGATGCTGTCCTGCCCCAGGTTGCCGTCCACGTGGATGAAATCCTTTGTGGCGTCGGCAAACTCCGCCTCGTTCACCGCGCCGTCGGCCCGGATG
>CACYLY010000083.1 GCA_902775355.1 Oscillospiraceae bacterium
AGGCCGGAAATGATATAGGCCATATCGGGCGGGGCTTTGACATAGCCGCTGGCCAGGATGGCGAGAATGGCGACGCCCAGGACGATCCAGGGCAGATAATTGATGATGCCGTACATGAATGCTTCCTCCTTCTTTCTCAGGCACGGGGTGTTGAAATCTTACGATATTTTGACGCCGGGGCGGAAAAAAGGTTCCTGCTCCGGCGCGAAAATCGGATCGATCAGCCGTAGGAGTGCAGGCCGGGGATCAGCTTGTTGACGCCGGCGAAGGTGAACAGGAAAGCCGGCACCGCCAGGATCACGTACCAGCTCAGCCAGAGGCCGCTGCGCTGCCTGGACAGGCGCTGGTGGAAATACACGGTGTAGATGATCCAGGTGATCAGAGCCCAGACCTCCTTGGGGTCCCAGGTCCAGTAGGCCGACCAGGCGGCCTCGGCCCAGACGGCGCCGATGACGATCACCGCCGTCAGCAGCAGGTAGCCCAGGGCCGTCAGCCGGAAGCTCAAAAACTCCAGCTGCCGCATCCGCAGGCTGTCCTCCGCCTCGCCCTTTCGGTGCTGCAGCACATAGCGGGCGGCCACGCAGGCGGCCACCAGGAAGATGGAATAGGACAGGGCGGCGGCGCCGATGTGGAAGGTGAACCAGAAGCTGCGCAGGGCGGGCATCAGCTCGTTGATCTCCATGCGCTGGAGGGAGGCGTAGCCCTGGATCAGGGCGGTGGCGGCCATGCCAGCGGCGGCGATCCAGTTCAGGTCCGTGCGGTTTCTCGCCAGCAGCAGCACCACCGGGATGCACAGGGCCAGGCCGCAGGCAAACTCGAACTGGCTTGCCAGGGGCAGGCGCTGGGCCACCAGGCCCCGCCACACGAAATAGGCCAGATGGGCGGCAAAGCCCAGCAGATAGGGGATCCAGGCGGCCTTCGTCACGCGCTCCTTCTTCGTCAGCACCCCGATGAGCTGGATCGGCAGCGCCGCGGCGTACAGGATCAGGGAGGCAAAAAACAGGGTCTTCATTTCTTCTCCGCCTCCTTCTGCAGCCGGCGCGCAAGCTCCAGCCGTATTCTTTCCGGTCGGGGTCCGGCCACGGTATAGCCCTTCTCATCGGCCTTCACCAGCACCGGCTGGAGGAAGAAGCACAGGAAGAGCCCCAGCAACATCAGCACCATGGCCGCCTCCAGCAGGGAGTTGGCGTAGGGGAAAGGCATCTGCTTGACGCGCAGGCCCGGATAATAGGGGTCCTGAAACACATAGTCCCAGCCGCCGACGCTGAGGCTCTCCCCGGGCAGGATGTCCACAGCGGGCATTTCCAGTCCGCCGCTGACCGCCTGGATCCGGTAAAACGCCGTGCTCTCCTCTTCTTTTCCCTCCGGATGCCCCTCATAGAGGCCCAGGAACATCAGCCCGTTCAGCCCGTCCTCGGACAGGAAAGCCGGCTCGCGCAGATCGATGCGCTGCGGAGAGACGTCCAAGGCACGGTAGATATCCGCCTTCGCCTTCGCGACGCCCGGGATCGTCTCCGCTTCCGCAAGGGTCTCCTCAATCCGCTCCGTATCCTTCAGGCTAAGGACAAAGCGGTGGCGCAGCATCGTCTCGTCGGCTATCTCCGTCAGGGAGGGATCTTGCTGGGTCATCTGCTCATAGGCTTCTCTGCGGGAGACGAATTTCACAGATTCCACGTTCTCCAGCTTCAGAAGCGCCTCGCCGAGGGCCCGGGCCGCGTCTTCGTCCCCGATCTCCTCGTCCACATAGGCGATGATCTGCGCCTGCGGACTGGCGACCACCGCGCCGCTGACGCCGTACTCCCACTGGAAGACCTTGACGCCGCCGAAGCTCATGGGGTAGTTGACCTTGATCTCCTGGGCGGGGCTCTGCCGTCCGTCCGACAGGGTGATCCGAACGACGCTGGCGTAGTCCAGCTTGCCTCTCTCGTCATAGAGCCGGAAGGAGTCCACCGCGATCCGGGTGCCGTCGTCCAGCTTCACGCTCTCCCCCACCCGGCAGTCCAAATCGCTGACCTTGGGCAGCACCAGGGCAAAGACGCCGAAGAGCACCGTCAGCAGGATGGACAGGTGCAGCAGGAACAGCCCGGCATAGCCGAGGCGGTTTTTGCGGAAGACGTAAGTATCCCCCGCCTTCTCCTCCCGGCAGCGGACGGAGGCCGCCCAGCGGCGCAGCTCTTCCAGCTGCCCCGGCTCCAGGCTTTCGGCGTTGGGCAGGGCGGCGGTCTCCTCCGCCGTCTGCCGCAGGCCCTTGAGGCAGCGCAGAAGCATCCTGCCGGTGCACAGCAGCATACTCAGGCACAGCAGGCCTATCAGCAGCGCGAAGTACCAGCTGCCGAACACGTCGTAGAAATGGGTCCGGTAGATCAGTACATAGGCCCGGGGGTAGTTTTCCGCGTAAAAGGGCAGCTCCCGCCCCTGGGGCAGCAGGGAGCTGAGGCCGCACAGCAGGGCCAGGATCGCCAGCAGGGTGTTGGCGAAACGCATGGAAAGCAGGGTTTGCAAGATTTTTTTCATCGCTTCACTCCGAAAAAAGATCGCCGCGCGCCCAGAAGCGGGTGAGCGGCGATCCCTTATCCTGTTTGTCGTCGGGAATGGGGCTTATTTCTTCTCCACAATGATGGGATCGAACTTCATCATGGCCTCATTGCAGAGCTCCTCCGCCTTGTCCAGACAGTAGTTGGTGAGCTTCGGGTTGTGGGCGCCCTCGGCGTTCTCCACGAAGACGAAGTCCCAATAGAACTGGGCGTCTCTGGCCAGGGAGCGGATCTCGTTCAGGCGGTCCTCGGTATAGGTCCCGCTCTGATCGGCCGCAGTAATGCGCTGATTCAGGAACATCAGCTCAAAGCCGATGGAGTAGGTCCGCGCCTCGATCTGGGCCTGGGTCGCCCGGACCTCCTTCACCAGGTCGGTATGGCACTTGGAGCACTCCGCCTCGATCAGCTCGGGATTGTCCAGCGGGCTGATCAGATAGTGGCTGGAGAAGGTCCTGCCGCTCTCGTCCTTGGCCTGGCCCATGTGGCAGTCGGCACAGGTATACTTGTTGCGGTGGGGGCTGCCCTCGCCCAGGAAGGTCTCCAGCTCGGGGTGCTGGACCTTGATCTGCAGCACGTGGGACTCGGGATTCTCGAAGTCGTAGTAGGGCTGGCCGTCCCAGTTGGGGGCGTTGTAGTAGGCCAGGATGGCGTCGGGGTGCATGCTCTCCAGGCTGTCATGGGGCAGGGTGGTGGGCTTGCCCTCCACATTGGGATCGAAGAAGTACTCGTTGTGGCACTGGCCGCAGGAGAGGTTTGCCGCGTCGATGCTGTCAAAATCCGCGCCCACGCCGTCGATCAGATAGGTGTGGGTCACCACCAGGTTCACCTCGCCCTTCTCGTTCAGCGGGCTGTTGGCGTGGCAGTTGAAGCAGCTGATGGGCTCGGCGGCCACGGTCTCCCCCGCCTCGGCAAAGTCCTTGGCGTAGGCGGCGTTGCCCTCCTCCAGCACCATGGCGGTGTAGAGCGGAGTCTTGCAGGTCCAGCAGCTGGCCTTGGGATGGGGGCGGGCGGTCTCCTGGATGTCCTCCACGTCGAAGGTATGGCCCCGGGCCGCCATGTAGTCAAAGGCGAAGCCGTAGTAGTTGTACAGCGAGGACAGCATGGGGTAATCCACCAGGTAATCGGTCTGCCCGGCGTTTTCCTCGTTCTGCTTCCAGGTGCGGTACTGGTTGGGATAGGTCTCCGCCCAGTCGGCGGCGGTGATGACCTGGATATGTCCCCCGCCCTCCGCCTTCAGGGCCTCCACATCGGGCTTCTGGGCGATGAGCTCGACCTTGATGGGATTGGCGCCGAAGGTCTTGGGGTCGA
>CACYLY010000084.1 GCA_902775355.1 Oscillospiraceae bacterium
ACCGAGGGCGCCCATCCCAGGATCCTGGAGCGCCTGGCTGAAACCAATCTCATTTCCCAACCCGGCTACGGGGAGGATCGCTTCTGCGCCGCCGCCCGGGAGAAGATCCGCGCCGCCTGCGGGAAGCCCGGGGCGGACGTATATTTCCTGGTGGGCGGCACCCAGGCCAACGCCGTGACCATCGCCTCCCTGCTCAATCGCTGGGAGGGCGTGATCGCCGCGAGCACCGGCCACATCGGCGTCCACGAGGCCGGGGCTGTCGAGTTCACCGGCCACAAGGTGATCGCCCTGCCCGGGGAAAACGGGAAGCTCTCCGCCGACAGGGTGCGGGACTACTGCCGGGGCTTTTACGCCGACGAGACCCACGACCACATGCCCTTCCCCGGCATGGTCTACCTCTCCCAGCCCACGGAGCTGGGCACGCTCTATACCAAGGCGGAGCTGGCGGCCCTCCACGCCGTCTGCGGAGAATATCATATGCGCCTTTTCATCGACGGGGCAAGGCTGGGCTACGGCCTCATGAGCCCGGAATGCGACATGACGCTGCCGGAGCTCTGCGATCTCTGCGACGTGTTCTATGTCGGCGGCACCAAGGTGGGCGCCCTCTGCGGCGAGGCCCTGGTCTTCCCCAAGGGGGACATGCCGGCGCATTTTCCCACCATGGTCAAGCAGCAGGGGGCCATGCTGGCCAAGGGGCGGCTCCTGGGGGTCCAGTTCGACGCGCTCTTCACCGACGGGCTGTATTTCGAGATCGGCCGCCACGCCATCCGCCTCGCCATGAAGCTGAAGGCGGGCTTCGTGGACAGGGGCTATCCCCTCTTCGCCGACTCCCCCACCAACCAGCAGTTCCCCATCCTGACGGCGGAGCAGCTGGAACGGCTCCGGAATGCGGCCGCCTTTGAGGTCTGGGCGCCTCTGGCCGACGGGCGGACCGCCGTGCGCTTCGTCACCAGCTGGGCCACCCGGGAGGAGGACGTGGACGCCCTGCTCGAGCTGCTGTAAGGGCGGCGCTCCCCGGATCTCCCAAAGCGAAAACAAATCCGCCTGCCGGAATATGACTACTCCGCCCCCGGCGCCTATTTCGTCACCGTCTGCACCCAGAACAGACGCTGCATCCTGTCCCGTATCACCGTAGGGGAGGGCTTGCCCCTCCCGCTGCCATGCGGTAATCTTAGCTCTGCGCACACGAAAGGACCATTCTTCCATGGATTTCCCAGAACGAAAGCAAGTCCGCCTGCCGGAATACGACTACTCCGCTCCCGGCGCCTATTTCGTCACCATCTGCACCCAGAACAGACGCTGCATCCTGTCGGAGATCCGTAGGGGCGACCCTTGCGGTCGCCCGTCCCTTACGTTCTCGCCCTATGGCGAAATCGTTGCGGCTTGCATAAAACACGCTGCGGAATTATATGGCGTCCAAATCAACCCCTTCGTGATTATGCCAAACCACATTCATTTTATCTGCACGATAGATTCGCCGCGGGCGACCGCAAGGGTCGCCCCTACGCTCGGTCGGATCGTCGGCGCATTGAAATCCCTGTCAGCAAACCAATGCCGCGAAAAAGGCCTGAAGGGGAAACTTTGGCAGCGCTCGTACCACGAACACGGCATCCGGGGCGAGGCGGACTATCGGGAAATTTGGGAATACATCGACACGAACCCCGCCAAATGGGCGGAGGATCGGTATTATACGGCATAAAACGACCGGCAGGGAGCGGTTTGCTCCCTGCCGGTCATTTTCGGACGCTGCGGACAAAGCCATATCCTGTCATCTTGAGCGGAGGCGAAGCCGGAGTCGAAAGATCTTTTCCCGCAGCGCCGGGCATTGTGTCGGCGCTGCAGGCACAGGCGCGGGCGACGGTCGGTCGCCTCTACGGCTCCACGCTGCGCACCGTGAGCGTATTGCCGTCCACGGTGAATTTCACGTTCTGTTCCCCGAAGCGCAGGCCGTAAACCCTGGCCGGGTCGTTCTGATACCGGGGGCGGGGGTCGTTTCGAAGTACGCCCCTCAGGGCTTCCCGCTTTTCCGCGGGGATTTTTTCTTCCGTTCCGGGGAGAAAGACCACGTCCAGCGTCCTCCCCGCGTCCGGGGCGAAGCCGGAGAGGGCCTCGGGGTGGGCGTCTGCATAGGGCACGTAGGGCTTCACGTCGAAGATCGGGGTGCCGTCCATCAGGTCGGCGCCGCCCACCCGCAGCACCGTGCCCCGCTCCGCGTCCTTTTCGATCCCCAGCAGCCGCACGCAGCTGAGCCCCAGGGCGTTGGGCCGGAAGGGGGAGCGGGTGGCGAAGACCCCCATGCGCACATTGCCGCCCAGCCGGGGCGGGCGCACCGTGGGGGACCAGTCCCCCGCCTGGCGCAAATTCTCCGAAAACTGCCAGATGAGCCACAGATGGCTGAAGCCCTCGATGCCCCGCAGGGCCTCCGGGTCCCGGTAGGCGGGCTCGAACACCACCCGGCCCTCCAGCGCCGGGACGACCCCCGCCTGGCGGGGCAGGCCGAATTTCTCCGGCAGCTCCCCCTCGTAGCGGGCGATGGGACGGATCAGACTCGTTTCCATGCTCAGCCCACCCCCAGCCACATCGCCCAGAGGGAGACGCTGTTGTTGATCATATGCATCAGGATGGAGGTCCAGATGCAGTCGTTCCGGTCATAGACCCAGCAGAGCAGGAAGCTCGCGGGCAGATACTGGACCAGGTACAGCCAGTAGATCGGATCCTCCAGGGCATACTGCCAGGTGTGGCAGGCCGAGAAGAGCAGGATGCTGACCGCGTAGGCCGCCGGCCGGTTCCAGCGCCGGACCAGGCCGAAGACGCCGCCGCGGAACATCAGCTCCTCCAGGACCGGAGCCATCACCACGGTGATAAAGCCGATGCGCAGCTTCTCCTGCCGGGCCAGCTGCATCACGGCCTCGTTGTTGGGGTTCGCCTCCGGCAGGAAGAAGCTCAGCTGCCAGGACAGGATCACATTTGCCGCCATCATCAGCGCGAAGCCAAGCAGCGCCTGCCCCAGGATCCGCGCGGGCCGGTCAAAGACCCGCTCAAAATCCCGGACCAGAAAGCGGACGCAGAGCAGCGAAAGGACCGCTCCGCCGCCCACGTAGCACCAGAAATTGAGGTTTGCCGCGCTCATGTCCGGGAACAGCAGCGCCAGCAGCAGCGGCAGGACCAGGACGTGGACGGGGAGCCAGCCGATGGCGAAGATGCTCTCCCACTTGCTCATCCGGCTGAGAAAAGGCGCCTTGTTTTCCATCAGCTCCTCGCTTTCCGCTGCAGCTCAAAGAGCAGGTTCATGGCCTCGATGGGGGTCAGGGTGTTCAGATCCAGGTCCCGCAGGGTCCGGCGCAGCTCCTCGGCGGCCAGGTCTCCCAGGCTGATCTGGTCCTCGCCGTCAAAGTCCAGGCTGGGCCGGGGCACCCCGTCCGCCTCCAGCTCCTTCAGATAGCCCTTGGCCTTCTGGATCACCGCCTCGGGCAGGCCGGCCAGCTTTGCCACCTCGATGCCGTAGCTGTCGTCGGCGGCGCCCCGGACGATCTTGCGCAGGAAGACCAGCTCGCCCTTCTGCTTTTTGGCCGTGATATTGTAGTTGCGCACCCCGGGCACCTCCCCCTCCAGGGCGGAGAGCTCGTGGTAGTGGGTGGCGAACATGGTCTTGGCCCCCAGCTTCCGCTTGTCGGCGCAGTACTCCAGCACCGCCCGGGCGATGGCCATGCCGTCGAAGGTGGAGGTGCCCCGGCCGATCTCGTCCAGGATCAGCAGGGAGTTGGGCAGGCACGAAGGAGCCCATCTGGGCCATGAGGACGATGAGGGCGGTCTGGCGCATGTAGGTGGACTTGCCGGCCATGTTGGGGCCGGTGACGATGGCCACCCGGTCATCCCCGTCGTTAAGCCAGGTGTCATTGGGGACGAAGAGCACGTCCTTCAGGGTCTGCTCCACCACCGGGTGCCGCCCCTGGGTGATCCGCAGCTCCCGGCTGGCCTCCATCTCCGGGCAGACGTAGTTGTTGCGGGCCGCGGCCTCGGCCAGGGAGCAGTACACGTCCAGGGCCGCCACCGCGTCGGCCGTGGCCTGGATCCGCGCCACCTGGGAGGCCACCTGCTTGCGCAGCTCGGTGAAAACCTCGAACTCCAGGTCGTTGATCCGCTCCCGGGCGGACATGAGGGCGTTTTCCAGCTCCTTCAGCTCCGGGGTGAAGTAGCGCTCGTTGGAGACCAGGGTCTGCTTGCGGATATAGTCCTCGGGCACCGCAAGGTCCCCGGCGGATTTGGGGATGTCGATATAATAGCCGAAGACCCGGTTGTAGCCCACCTTCAGCTTCTTGACGCCGGTGCGCTCCCGCTCCCGGGCCTCCAGGGCGGCGATGGCCTCGGCCCCGTGGTCCCGCAGCTGGCGCAGCTTGTCCAGTTCCTCGGAATAGCCCTCCCGCAGGATGCCGCCCTCCCGCACGGAGAAGGGCGGATCGTCGCAGACGGCCCGGTCCAGCAGCCAGCGCAGGTCCTCCAGGTCGTCCATGGCGGCGATCTGCTGCAGCTCCTTGCAGCTGAAGCCGGAAAGCAGTTCCTTAAGCTTCGGCAGCACCGCCGCGCAGTTCGCGATCTCCCGCAGGTCCCGGCCGCCGGCGCTGCCGTAGACGCAGCGGCCCACCAGGCGCTGGATGTCGTGGATGTCCCGCAGGGCCAGCATCAGCTCGCTGCGCTTCACTGTCTCCTTCAGGAGCTCTCCCACGGCGGCGTGGCGGCGCTTGATGGCAAGCACCGACAGCAGCGGCCGCTCCACCCAGGCGCGCAGGAGCCGGGCCCCCATGGGGGTGCGGGTCTTGTCCAGCACCCAGAGGAGGCTGCCCCGCTTCTCCCCGCTGCGCAGGCTCTCGGTGAGCTCCAGGCTGCGGCGGGTGGTCCAGTCCAGCTCCATGTAGCGCCCGCCCACGAACACGTCCGGGCGGCGGATGTGGCTCAAGTCGAATTTCTGGGTCTCCCGGATATAGCGCAGCAGGGCCCCGGCGGCGGCCACGGCCTCGGCCCGGTCCTCCAGGCCCGCCTCGTCCGCGCTGCGGTAGCCGAACTGCTCGCAGAGGGCCGCGGCGGCGGGCATGTACTCGAAATAGTCCCGGGGCGGCTCCAGCATGGCGTTGAGCTTCTGGCGCAGGAAGCTGCCGATGGCCCGCTCCTCCAGGGCCCCGTGGGAGAGCAGGGCCTCCCGGGGGGCGAAGCGGCCCAGCTCGTTGAGGATGTGGCTCACCGCGTCCTTCTCGAAGGCCGCGCAGCAGAATTCGCCGGTGGACACGTCGCAGAAGGCGGCGCCGCCCTTGTCGCCGACGAGCTCCACCGCGCAGATGTAGTTGCTGCGCCGCTCCTCCAGCATGGAGCTCTCGGTGACGGTGCCGGGGGTGATGATGCGGATCACGTCCCGCTGCACCAGGCCCTTGGCCAGGGCCGGGTCCTCCATCTGCTCGCAGATGGCCACCTTGTAGCCCTTGGCGATGAGCCGGGCGATATAGGTCTCGGCGCTGTGGTAGGGCACGCCGCACATGGGGGTGCGCTGCTCCGGGTCCTCCACGTTCCGGTCCCGGGTGGTAAGGGCCAGGTCCAGCTCCCGGGAGGCCAGCTTGGCGTCCTCGTCGAACATCTCGTAAAAGTCTCCCAGGCGGAAGAACAGCAGGCAGTCCGGATGCTGGAGCTTGATCTCGTTGTATTGCTTTTTCATGGGCGTCAATTCAGCCATGATGCGTCTCCGTTTCTTCTGTTTCTCTCGTTCTTTGTTCCAAACGCAGAAGGATGTTTTCACAAACTCCCGCAAAATTCTGTGTTACATCGTTGTTGGGATATCGAAGCACTAAAACGCCCTGAGAGGCAAAGAATCGATCCCTTTCGCTGTCATAAGCCAGCCCCTTTTCTTCAAAATGCTGGGAGCCGTCCAGTTCAATGGCGATCTTTGCCGAGGGGATATAGAAGTCCGCAATATATCTCCCGATCAGCTCCTGGCGCTTCACTGTGACCGGCAGCGTTTTGAGAAAATCATACCAAAGCTTTCTCTCCTGCTTCGTCATGTTCTTCCGCAGGGTTCTTGCATTTCGTCTAAGATGGGGCGCGTAATACTCCATGTTATCCTCCGGCTTCCCGTCTCTCTGCCTTCCCCCCGCAGGGGGAAGGGGGACCGCTTGCGGTGGATGAGGTCCCCGAGCGCAGCGAGGGTTTTTCCTTACAGATTGAAAAGGACCTCATCC
>CACYLY010000085.1 GCA_902775355.1 Oscillospiraceae bacterium
ATAGCCTACCACGATCTCGCGGCGTTCCACGCCCAGATCGTAAATTTCCTGCTCCGTCAGGGGGATGGCCTTGCCATCGGAGCCCACGAAGCCCGTTGCGCCGCGTACGTTGTGGACCAGGTGCCAGCTTTCGTCTGTCATGATCATCTTCACCAGCACATAACCGGGGAACACCTTGCGCTCCACCGTCTTCTCACCGTTGTCGGTGAACTCGGTGACGGTTTCCATGGGGATGTTCACTTCCCGGATCAGGTCGGTCATCCTGCGGTTTTCCGCGGCCTTCATCACAGCCGCGGCAACGGCGTTTTCATAACCGGAGTACGTGTGCACCACGTACCATTTTGCTTCTTCAGCCATCTTGCTTTAACCCGCGATACGGAACAGCAGGTTCACAGCGAGGCTGGCGATCATATCCGCGCCCCAGAGAACCAGCGCCGAGACCAGCATGAAGACCACGGAAATGAGGGAGTTCTTGGCAAGGGCCTTCGGCGTGGGCCAAATGACCTTCTTCAGCTCGCTCTTCATTTCGCGGAACCACTTCCCGATCCTCTTGAAAAAGCCGGGCTTGGTGTCGTCCTTCTTCACGGCGGTGACGGCCTTCGCGGGTGCACCCTGAAGCTTCTTTTCTTCAGTCGTAATCTTTTCTTCAGCCATTTTCACGCGTCCTTTCTGAAGTTACTTGGTCTCTACGTGCTTGGTATGCTTCCGGCAGAAGGGGCAATATTTGCTCCGCTCCAAACGGTCGGACGTGTTCTTTTTGTTCTTGACCGTGTTGTAGTTTCTCTGCTTGCATTCGTCGCAACGAAGGGTAATCTTTACTCTTGCGCCTGCAGCCATTTTTTCGGCACCTCCTATTTTATTTACCCGCGTTCTGCGGGCATTGCCTCCCTGTTTGGACGCCGGGGAAACCCTGAGCGCGGCGAAAAAAGCGCGCAAAAAGAAACCTCTCGTCCGACAGGTAAAACGGATTATAGCACAGCGGTTTTCCCGGGTCAAGTGTTTTTTGCGGGAAAATCAAGCTTTTTTCAGGCTTTTTGCGCCCCTTTTCCCCGCTGCGGGGGCGGCCAACAAGATATGGTGCCTTCCCCCGCCGGCTGGCACAAAACCCCGGGTGCTTGCCGGCGTCCGTCCTTCGCCGTAGGAGCGTTTCATGTGTCAAGAGAAACATGGTTGCCCCTCCCGCCGATCCGGGCCGACGCCCGTAGCGCCGGGCATTGCCCGGCGTCGTTCTGCGTGGATTTCGCCGAGCAATGCTTGGCGCTACGAGGGAAAGATCCTTCGGCTCCGCGTCGCTCCGTCCCCGGCCGTAGGGGCGCTTCACGAAGCGCCCGGCGACCCTCGTCCCGCCCCGTAGGGGCGACCTTTGGTCGCCCGCCGTTGCCCTCCCCCGCGCAAAAGCCCCCGGAACACGGTTCCGGGGGCTTTTGCGCGGCGAGGCTGCGTCTATTCGATCACATAGGGGACGGAGAAGACGTAGACGTTGCGGTAGGTCTCCATCTTCCGCATCAGCCGATGGGTCGTGCTGTTGTGAAGGATCTTTGCAAAGGGGGAGGTCACCACAAGGCCGCCCATCATGACGATCAGCCGCTCGTCCTTCAGGGAGCCGGCTTCCTGCTTGATGTGAGCCAGCAGGACCTCGTTGGTGTTTCGCAGCGTCGTGACGTCATAGCGAAATTCACAGTCGACCCCCAGGGCTTCGATCTGCTCCTTGATCCTGAGCGCGTTTTCCTCGGTGCTGCAGACGCTGTACAGCTCCATGGACGTAAAGCCGCAGCTCAGGGCGCAGTTGAGGGTTTTGATGAAGGACATGTTCAGCGACTGCACGGGGATGATGACCCGGGCGGTCTTTTTGTGGTTGATCTCCAGCAGCGCGCTCTCAACGGAGGAGATGGTCAGGTCGCGGCTGACCTTCTCGTAATGCCGCTTGATGCGGAGCATGATCAGGATGAACAGGGCGATCAGCAGCAGCGCGACCCAGGCGCCGCGCATGAACTTCATGATCACGATGATGATCAGCACCGTGCCGGTCAGTACGCTGCCGAAGCCGTTGACCCCCGCCTTGAGCTTCCAGTGGGGGCCCTTCCGCTTGCGCCAGTGGGTAAACATGCCGAACTGGCTCAGGAAGAAGGAGATGAACACGCCGCTGGCGTAGAGCGGCAGCAGCAGGTGCTGGCTGCCCCGGAAGATGAACACCAGGACGGAGGCCATGCCGAAGAGGAACAGGATGCCGTTGGAGAAATTCAGCCGGGAGCCGCGGTTCACCAGCTGCTTGGGCAGATAGCCGTGGCTGGCGATCAGGCTCATCAGCAGGGGCAGGTCCGCAAAGGCGGTGTTGGCCGCCAGGGAGAGGATCACCACGGTCATAACTTGGGTGACGTAGAACATGGCGCTGCCCTTGCCGAAGACGGCGGCGGCCAGCAGGCTGACGGCGGTGGCGTCGTCGGAGGGCACGATTTTGTAGAGGGAGATCAGCAGGCTGACCCCGAAGAAGATGATGCACACGAAGCTTGCCATGGCCAGCAGCACCTTCTTGGCGTGGTTCGGCGCGGGAGCCTTGAAATTGGGCACGCCGTTGGACACCGCCTCCACGCCGGTCAGCGCCGTGCAGCCGGAGGCGAAGGCCTTGAGGATCAGGATCACCATGGCATCCGCGGCGAGCTCGGCGGAATTGGCGCTCATGACGGCCTGCTCGGCGGGCGTGACCAGACCCAGGCTGTACTTGACGATGCCGGTGACGATCATCGTCAGCATCGTCAGGATGAAGAGATAGGTCGGGACGCCGAACAGCACCGAGGAGTCCCGGATGCCCCGCAGATTGCCCCAGGTCAGCAGGCAGATGATCGCAAAGGCCAGGAGAGCCTTGTAGGGCAGCATGGAGGGGAAGGCGGAGGTGATGGCGGCGGCGCCGGCGCAGGAGCTGACCGCCACGGTCAGGATATAGTCCATGATCAGGGAGCCGCCTGCGATCAGGCCGATCTTTTCGCCCAGATTGTCCGAGGCCACGATGTACGCGCCGCCGCCCTCGGGATAGGCCTCGATGGTCTGCCGATAGCAGAACACCAGGATGGCCAGCAGGCAGATGATCGCCGCCACGATGGGCAGAAAGACGCGGAAGGACGCCATGGCGAGCACCGGGACCAGCACCAGCAGGATCTCCTCTCCGGCGTAGCTGACGGAGGAGATGGCGTCGCTGGCGAAGATCGGGATGCCCCAGAGGACGTTGAATTTCTCCTCGCTCAGCTCGCTGTCCTCCAGCCGGCGTCCGAGGAAGAAGGCCAATAGCTTGTCTTTCACGGGGGTTCCTCCTTTTCCGAGGTCCGGGAAGGCCGCGCGCCGCCGAAAAAGCCGGCGGGGCGCCTTCCGTCACGGGAATACGGTAATAAACCATTATACCAGAGCGCGCGGCTTTGCGCAACAGAGGATTCTCCCCGCCGCCCGGGTTTTTCCCCGCTGCCCAGGGATTTTCCCCGCTTCCCCGCCTCCCCCCGTAGGGGCGCCCTCCGCTTCGCTCCGCCCTTGTGGTCGCCCGCCGATAGCCCCCCTTGCCTAAAGGGGGGTGACCCAGTGCGCACACTGGGTCGGGGGGATATGATTTGTAAAGGCACTCTACGGTTCAATATCCCCCAGTCACGCTCGCAAGCTCGCGTGACAGCCCCCTTTAGGCAAGGGGGCCTTGTCCCGGCGTCCCATCCCC
>CACYLY010000086.1 GCA_902775355.1 Oscillospiraceae bacterium
TGTGGCGTCGGCAAACTCCGCCTCGTTCACCGCGCCGTCGGCCCGGATGAAATGCCGCGGCCTGGCGTTGAACAGCATGTTCTGCAGGATCGCCTGGTCGCCGCGGTCGATGTACTCCTGGGCGCTCTTCCCCACGTCGATATAGCCGAAGCCGCAGGGTGTGCCCTTGCAGCGCATCAGCGGGTCGAAGATGAACGGGTAGAGCCCGTGGTCGTACCAGCCCTTGTCCGCGTATTCCGGCTCGTTCTCCGTGGCGAACAGCGGCTCCGGCTGCCCTGCCACGAACTTGCAGTAGTGCAGCTTCGTCTTCCCGCTCTCGTCCAGCTTCTTGTAATACCAGTCCACCACGGCGCTCTTGCCGTTGGTATCGATTGTGTCGTCGTAGATGTAGCGGTTGACGTCGATCGTCGGATTGGATAGCTTGTCCTTCAGCTCCGGATAGCTCTGCTCCAGCAGATCGTTGTCCTGCAGGGTCACATAGAACAGGTTCCTGCTCTGCTGGATGTCCGTGATCCCGCTCTCCCAGAACAGGTTGATCAGGTCCACCGCGGTGATCTCGATGTCCCCCAGCCCGTTCAGCTTGGAGGCGTTCCAGAACACGCCGTAGCACCCGGTCCCGCTCTCCAGTTTGTCGTCCTGGATCTGGGAGTAGATCTCCTCGAATTCGCAGTGGTCCAGCACCACCGGCAGGATGGCGGACAGCTTCTTTGCCTCCTCCTCGTCTCCCTGCTCCCGGGGCAGCACGTTGGCCGCGGGGAAGTTGTCCATGGCGTCGGCGTGCTTGTTGGCGATGACGTTGAGAAGCCAGGCGCTGCTCGGCTCCACCTGGTTCGTCTTCTCCTTTCGCATGCACTCCCACTGCCGCAGCTTGTACCACTGCTGGTTCTCTATCAGCCGCGTCTCCAGGCTCGCCTTGCAGGCCCGGTAGTTCTGCAGCGTCTGCATGGCCTCCGCGATCTCCGGCTTGGAGATCGGCAGCCTCTGGAATGGCTCGATCTGCCCCGCGTCCGGCACAGCGCTCCCCTCCAGGCTCTTTGCCACCGCCACGTCCCCCTCCGGGATCATCCCCGGCGCTCCTGACCTCCCCTGTGCAAGGGGAGGTGTCGCCGCAGGCGACAGAGGGGTTGTCGCCCTCGGCGGCCCGCCTCTTGCTTCCCCCTCAGGGGGAAGTGGCCGAAGGCCGATAGGGGGCGTCTCGTTCCGCCGTCTCTCTTCCGCATTGTTTACGATCATGTCAAAACCTCCATTTTCGGCCTCGCTCCTGCCGGCGTCAGATCCTGCTGCTCAATGTCCAGGAACAGATGCAGCGGCCCCTGGTTGAACTTGCTCCTGGCCGGTGCCTGCCTGGGCTTGATCGGCCTGGACATCAGGAAGTACCGCGTTTCGTCCGCTACGTGGTCCTCGCCCTCGGTGTCCAGGTCCTCCGGCTTGGTCGCGTCATATTGCAGCGTCGGCACCGTGCGGATGAATGCCTTGCACGTGTTGAAAACATACATCTGCGGGAAGCCGTTCTCGTCGAAGGCCAGCCGGTAGTGCAGCTGCAGCCAGCCCGGGATTCTCTGGTGGTCTCCCTTCTCGAAGTACACGCCGGCCTTCGCCGCCGTCTCCGCGATGGAGACGCCCGTCTCCGCGTTCCAGATGGCAGGATCCGCGATCCCGCCGATCCTGCGCCCCTTCAGCCAGGGGTGCTCCCGCTCTGCCTTGGCGATTTCCTGGAAGACCTTCTCCGGGATCCACTTCACGCCGGTGTTGGGCGTGTCCGTGCATCCGTACATCTCCAGGATCCGGTACACTGTGCCGTCGAAGTCCACGGCCCACCAGGCCACGGAGAAGGGCCTGTTGTAGCCCCAGTCGAAGCTCCGGTAGATCTTCCACTGCTGCGGGATATCAAAGGGCTCGATCACGTGGCACCAGCGCCGCTGCTTTCTCAGCTCCTCCCGCGGCAGATCCACGCCCGCGGCATTGGCCGCTCTCATGTCCGGCTCGATCCGGAAGTCCTCGAAGAACTGCCCCTCGTAGGTGTCCCAGTCTCCGTAAAGCAGCGCCTGCTTTTCCTTTTCCGGCAGGCTCGCCAGCTTCGCCAGGTACTGCGGATTGTTCGCCAGCAGGATCTTGTTGTCGAACACGCTGGCCGGCACGTAGGCCCGGCTCATCCACTGCTTTTCGCTGTGCCCGTCCGGGAATACGATCACCGCCTCTTCCCATACGGTCTTCATCGGCTCTCCCGCCGTGATGAAGCGCTCCTTCACCCAGCTGTGGCCCACGCCGCCCGGGTTTGCCGTGCTGCGGATGTATACCCGCGTCCCCGGCCCGTTCGGCCTGTTTCGGCTCAGCATGTAGATATATTCGTCGAAGGTGAAGTGCGTCAGCTCGTCGAAGGCGATGAAATCAAAGGCCTTGCCCTGATAGTTGAACTTGTCCTTGTCATGCTGCAGGGATCCGAAGACGATCTTGGCCCCGCTCGGAAAGGTCCAGGTGTGCTTCTGCTCGTTGTATCTGGCCCTGGGGAATGCCGCGGTGTAATAGCGCAGGCTCTTTTCGATCAGCTCCGTCAGCTGCGGGAAGGTCTTCCGCAGGATCAGCCCCTTGTAGTAGGGGATCTGCACCTGCCGCGTGGCCTCGATCACCAGGGCGTCGCTTTTGCCGCCTCCGGCCGCCCCGCCGTACAGGACCTCATCCTCGCCCCTGCGCATGAAGGCGATCTGCCGCGGCTGCGGCGTCCACACCGTCCTGCACGGCGCCCCGTCAATCCTCATTTTTCCGTCTCCCGTTCCTCGGCTCCAATTTGGCTCCCTTGCCCGTAGGGGCCGACGCCCTCGGCGGCCCGATGCCCCCCTTGCCTAAAGGGGGGGTGCCCCAAAGGGGCGGGGGGGATACTCGTCACTCCTCGTCCCGCTCCACCTCGTCGATCACCGGCAGGATCAGCGCGCCTCCACTCTCTTTCCCGCCGTCGCCGTTTTCCCTGCGCAGCTTCTGCGTCTGCGCCTTGACCTGGCTGATCCGCTCCCGGGCCAGCTTCTCGCCCAGCTCCTGGGCGGGCGTCTGCAGGCCGTAGGCGTCCCGCAAAATCCCGGTCAGCTCCTTCAGCACGAACACCATGTCCTTCATGGCCCTGGTGTCACGCTTGTCGAAAACCTTTTCCACAGTCTCGCTGGCGCCTTCGCCGCAGCCCCCGGTCGTCACCCAGCGTTTGAATTGCTTATTGTCCTGAATGGCCTCCACGGCGGCGTCCATCAGTTTTTCCGAAGCCTTCAGCAGCTCGTCCATTCGCTTCAGGCCCCGCTCCCGGGCGCGCGCAAGCGCCTCGCTTTCCACTTCGGCCCGGTATTTTTTCCGTTTCGCGGCCCAGCCTCCTTCGGAGGCCTTCTTGCTCAGCGTGGAATAGCTGACCCTCTTTTCCTTGGCCAGCTCCCGCAGCGTCTTCTCTCCGGAAACATACTGCGCCTCGATTCTGGACCAGTTGATCACGCCCTCACCCCGCTCTCATGCCTCCCCCTTTGGGGGAGGTGGCATCCGGCTTCTCACGCAAGCCGGATGACGGAAGGGGTCTCTGTTGTCCTGCCCTCCCTCGTCTCGCTCGTATGATA
>CACYLY010000087.1 GCA_902775355.1 Oscillospiraceae bacterium
CGCAGGCTCACGGCTTATCACGAGTCCGGCCATGCGGTGGCTTCCAGGTTCTGCAAGCATGTGGACCCGGTGCACTTCATCACCATCATCCCCAGAGGCCCGGCAGGCGGCTTCACGCTGTTCCGCCCCGAGGAGGATGTGGAGAATTTCACCTCCCGGCAGGAGATGTTCGAGAGCATCGTGGTCGCCCTGGGCGGCCGCATCGCCGAGAAGCTGTTTCTGGACGATATCTCCACCGGCGCTTCCGGGGACATCCAGCACGCCAGCTCCCTGGCCCGGGACATGGTCACCAAATACGGCATGAGCGATCGGCTTGGACCCATTTCCTATGACAGCTCCGGCCACTCCATCTTCATCGGCCGGGACTTTGGCCAGACCAAGAGCTATTCCGAGGAGACCGCCGCCGCTATCGACGAGGAGGTCAAGGCCATCTTTGACCAGGCCTCTCAGATGTGCGAGGGGATCCTTACCGAGCACGCCGAGCAGCTGCGCGCCATCGCGGAGTATCTGCTGGAGCACGAGTCCATGGAAGGCGAAGAGTTCAACTACTTCTTCGAGCACGGCGAGTTCATGCCCGAGAGCGAGAAGCAGGCCCGCCTGGCCCGCAACGACAGCACCATCGAGCGCCCCGCCCGGAAGATCGCCCGCTTTGACGAGCCCGAGACAGCCGAGACGCCCGAGACGCCGGAGAAGCCGGCAGATCCTCCGAAGCCGGAGACGCCGGAGACTCCGGAAGACCCCTGGTCCATCGGGAAGATCGAAGATCCCTGGTCCCTGGGGACGGAGAACAAGGATCCTGACAAGAAAGACGAATAAAAAAATCACATGAAAAATCCACCGACAGAGTCGGTGGATTTTTCATGCTTTATGGAATCATTCTCCGTATTCCAGACGCATGCGGAACACGGGTTTTTCTCCCTCGCCCTGGAGATAGAAGACCTTCCCGTCGCAGCCCCAGCGGACCCGAAGCTCGTCTCCGAGCTTGGCCTCGCTGACATACTCCGTCTGGATCAGGCGCAGGGGGCGGCCTTCCCGGGAGCCGGGAACGCAGTCCTCCGCCAGGTCGAAATAGCGGGTGTTGTTCATGTGGCCGTTCAGGTCCACATAGCTGTAGGGCACCCGGAAGGGGACCGTTTCCGTCAGCTCCATGCGGCGGGGGGAGGAGGGCAGGCCGATCTCCTCGCCGGTGGGCTCTCCGGGAATGACGACCCCGTATTTCTCGGGAAATACTACCTTGCGGGTCTCCTGGTCCACAAGGGTCCAGAGGGCGCTGGCTCGCAGCAGCACCTCGCCCGCGGCCGTCTCCATCTGGTAATAGCGGGGAAAGAACAGGTGCATGGTGTCGCCCGGCCAGCTTTTGAGAAGGATCTGCTCGTCATAGACCGGCATGCGGGAGATCTGGGCCCGCTGCAGACCCACGATCCAGAGCAGTCCCTTGTCCAGGGTTTTGTCCCGGCCCACGCCCAACTGCTCCGTGTGGCGGATGGATGCCTCCTGCAGCAGCTCGAACAGCCTGGAGGTCCGCAGCCGCTGGTGCAGATCCACGTCCTTGCTTCGGAGAAGCAGCTCTTCCCGGTACATGATCATGCCTTGGGCAGACGCTTGATGATGGCGTCCGCCACGTCGCCCACGGTGGAGAGCTTGGCCCACTGCCGCTCGGGGATCTTCACGTTGAACAGGGCCTCCAGCTTGCAGATGATCAGGATAAAGCCCATGGAGTCGATGGCGGTCTCGGTGTTGATGACCGTGTCCTCTTCCAGCCTCTGCCCCTCCATATCGGGGTAGCAGTTGTAAACCACGGTACGGATCTGATCGATCACTTCAGTTCTGGTCATTGTACGCCTTCTTTCTGCTGGAGTTCCCAGCGTTTGATTTTACCCGTTGCCGTCCGGGGCAGCGGTTCCTGTACGATCTGAATCCCGCCGAGCCGCTGTCCTCTGGAAAGCTCGGTCATCAGCGGCAGCAGGGCCTTGCTCAAATCCTCCTTGTTCGCCTCGCCGCTGTAGATCAGCAGAGGGCGATTGTCCTTGAGGATCACGGCCAGCTCCGTATGGCCCAGGACCCGGGCGATGGCGGCCTCATACTCCGGCAGGAAGATCTTGGTGCCGTCGGGCAGCACCAGGATATCCTTCTTCCGCCCGGTGATGTGGAGCTTGCCCTCCTCGTCGAAGTGGCCCAGGTCGCCGGTGTGGAAGACCCCGTCGATCAGCACCTGCGCGGTGCTCTCCGGCCGCTTGTAATAGCCCTGCATCATGCAGGTGGGGGCCTGGATCAGGATCTCCCCATCCTCGGACAGAGTGATGGTATCGTCCGGGCAGATCTCCATGGCGTAGGGATCGCCGGAGACGCTGATGGCCACGCCGGAGCTGGTCTCGGTGAGGCCGTAGCCGAAGCTAACGCGGATGCCCATGGCGGCTGCCGCCTGCAAGAGGGCAGGGGGGCAGTCTCCCGCGCCCACCAGGATCAGCTTCAGTTCCGTGTTCAGCAGGCGCTGCTGCATGAGAAAGCCCAGCAGCAGGGGCACCACGGAGACCGCCGTGGGCTGATAGAAGCTGCAGTCGTCGATGTAATGCCGGGAACCCCGGCCCAGGGCCACGCAGGCACCGCAGCTGAGACCCCAGAGAAGGCCGCAGACGAAGCCGAACACGTGCCCCAGGGGCAGCAGACACAGCAGCGTGTCCTCTGGAGAGAGGGGCAGCTTTTCCGAACCGTTGAAGGCGCTCTGGCAGAGAGAATGGTCCGTCAGCACCACGGCCTTGGCCCGCTCGGTGGTGCCGGAGGTGAAGAAGAGGATCTTGCCCTCTCCGTCCCGCACGCCGGAAGTGAGATAAGGACTCAGCTCCTCGACCAGATCCACATCGCCCCAGAGGGTATCGACGTCCGTATAGGCCAGCAGCTGCCGCAGCAGCACGGAGGGGGCGTTCTCGTCCAGCATGACGATCTGCAGTCCCGCGAGGTTGGCGGCAAAGAGCTCGATCACGCAGTCCATGCTCCCGTCGGAGAGGAGACCGAGACAGGTTTTGCCGGATTTGCGCAGCTCTTCGGCGCGGGACAGCACCGCCTCCCGGAACTGAGAAAAACTGAGGGTCCGGCCGTTATAGCGAAGGGCGGGAGAATCAGGCGTTTTTTCTGCCCAATAGCGGAGCAGCTCTTCAAAACCTTGAAAGCGCATGGGGATCGACCTCCTTTTCTGCAGTATAACATACTCCGTGAACCGGGGAAAGAGGAAAACCGAAAAAAATGACAGGAATTTGACAGCCGTTGCAAATTATATAGTGACAAAAACTTTTCTTATGTTGTATAATCAAAACAGCGAGTTTTTTTACTTTTCATCTATACTATACGGAGGGGTAAACATGGACAAAAACACGCGAATCTGCATTATCGGCGGCGGCCCCGCGGGCCTGTCCGCCGGCATGTATCTGGAGCAGAAGGGCTACACCAACTACACCATCCTGGAGCGTCAGGGCCGGGTCGGCGGCAAGTGCTGGAGTCCGACCTACAACGGCAAGCGCTATGAGATGGGCGCCATCATGGGCGTGCCTTCCTACTACGCTGTCG
>CACYLY010000088.1 GCA_902775355.1 Oscillospiraceae bacterium
GTCGAAAAATGCAAGGAAGAGCGTACGCCCGCAGCATTTTTCGGGCACCGCAAGGCGGACAGCTGTCGAGCGAGCGCAGCGAACGAGACTGAAGGGGTCATTCCTTCATTCCTTCATTCCTTCATTCCTTCATTCTTTCATTCCGCAGGTAGTCCGCCAAAATCAGCTTGTGGCTCCTTACCAGCCCCGCCGGGATGTCCTCCGGCTTGAACCAGCGGAGGCGGACCGACTCGCCGTCGTTGACTCTCGCCTCGCCCAGGGGCTCGTCGCAGGCGTAGGCGCAGTTGACCACATACCACTCGTCCCCGTTAGGGGCGGAGCAGAGAGCGTCCGGCCCGGAATAGACCCCGATGAGCCGGAGCCTGCCCAGCTCCAGGGCCGTCTCCTCCCGGACCTCCCGGCGGGCGGTGTCCTCGCTGGACTCTCCCAGCTCCATGAGCCCGCCGGGAAAGGCCCAGCGGCCCGCGGGGTGGCGGCGCTCCTGCAGCAGCAGCTCTCCCCTGTCGTTGCGGATCACCACGCTGCTGCCGCAGAGGATCACCCGCCGGTGACCCACCAGCTTGCGCAGCTCTTCGATGTAGCCCACAGCCGTCCCTCCTCAGCGAAAGCAGTTGCGCGCTTCGTCGTAGGCAAAGCCCGCCTCGGCAAGCCGCTTCTCCAGGGCGTCCCGGTCCAGCTCCAGATCCTCGCAGAGCGCGTCCAGCGAGTCGTAGTCGTCCCGGAGCTTTTGGTTTACATAGCTTAGCAAAATGAAGGGATCCCGTGGCAGCATGGCTCAGTCCTCCACTTTCCGCAGCTGCAGCTGCACGCCGGGGTAGTCCCCCATCATCCTCGGCAGGGTCAGGCCTGCGTAGAGCAGGGCCGCGCCGCTGAAGAGCTCCGGCAGCTCCTCCGGGGGCTCGGGCAGATAGGCCTCAAAGACCTCCAGACGCTCCAGCCGGTAGCGGGCCGCCGGATCCAGACCCTTCAGGCGCAGGTGCAGGGGCCGGGGGTTGGCCCGGGGATGAGTCAGGACCAGGCTCACCAGGCTCTCGTCCCGATCCTCCGAGACGATCTGCCAGGCCTCGTAGTCCCGCCGGTCGTCCAGCTCCGTCAACCGGTAGAGATCCCCCTCCCGCAGCAGGGGGGCCAGCTTCCGGAAGCGGCGGATCTGGCCGCGGATGCGCGCCTTCTCCTCCTCGCTGAGTTTGCCGGGATCCAGCTCGTAGCCGAAGCCGCCGGCCATGGCCACCAACGCCCGGGTATCCAGCGGGGTGCGCCGGCCGGTCTGGTGGTTGGGGGAGGCGGACACATGGGCGCCTACGGCGGACAGGGGGTAGCCGTAGCAGGTGCCCCGCTGGATCGTCAGGCGCTCAATGGGGTCGGTGTCGTCGCTGCACCAGATCTGGGGGAAATAGGCCAGGATCCCCGCGTCGAAGCGGCCGCCGCCGCCGGCGCAGCCCTCGAAGAGGACCTGGGGAAATGCCGCTGTCAGCCGCTCCATCACGGAATAGAGGCCCAGCGTGCAGCGGTGGGCCTGCTCCCCCTGCCGCTCCGGCGGCAGGGCGGGACTGTAGAGATCGGTGAGACTGCGGTTGAAATCCCACTTGATATAGTCGATGTCGTAGCGGCGCAGCAGCCCGGCCACGGTCTCATAGATCCAGTCCGCGACCTCCGGGCGGCTCAGATCCAGGACCAGCTGACTGCGGCTCAGGAAGGGCTCTCTTCCGGGCAGGGCCAGGGCCCAGTCCGGATGGGAGCGATAGAGCGCCGAGTCCTCGCTGACCATCTCCGGCTCCACCCAGAGGCCAAAGCGCAGCCCCAGGTCCTTCACGCCCCGGATCAGGGGCTCCAGGCCGCCGGGCAGCTTCTCCTCGTTCACGAACCAGTCTCCCAGGCTGCTGCGGTCGTCGCTGCGACGGCCGAACCAGCCGTCGTCCAGCACGAGCAGCTCCACGCCCAGGTCCCTGGCCTCTCGGGCGATGGCCAGGATCTTGTCCCTGTTGAAATCGAAGTAGGTAGCCTCCCAGTTGTTGAGCAGCACCGGCCGGAGCGCGCCGCTGAAGGGGCTGCGGCAGAGGCAGCGGCGAAGGAAGCGGTGATAGCACTGGCTCAGGGCGTTGAGGCCGTCGTGCCGGAAGCAGAGCAGGGCCTCCGGGGCGTCGAAGCTCTCACCGGGTCTCAGAGTCCAGGAAAAGCCCTCGCTCTGGATACCGGCGCTCAGGCGCACAGAGCCCATCTGATCCTGCTCCGCCTCCAGCTCGAAGCTGCCGGAGTAGACCAGCATCAGCCCATAGCAGTCCCCCGCGTCCTCGGTGGTATGGCGGCCGCAGAGGATGGCGAAGGGGTTGTGCTGGTGGCTGGAGGCCACCCGACGGGAGCCCAGGCGCATGGCGCCGTTCATCACCGGCGTCCGCTCGGGCTGGCGCTCCATAGCGTGGCGGCCATGGAAGTGCAGCAGGTCCCAGTCCCCAAAGGGCAGGTCCAGGCAGCAGGAGGCGGTCTTTTCCAGCGTCAGGGTTCCCTTGCCGGTGTTGCGCAGGCGCAGGGCCCGGGTGACGATGTCCCGGCTCTCGTACACGGCGTAGAGAAGCTCTGCCTCCAGGCCCAGGGACTCGTCCGCCAGGGTGACGGAGAGGGTCTCCGCCTCCCCGCCGGGATCAAAGGCGGCGGGCAGGCCGTTCAGGCTGTACTTGCCCGGGCGGATCTCATGACGCACATAGCGCAGGTCCGGGCCCCGCTGTCCGTCCTCCGCCGCCGCGCAGACCGCGGGCGTCCGGAAATCCCCGGCGTTGGCACCGCTGAGCTCCAGGGGCATGGTGTCCGGAGACCAGCCCCGGGTCTCCTCCGCCAGGGCGTGGGGCACCGGAGAGAAGCCCACGTCCTTGCGCAGGTGCAGAGGGCCGAAATTGCCCTCCGCCCGGCGGCCGTAGTAGGTATGCAGCAGATAGCCCAGGGGCCCGATCTGCATCTGATAGCTGCTCTCCCGGGTGTGCAGGGTCAGGGTCCGGGCAGCGGCGTCATAGACGATACTCATATGCGTTTTTCCTCTTTGTCAAGAATGCCGCCGGCACTGGCGGCAGATAGAATGAAAAAATGAAGAAATGAGGGAATGACCCCTTCAGTCTCGTTCGCTGCGCTCGCTCGACAGCTGTCCGCCTTGCGGTGCCCGAAAAATGCTGCGGGCGTACGCTTTTCCTTGCATTTTTCGACCGCTGCGGAAATTCCGAACTCGCTTCATCTGCCACCGGCAGCGCGAGTCCGCAATTCCACCTTGCGGTGCCCGAAAAATGCTGCGGGCGTACGCTCTTCCTTGCATTTTTCGACCGCTGCGGAAATTTCGGACTCGCTTCATCTGCCACCGGCAGCGC
>CACYLY010000089.1 GCA_902775355.1 Oscillospiraceae bacterium
CGACACCCTGTTCCCCATCGCCAAGGGCGGCACCGCCGCCGTCCCCGGCCCCTTCGGCTCCGGCAAGACCGTGGTGCAGCACCAGCTGGCCAAGTGGTCTGACGTGGACATCGTCATTTACATCGGCTGCGGCGAGCGCGGCAACGAGATGACGGACGTGCTGATGGAGTTCCCCGAGCTGAAGGACCCCCGCAACGGCGAGCCGCTGATGAAGCGCACCGTGCTGATCGCCAACACCTCCGACATGCCGGTGGCGGCCCGCGAGGCCTCCATCTACACCGGCATCACCATCGCCGAATACTTCCGGGACATGGGCTACGACGTGGCCGTCCTGGCCGACTCCACCTCCCGCTGGGCCGAGGCCCTGCGCGAGATGTCCGGCCGTCTGGAAGAGATGCCCGGCGAAGAGGGCTACCCCGCCTACCTGGCCTCCCGTCTGGCCCAGTTCTATGAACGGGCCGGCGTGGTGGAGTGCCTGGGCAGCGACGACCGTCAGGGTTCCGTCACCGCCATCGGCGCCGTGTCCCCTCCGGGCGGCGACATTTCCGAGCCTGTCGCCCAGGCTACCATGCGCATCGTCAAGGTCTTCTGGGCTCTGGACTCCAGCCTGGCCTACGCCCGCCACTTCCCGGCCATCAACTGGCTGACCTCCTATTCCCTGTATCTGGACACCCTGACTCCCTGGTACACCAAGCAGTTCGGCGAGGCGTACATGCAGAACCGTTCCAAGGCCATGCAGATCCTGCAGGAGGAGAACGAACTGCAGGAGATCGTCCGCCTGGTGGGCCAGGACGCCCTGAGCCCCGCGGACCGTCTCACCATGGAGACCGCCAAGAGCATCCGCGAGGACTTCCTGCAGCAGAACGCCTTCGTGGACGAGGACGCCTATTCCTCCTACCTGAAGCAGTTCAAGCTGATGGACCTGGTGCTGCGCTTCGACACCCTGTGCCGGGACGCTCTGCAGAAGGGCGCCGATATGGACAAGCTCTTCACCATCCCCTCCCGGGAGCGGGTGGGCCGGGCCAAGATGGCCGACGCCAAGGTCTTCGAGACCGAGTTCGCCGAGATCGAGGCCCAGATGAAGCGCGAGATCGAAGAAGTCATTGCCGGAGGTGAGGACGAATGATCAAAGAGTATAGAACCATCCGCGAGATCGCGAGCCCCCTGATGATCGTGGAGCACGTGGAAGGCGTCACCTACGACGAGCTGGGCGAGATCGAGCTGCCCAACGGCCAGAAGCGCCGCTGCAAGGTGCTGGAGGTGGAGGGCGACCGGGCTGTGGTACAGCTCTTCGAGTCCGCCCAGGGCATCAACCTGGCCCAGAGCAAGGTCCGCTTCCTGGGGCATCCCCAGCAGCTGGCCGTTTCCGAGGACATGCTGGGCCGCGTCTTCAACGGCATGGGCGAGCCCATCGACGGCGGCCCCGCCATCCTGGCCGACGCCCACAAGGACATCAACGGCCTGCCCATGAACCCCGCCGCCCGTGCCTACCCCGCCGAGTTCATCCAGACCGGCGTGAGCACCATCGACGGCCTGAACACCCTGGTCCGCGGCCAGAAGCTGCCCATCTTCTCCGGCTCCGGTCTGCCCCACGCCGCCCTGGCCGCCCAGATCGCCCGCCAGGCCAAGGTGCTGGGGGACAATGAGACCTTCGCCGTGGTCTTTGCCGCCATCGGCATCACCTTCGAGGAGTCCGAGTTCTTCATCAACGACTTCCGCCGCACCGGCGCCATCGACCGCACCGTGGTCTTCTCCAACCTGGCCAACGACCCCGCCGTGGAGCGTATCGCCACCCCCCGTGCGCGAGGTCTCCGCCGCCAAGAAGGAGGTCCCGGGCCGCCGCGGCTACCCCGGCTACCTGTACACGGACCTGGCCACCCTGTATGAACGCGCCGGCCGCCGGCAGGGCAAGAAGGGTTCCATCACCATGATCCCCATCCTGACCATGCCCGAGGACGACAAGACCCATCCCATCCCCGACCTGACCGGCTATATCACCGAGGGCCAGATCATCCTGAGCCGGGACCTGCACCGCAAGGGCATCGTGCCGCCGGTGGACGTGCTGCCCTCCCTGAGCCGTCTGAAGGACAAGGGCATCGGCGTGGGCAAGACCCGCGAGGACCACGCCGGCACCATGAACCAGCTCTTCGCCGCCTACTCCCGCGGCAAGGACGCCAAGGAGCTGATGACCATCCTGGGCGAGGCCGCCTTGAGCGAGGACGACAAGCTCTTCGCCAAGTTCGCCGACGAGTTCGAGCGCCGCTATGTCAGCCAGGGCAACAGCACCAACCGCTCTATCCAGGAGACCCTGGATCTGGGCTGGGAGCTCCTGAAGATCCTGCCCCGCCGCGAGCTCAAGCGCATCAAGCCCGAGATGATCGAGAAGTATCTGCCCAAAGAGGAATGAAGAAATGAAAGAATGAAGGAATGAAGAAATTGAGGAGTGCCGCGAAGCGGCACCGGATTGAAATCCGTCGCCGAAGGCGACACCATAATTTCTTCATGAGCGAAGCGTCTTCATTCCTTCACTAGCGAAGCGTCTTCATTTCACGGACGAAGGAAGTGATTTTTTGGCAACTACCGCGATAACCCCGACAAGAATGGTGCTGAACCGCCTGAAGGGGCGCCTGAAAACGGCCCGGCGGGGCCATAAGCTCCTGAAGGACAAGCGGGACGAGCTGATGCGTCAGTTCATGGACGTGGTCCGGCGCAACAAGGAGCTGCGCACCAAGGTGGAGCAGGGGCTCACCGCAGCCTTTGCCTCCCAGCAGGTGGCAAGCTCCGTCATGTCCCCGGAGATGATGGAACAGGCCCTGCTCTATCCCCGGCAGAGCGTGGAGCTGGAGCTGACCTATAAAAACATCATGAGCGTCAACGTCCCCCGCTACAAGTTCCAGACCAAGAGCAACGATCCCTCGGAAATCTACCCCTACGGCTTCGCCCAGACCTCGGGCGAGCTGGATGACGCGCTGGAAAAGCTGGCGCAGGTCTTCCAGGATATGCTGGAGCTGGCCGAGGTGGAGAAGACCATGCAGCTGCTGGCGGAGGAGATCGAGAAGACCCGCCGCCGGGTCAACGCCCTGGAGTACGTGATGATCCCCGAGCTGGAGGGCAACATCAAGTACATCTCCATGAAGCTGGAGGAGAACGAGAACGCCACGAAGGTCCGGCTCCTCAAGGTCAAGGAAATGGTCCTGCAGGACGCGCACCACTATCAACAGTAAAACGAAAACGGGAAGAGGAACCGAGGTTTCTCTTCCCGTTTTCGTCGTAGGGGCGACCTTCGGTCGCCCGCCGATCCGCGCAAACGCCGGTTCCCGCCGTATGGGAGGGGCTTGTCCCCTCCCGCCGACCCGCGCCGAGCGTCGGGTCCTCCTCTGTAGGGGCTGACGCCCTCGGCAGCCCGTTAACCTCCCCTGTGCAAGGGGGCTTGGGTGTGTCACGGCGCGTCCCCCGCAAGCACCGTGACGGAAGGGTAGTACCAGGTACGCCGATCCACGTCCGTTTCCCCGTAGCGCAGGGCATTGCCCGGTGAAAACGGAACGATTCTGCAGGACGAGGGAACGCCGACCAATGGTCGGCGCTGCGGGGAAAGATCCTTCGACTCCGCTGCGCTCAGGATGACAGCGCAGGGGAGGGGCTTGTCCCCTACGCCGTCTTCTTTCGTGGGAGAAGCCGTGACAGCTTTGGCCCCTGCGGGCAAATCACACGAGAGGCCCGGGGCCGGAGCTGGAAAATTTGTGCAAGGAACACCCTTGCGCGGTCCGCGGCCTCTGTCGTATAATAGCGGGGAAATCTAATCAAAACAGGGGGAAAACGCTATGGCAAACAACCGTCGTCCCGAGAACATGGAGCGCATCACCACGCCCGAGCTGGCCCGGGCTTTCATTGCGGAGCAGCTGGAGGCCCTGCGGGCGCAGATCGGCGAAAAGAAGGTCCTGCTGGCCCTGTCCGGCGGGGTGGACTCCTCTGTGGTCGCCGCGCTGCTCATCCGGGCCGTGGGCAAGCAGCTGACCTGCGTGCACGTCAACCACGGCCTCCTGCGCAAGGGCGAGCCCGAGCAGGTCGTCCGGGTCTTCCGGGACGAGATGGACGCAAACCTCATCTATGTGGACGCGGTGGACCGCTTCCTGGACAAGCTGGCCGGCGTTGCCGAGCCGGAGCAGAAGCGGAAGATCATCGGCGCCGAGTTCATCCGTGTCTTTGAGGAAGAGGCCCGCAAGCTGGACGGCATCGAATTTTTGGCCCAGGGCACCATCTACCCCGACATTCTGGAGAGCGGCCCGGTGAAGGCCCACCACAACGTGGGCGGCCTGCCGGAGGATCTGCAGTTTGAGCTGGTAGAGCCCATCAAGTTCCTGTACAAGGACGAGGTCCGCGTGGTGGGCCACGAGCTGGGCCTGCCGGACAACATGGTGTACCGCCAGCCCTTCCCCGGCCCCGGCCTGGGCGTGCGCTGCGTAGGCGCCATTACCCGGGACCGTCTGGAGGCCGTGCGGGAGTCCGACGCCATCCTGCGGGAGGAGTTTGCCAAAAACGGCCTGGAGGGCAAGGTGTGGCAGTACTTCACCATCGTGCCCGACTTCAAGTCCACCGGCATCCGGGACGGCCTCAGAACCTACGACTGGCCCGTGGTGATCCGCGCCGTCAACACCCGGGATGCTGTCACCGCCACGGTGGAGGACGTGCCCTTCGCCCTGCTGCAGCACATCACCGCGCGCATCACCAGCGAAGTCAAGGGCGTGAACCGCGTTCTCTACGACCTGACCCCCAAGCCCACCGGGACCATCGAGTGGGAATGACGCTCGAAACGGCGAAAACCCGCATGAATACAGGCTTTTTTGCCCGTCCATACTGCTCTTGATACTGGATTGATACTATTT
>CACYLY010000090.1 GCA_902775355.1 Oscillospiraceae bacterium
GCCGCCAGGGCGGTGAGCACCGCCAGCAGCAGCGTCACGGCCAGCATCTGGGGCGCCAGCGCCGCGGCCCGCTTCAGCTGCAGGCCGAAATACGATCGGTGCTGTCTCATGGGCGGTCCAGATCCCGGATCAGAGCCCGCAGGTCCCCCGCGTAGGCATAGGGCGTCAGCAGGCCGCCGGAGAGCATGTGCAGCTTGCCGCACATGCTCAGCTCCCACTGGTCGTGGGTCACCAGCACCAGCAGGCCCCCGTCCTTGCGGAAGCTCTCGAAAACATCCAGGATCCGCTCCTTGCACACCAGGTCCAGGGCGGCGGTGGGCTCGTCCAGCAGCAGCACGTCCGGGTCCCGGGCGATGGCGCAGCCGATGCTCAGGCGCTTGCGCATGCCGCCGGAGAGCCGGGAGGCCCGGGTCTTCAGAAACTCGTGGACCCCCAGCTGGCGCAGCACGCCCGCCTCCAGACTCTTTTCCAGGCTCCGGGGCTCGTACCAAAGGCGCAGATTGTCCAGGGCGCTCAGCTCCTCGATCAGCGGGGTGCCCTGGGGGACATAGGCCACGGTCTGGGACCGGAGGGAGGCGTTCTTCAGCAGGTCCTCGCCCTGCCAGAGACAGCGCCCCCCATTGGCCTTGAGCACGCCGGCCATGATGCGCAGCAGCGTGGACTTGCCCGTCCCGTTGGTGCCCAGGATGCCGACGCAGTCGCCCCGGTCAGCCGTGAAGCTGACCCCCTTGAGGACTTGCTTGCGTCCGTATCGTTTTGTTACGTTTTCAACCTGCAGATCCATGGCGCGCTCAGCCCAGCAGGGAGTTGAACAGGGAAGCGGGCACGCCGGCGCTGCGGAGATTGTTCATGATGGTGTTGAGGGCGGAGTAGCCGATGGAGCTGCTCCAGGTGTTCATATCTACCACGTCGGTGGGGATCGCAATGTCAAACTTCTCGCAGGGCGCCTGGGTGAGGCTCATGGTCAGCAGATCCTTGCCGTCCGTGCGCAGGACGAGGGCAGCGTCGATCTTGCCGTCGCTGCTCTTGTTGACGATGGCGACGCTCAGGCTGCGGATCAGCCGGGTGACGGGTTCGGGAAGGTCCCCGAGCTCCTCCAGGGCCAGGTTGATCAGATCGTCGCAGGGAGTCATCAGGATCTCGCCCAGCAGGCCTTCCCTGCCCAGGGTGATGTCCATGTTCACGTTGAAGAGCTCCAGGTTCTTCTCGGTCTGCTTGCCCTGGTAGTCCTCCATCTCGTAATAGGTCACCAGGTAGCTGCCGGTGAGCTTGCCGGAGTCGGAGGAGTAGGTGCCGGTGCCGCTGGCCTTCACCACGGTGTGATTCTCCCAGCTGCTGTACTTGTTGTCGAGGTTGTATTCCACCTCAATGCCGATCTTGTCCCCGTCCCGGGCGGTGAGGTAGGAGAGGAGCAGCACGCGCTCGCCCTCGCTGATGCCCTCGATGCTGCGGCCCAGGATCTCGCCCTTGGCGTCGATATACACGGTCATGAGGACGCTGCCGCTGTCGTCCACATCCTCCAGATCGCTCTTGGCTTCCCGGATCAGTTCCGCGTACTTGGCGTGGAAGTCCTCGGCGCTGCCGTCAAAGTCGCCGGACATGCGCATGCTGCGGTAAA
Organism: Oscillospiraceae bacterium; assembly: GCA_902775355.1. GTDB lineage: Bacteria > Bacillota > Clostridia > Oscillospirales > Oscillospiraceae > Limivicinus. The sequence continues at coordinate 1,619 of CACYLY010000090.1, forward strand.
AGAGCGCCTCCACGTCCTTGTCCTGGGCGGCGGCGTCCAGCACGGCGTTGCCGATGCGCTGCACGTCCTCGGCCTCAATGGTGACCTTGGCGATGCTGCAGCTGCAGCTCAGGCCCCCGGCGCTGACCGTGCCGTCGCTCAGCTCCAGCTTGGTGATGTTGTCCAGCGCCAGCTTGTAGTAGCGCTTGAACAGCTCCAGCGCCGCCGTGTTCTGGTCGGCGTTGCCGGAGAACAGATCCATGATCTCCTCGCTGCTGAGGGAGGAGTAGCTGCCCAGCATGTCGAGCAGATTCACGGAGGTATAGGATTCGTTGATCTCGGGGACCGCCAGATACTCGGTCATGCTGGCGTTGTCCATGACCACGTCCATGTGGATGATGTCCGTGTCGTTGAGACGCAGCGCCGCGTTGGCCTGCATCAGATCTCCGCTGCGCCCGGCAGTGATGCTCAGGCCCAGGTTCCGGATCCAGCTCAGGTCCATTCCGGCGGCCTCGGTGGCCAGATCCAGCAGGTCCTGGTCCAGCACGCTCTGATCCAGCGCCGTCAGAAAATCCGTCTGGAGAAAAGCGTCGGTCCCGGTTTTCTGCAGCAGGGCGTTGCCCAAGGCCAGACCCACCAGCTCGTCCGCCCGGCGCTGCTCCACGGCCCGGTAGAAGGCCAGAGGAGAATCAAAGTCCTTGAGGATGATGGCGTCGGCGTCGTCGCCCACCAGCTCCCGCACCAGTTTGTCCGCGTCCTTGCTTCCGCAGGCGCTCAGGGAGAGCAGCATCCCCAGCATCAGAAGGATCGCAAGCAGTCTCGTCCATCTTTTCATCTTGTACACACTCCTTTTCTGTTTTTCCGGTAGTTTCCTGGATAGAATACCGTTCTGATCGTATAACGTATGAAACGCGAAAAAGTTTCAGGATTTCGCAGGAAACCCGAGGGCTATCAAACCGCTTTTCAGTATAGCATACCCCGCCGCGCTTTACAAGAAATCTTTCCCGCCGGGAAATGGACAAAACCCCGGCCCTGTGGTAGAATGCGGACAGACGGAAAGGGCGGATTCCGCCGGAAGGGAGAAGACCATGCGCGTTTTGTTCGTGGGCAACAGCCATAGTTATTTCAACGACATGCCGGCCCTCTTTGCCCGGATGTGCGAAGAACTGACGGGGGAGAGACCGGAGGTGACCCTGCTGGCCTATTCGGGCCGATCCCTGGCCTGGCACCGGGAGGAATACTTTGCCCTGCGCTTCGCCCTGCTCCAGGGGCGCTATGATTACTGCGTGCTCCAGCAGCAGGCCCACCCCTTTCCGGGAGAGCCGGCCACGGAGGAGGCGCTGCGGCAGATCCTGCCCCTTTGCGAAAAGGGCGGCGCCAAACCTGTGCTCTA
>CACYLY010000091.1 GCA_902775355.1 Oscillospiraceae bacterium
ATCATGCAGGCGGCGGAGGAGATCGGCCTGCGCATCCCGCAGGATCTGTCCCTCCTCGGCTTTGATAACATCCGGGACAGCAGCCTGCCCAGGATCGAGCTGACCACCATTGAGCAGCCGATGAAGATGCTGGCCTCCGTGGCAGTAGACACTCTGCTTGACAAGATCCAGAACGATCAGGCCGGCTATTCCCACCGGATCCTCTCCCCCACACTGGTGGAGCGCTCCTCCTGCGCCCCCTACCGCAAGCTGCTGTGATCCTTGGAAAAAGGCGTGTTGCAAAACAACACGCCCAATAAATTGTGCCCGGCGGCGCACGAAGGAGCAATTCCAATCATGCGCGAAGTGCAAATCACGGAGCGAGAAATCATGACGCCAGCAGCGTCAAATCATGATAAAGACGGGCTGTCTCAAAACCTTAACCGTTTTGTGACAGCCCGTTTTCTGTTTTTATCGGATCGGGCTGTTGCTGGCGCTGAGGATCTCCGGGTGGGAATCCATAAAGATCTTCAGTTCCTTGTAACTGATCTCGGTGCGGCGGCGGAGGATCAGGTCGTAGTCCGTGGTGCCGTCCCGGCGGCGGGCGATCTTGCTCTCCGCCACCTGGGCGTCCCACTGCTCCGAAAGTCTGTGTCGCTTTTCACGGAGAACTGGATGCGGTTGGCGGCATAGGCGTCCGCCCCCACGGCGTAGCGATGCATGAAATACTGGATGGCACTGATCAGCACAGTGGCGATGATGCCGAGAAAAATCATCCCGGACCCCACCGCCAGACCGAGCCCGGCAGTAAACCAGAGCCCCGCGGCTGTGGTCAGGCCCTTGACGAGCCCCTCGTTTTTGAAAATCACCCCCGCGCAAAGAAAGCTGATGCCGCTTACCACCTGGGCCGCCACACGGGCCGGGTCCGTCCCGTGGCTCCCGTAAGAAAACGCACCGTCCGCCGTAATCATGTCCGCAAGGCCGTACTTGGACACCAGCATGAACAGCGCGGACGCGCAGCACACGATGATATGGGTGCGGATGCCGGCCTCCTTAAAGCGCTTGCTCCGCTCATACCCGATGGCCGCGCCGCAAAGGCAGGCCAGCAGCAGTCTTCCCGCAAAGTCCAGCACCTGCACAGGTGTAAATTGACTGTGAAGATATTGTATCAGCGTCATTTCGATCCCCTTCTATCGAAAAACGCAGGCAGGGCCCGGCGATCGGCGGAGCCCTGCAGCATCCTGTATTCTGATTTACTTGCCTTCCAAAAGGCCCTTCACCACGGGCAGGACCTCATAGATATCCTCCACCACGAAATCCGGCTCAAACGCCCGCTTTACGCCGGCGTCCTTTTCCTTCGTAAGCTTGGAGCAGATCTGGATGGAGCAGGCAAAGCCCGCCCGCTTGGAGCCGATGATGTCCCGGGAGATGGTATCCCCCACATAAACGCAGTTTTCCGGCTTCACCCGAAGCTGCCGGGTGGAGACCTCGAAGATATCCGGCAGAGGCTTGCGCATGCCGGTGACGGAGGAGAGCGTCACGTCCTGGAACAGGTCCCGGATGCCGTATTCCTCCAGGCTGTCAAAGACCTGGTACATGGCGGCGGTATTGCTGATGACGCCAAGCTTCAGTCCCAGATCCCGCAGGCCCTCCAGCATCTCCCGCACCCGGGGACGCAGGCTGCGGTGATAGTGGGTCAGCTCCCACATGTGGGCGATGGGCTCGCAGAGGGGCTCCAGGATCTCCCGGGGAAAGTTGAAGTCTGCGAGGGCATAGTCCCGCCAGATGGGGATGGGCTTGAGCTCCACGTCGCAGCTGTCCCGGAAGGCGCCGTAGCGCTTCCATCCGGCGTCCACGCGGCGCTTGAGCTCCGCCAGATCCACCTCAGGATCCAGCCCGCCCTCACGCAGCATCCGGTCCAGCTCTTCCACGGCGGCAAGCTCGGACTGCTCATCCACAAAGACGTCCTCCAGCGTTCCGCCCATATCAAACATCACCGAAGTGATCATGGGTCATCCTCCCTAACATCCGCGGCACTCAGCTGCGGCGGACATATTTTTTCCACGCGGGCTCTTCCTCCACCTGCGCGGGCGCATGATGATCCCGCCGATAGAGCAGCGTGAACAGCACCAGTCCCAGGCCCACCGGGATCGCCGCGAACCACAGCACAAAGTGCAGGAACACGCGCATCGTTTCCCAGTCCCGGAGCAGCAGCGCCATGGTGATAACAGAAGCCACAAGATACAGCAGCAGCCACAGATAGGTGCCAAGCATCAGGCGCTTGTCGCTCAGCAGCCGGTGCAGCACATAACCAACAAGCAAAACGGCCGCGCTGACGCACAGGGAACCGGTAAGGTTCCCCAAGACAAGTGGCCAGCTCTCCGTCAGCAGGGCGAGCCAATCCACAATATAGGTATAGGCAATCAGATGCAAGGCGATGAAAACCGCGCTCAGACAGAAGGTGTAGATCAGAAAACCGCTCTTGGGCTTTCCGTTCTCGGTGAACAGGAAGGTCCGCCAGAAATGCTTGCTCCGTTCCTCCCACTTCTTCTGTCGTGCCCGGCGACGGTCTTCCCGCTCCAGGTCTCCGGTATGCCCGTTCAGATCCTTGTTGTAGCTCATAGCGTTTAAATGGGGCTGCGGAGCGGGAGGATCGCTCCGCAGCCGGGTTCAGCCAGCGTCATCGGCCGGCTTTGTTCTCAGTGAATGTTGGGGTTCTGATCCAACCAGAAGATCCAGAGGTCCTGCGCATCCAGGAACACATTGTAGATGGAGGCCAGATCCGGTTCAGCCGCGTTGAGCTCCTTGAGGGTCATCTCGTTCTTCTTGTCCTTCACGTCGTCGCGGACCGGCCAGTTGCCTTCCTTGGCGAAGGGCTTGAAGCCGCCGCTCTCGCCGTCAGCGCCGCCGGTCACA
>CACYLY010000092.1 GCA_902775355.1 Oscillospiraceae bacterium
TGAAAGGAGAGTTTACATGAGCGAAAAAAGGCGCGACAATCGCGGTCGCGTACTGCGCTTTGGAGAGAGCCAAAGGCAAGATGGACGCTATGCGTTCAAGTATAAAGATAATGATGGCAGCGTCAAATTTGTCTACAGTTGGCGGTTGGACAAGAACGACCGCACCCCTGCCGGGAAGAAACGGGAGTTGTCTCTGCGTGAGAAAGAGAAGCAAATCGAGCATGATCTGTTTGATCACATCGTTTCCAACGGCGGGAATTATACCGTCCTGGAACTGGTCAAAAAGTATGTGTCCCTGAAAACCGGCGTCCGCCACAACACTGAGGCCAATTACAACTTTGTGATCAACATCATCGCGAAGGCCGACTTCGGAAAGCTGCGGATCGACAAGGTGCACCTGTCGGATGCCAAGGGCTGGCTGATCAAGCTGCAAAAAGAAGGACGCGGCTACAGCACGATCCATTCTGTGCGCGGTGTACTTCGCCCCGCGTTTCAAATGGCTGTGGACGATGATCTGATCCGGAAGAATCCCTTCAACTTTGAGCTGGCTTCTGTGATCGTCAACGACAGCGTTACCCGGGAGGCCATCACGAGGAAACAGGAGCGCGATTTTCTCAGCTTCATTCAGGCGGACGAGCACTTCAGCAGGTACTACGACGGGATCTACATTCTGTTCCATACCGGACTGCGCATCTCTGAGTTTTGCGGTCTGACGATAGGCGATATCGACTTCAAGGAAATGCGGATCAACGTGAATCACCAGCTGCAGCGCAAACGGGACATGACTTATGTCGTCGAGCCGACAAAAACCACCAGCGGAACGCGGATGGTTCCCATGACCAAGGAGGTAGCAGACTGCTTTCGGCGGATCCTTGCCAATCGGATCAAACCAAAAGTGGAGCCGATGATCGACGGCTATACCGGCTTTCTGTTTCTGGACAAGAATGAAATGCCGATGGTGGCGCTGCACTGGGAGAAGTACTTCAAGCACATTCTGGACAAGTATAACAGCATCTATAAAGTGCAGCTGCCGAAGATTACGCCCCATGTCTGCCGCCACACCTTCTGCTCCAACATGGCCAAGAGCGGAATGAATCCCAAGACTTTGCAATACATCATGAACTGAGCCGGGTCGCGGAGCGCTGAAAAGAGCCGGTAGTAAACGCAAGGTTTTTACTACCAGTTTTACTACTATTGTCGGTTACGACAGGCTCCGAAAGGCCACGATAAGCCGAGATACAAGGGGAGGCCAAAAGCCAGGAAAGCCTTGGGAAATCAAGAAAAACCACGATATTCGAGGTGAATTTACGATATGACAAAGATCCTGTTTGTCTGCCACGGCAATATCTGTCGGAGTCCGGCGGCTGAGTTCGTGTTCCGGGACCTGCTGAAAAAGGCCGGGCTTTACGGCAATTATACGGTCGCCTCCGCCGCCACCAGCAGCGAGGAGATCGGCAACCCCGTCTATCCCCCCATGCGCCGGGTGCTGGCCGCCCATGGCATCGACTGCGCCGGCAAGACCGCCCGGCAGCTCCGCCGCCGGGACTACGAGGACTATGACCTGCTGATCGGCATGGATGAGGAAAACCTCTGGAACATGCGCCGGATCTTCGGCGGGGACCCGGAGGGCAAGCTCCACAACCTGATGGACTTCGCAGGCTTCCCCGGAGAGGAGATCGCCGATCCTTGGTACACCCGGGATTTCGTGCGGGCCTATGAGGACGTATCCATGGCCTGCGAGGGCCTGCTCTACCACCTGACCGGCACCGTGTCGGTGGACTTCACGCTCTGCCCGGACATTCCCTCCCTGTATCGGGAGCTGCGGGAAAAGCTCCGGTGGGAGGACTGGTACGGCGAGAACCTGGACGCGCTGTACGACATCCTCACCGGTCTTCCCCACCGGGGAGAGCGCTTCCTGCTGCTGATGCCGGAAGCCGACGCGCCCCGGGAGGCCCAGCTGTACGCCCGGCGCATCCGCCAGTGCTTTGCCGACGCGGGCGTGCTGGCCCAGCCCAAGGAATAAACAGAACGAAAAGATCGCCCCGGCCTTTAGCCAGGTGCTCATAAGACAGTAAAGCAGTATCCAGATTGCTTCGGGTACTGCTTTTTTCTATGCTCTCTTGTGTCGAACAAGGAGGCATGATTAT